>CASPLG010000008.1 GCA_949422855.1 uncultured Eubacteriales bacterium | reverse complement strand
CAAGTAATGCATAAATTTATCTTGAGCAGTATAAGGCTTGAACTATAATGCCACACTTTTCACCACAAGTATAATAATAATTAAGCATTTTCAACTTTTATTTTGTATAATATTTGACTTTTCAAGGACTTTATGATAGCATATGCACATCAACCAGGAATATAATGAGGTGAATTCAGTGGAAAAGGAAAAATACAATAAAAGTATACGTAAATTAGATGGATATGAAGACGAAGGGCACATGAGTAAAATTAATGCAGGAAAGAAAGATCCTTTAGCGGAAGCAGATTCCCAGTACTACAATGGTTCCATAGATGATTTTGAAAAGCAAAACCCCGATTTAGCCGCCCAATGCAGACAGTTCTTAGCTAAGCTTTAGCCGTCCTTTGTATATTTTAATAAATACCATAAGGGATAACAAGATCAGTCCCAAAGACAAGTACTCGGATACTTTGACATTTATAAACATGAGGCTATCCGTTCTAAGCATTTCTATAAAAAATCGCCCAAGTCCATACCAAAAAATATAAATGTTAAATATTGCACCGGGTTTTAATCTTGATTTTTTACTCAGCACATGCAAAATCAAAAATCCTACCAAACACCATAATGATTCGTATAAAAAACACGGATGTACAATTTTATTCTGCGTCCCCTCACTGGTCATGCCCCAAGGCAAGCTCGTCTCTCCTCCAAATGCCTCTTGATTAAAAAAGTTGCCCCATCTCCCAATAGACTGCCCAATCATCAAACCAATAGACAGTAAATCCAAAAGCGGTAGTATTTTTACGTTTTTTAACCCTGCTAAAATTACTCCCCCTATAGCTCCTCCTATAATCCCCCCGTAAATCGCTATTCCGCCTTTATGTATATTAAATATCTCAACCGGATTAAGTCTGTAAAAATCGCCCGGGTAGAAAATAACATAATAAATCCTCGCACCAATAATCCCACAAATCATACATGATATTGCTATATCGGTTAACTTCTCTCTATTAATCCCAAAATCTTTGGCCCTCATATAAACGTAAATAAATGAAAGTAAAAATCCAATCGCTATGATTATTCCATACCATCTGACCTTTATAGACCCCACAGTAAATGCTATAGGGTCTATTTTTATATTTATTCCAAGTCCCGGAAAGCCTACGATATATAAAGTATTATTCACGTGGCTTCACTACCGATAATGCAGAATAGTCGTTATTGAACTGCGATTTGAGTCTTTCGTTAACATCACCTAGTGTTACCTGCGAAATACTATCAATGTATTTAAACAGATTTCTGCCTGAAAACGAAAAATCAAGCAGATTGTTTGCTATTCCCCTTATACTATTTAATCCGCCTATATTTTCACCATATACAGCTCTTCTTGCCCAATCAAAAGTTTCCTCATCTATGCCGGTGCTGTGAAGTTTTTCTATCTCATTTTTTATAACCTCTGCTGTTTTTTCCGGATTATTTGACTCCCCGGAGAAGATTGCACACGACATCCCCGGCATTTCCATGTACTCATAGTCGAACGAGGCTGTATTTATAAGATTCAAATCCAAAAGTTTATTGTATATAGGAGATGCTTTAGATGCTATAGATTTTAAAATGATTTCAGTGCAAACCATATCTTTTTCACTGATTCTCTCCTCTTTACCGCCATGCCGGCTTTCTTTAAATCCAAGCTGAAACATAGGCGAGGCTATGTCAAACACCTGAGTCACATTTTTATCTACTACATCGGCAGGTTCATCGGGCACAATACGCTTGGTGGAAAACGGTTCGGAATATTTTACATGTTTGTCTATAATGGATAGCGTACTATCATTATCAATATTTCCTGATATACATAATGACATATTATTAAGATTATAGAAAGCCCTATAACATTCATACAAATACTCAGGAGTGATTTTAGAAATGGATTCCACCGTGCCTGCAATATCCAGTCTCACCGGATGATTCTTATACATTGCACACAGAAGATTGAAAAAAACTCTCCAATCAGGATTATCATCATACATTTTTATTTCCTGGGCAATTATTCCTCTCTCTTTTTCAACGTTTTCTTCTGTAAAATAAGGCGTCTGCACAAAATCCAGAAGTATTCCGAGCGATTCATCGAAATTCTCAGAACATGAAAATAAATATGCGGTTTTATCAAAAGAAGTATACGCATTCGCCGACGTGCCCGTCTTTGCATACAGTTCAAAAGCATTGCCCTTTTCACTCTCAAAAAGTTTATGCTCCAGATAGTGTGCTATTCCCTCCGGCACTTCAACTATCCCTTTATCTTTTGTTTCAAATTTTGCATCTATAGACCCATAATTTGTCCCGAATATTGCGTAAGAAGATTTATAGCCTTGTTTTGGATATAAGTATATGTTTAGACCTGATGGGTGTTTCATGTAATAATATTTTTCGTTTAATCTATTGCTTGTTATTTCTTTGAGTTTCATTATTTATTCCCTTCCTTTCCCGTTAAAGTATAAATGGTGTCCAGCGTGACATCGTTTGCCGCCTCTATCACTTCGTCTCTTGTAACACCGTTTAAATGCCGTATATATTCCTGAGGCGTGTATACCTTCGGAGATACTGCCTGCGAAACATACCATCCGTTCAGTGCACTTAAACTGTCATCAATCTTCTCAAACGCCTGCACGAGGTATTTTTTTGTGTCATCCAATTCATCCTCGGTAAAATTACCTTTTTTTATGCAATCAAGCTGATTTAAAATTTCTTTTTTTGCCCTCTCAAGATTGTCTTTTTCAACACCGCTTTCAATTAACAGTATTCCCTTATAATTGTTGAAACCGGCAGCACAATAATAGCACAAACTGAGCTCTTCACGAACATGAAGGAAAAGTTTAGAGTTTGGCGTCCCGCCCAGTAGCGATGTCATCACTTTAATGGGGAATATGCTTTCAGTAAATACCGAATATCTGCTCCTAAATCCCATTACCAGTTTACACTGTACAACATCTAAACAATCTTTAAACTCCCTGACCTCAGAAACAGTCTTTATTACATCTGAAGCGTAGTCAGAAACATTTTTTCTTTCAATCTTTGAAAAAGCATCCGAAAAAATTCGGCATACCTTATCAAAATCTATATCCCCTAGAGCCATAATCTCTATCTTAGCAGATTGCAAAAGCTGCTGCCATGCTCTATATATGTCACTCGGCTCGATTTTATCTATATCCTCTTCTCTCCCAAGCTTATTAATGCTGAATTTTTCATTTTTACACATTAATTCTTCACAGCGTAGCTTAGCATATAGTTTTTTATCATTGTATTCTGCCCTTATACTTTCTTTAAGCTGTCTTTTTGCTTGATTAATATCCTCACTCTTAAATGTTCCATTATCTGCACAAGGGTCAAATATGACGTCACGCAGCAGTTTTGAAACATTCGATACAATATCTTCCCGGTTAAGACCCAAATGATTATTTATGCAGACCGCTGATATTGTTAAAGCCTGAACTTCTCCTATTTTATCTACATTTGAAAATATATTAGCTCCGTAAAGCTGCTCTAGATACCTATTAAATGACTCAAAATCAGGATATTTTCGGCATCCTCTTTCCATAATTCCCATTAAAAGAGCATTTACCGCAGCAGTACCTTTCTCTAGCGGAACAAACATAGTAAATGAAACTCTTGACGTTGTAAATTTTTTTTCATTTATATACGAAATGTTTACGCCTTCGCATATACTGACATTTCTTCTCTCAGACATACTAAAACATCCCCTCCTAAAAAATTACTTGTCTAAATATTCTACCACAAAAAGTAATGAAAAAACGTGTTATTTTGCAAACCTGGAATTTTATTCTTAAAATAAGCTGAAATAACTGTATAAACAACAAAGTGCTTATCTAATAATAATTATCCACTAAGTCCGGTTTGTGTATAAGTGTTTTAAAATCCAGCATTTAACATTGGTAGGTTCATAAAATACTTTCAATTTACACACATACTCAAACAGCACTCACTTAGAAAAAAGAAGTGCTGAGTGCCAATAAGACTTTTTTAATATCTATCTTTAATCCATATGCTCTCCAATGCTAGAGGCAGCTTAATCTAAATTCCTCTACTCCTCCCGTTTTATTCTCAACGGCTTCCAGGCTTCCAAGAGCAAATACGGCATGCCTGAAAGGGCTCGAAGCAACCACGGCTTTTCTCTCAGGAGTCGGTATGCCCCTGACCATAACAGCCAATATTTTGTCTTTATCTCCTGTTTTAAGAGCCCTAACTTCATCCTCTCTAAACTCTTTTGATTCTTTTGTTGAACCAAAACTTTTGGTCTTCCCATGAACTTCTGTAGGTAATTCTATACAGGGCATTAGACCGTTTTCTATCTTTAAGCCAGACTCCCCCCATGCAGCTCTGGACGGCAGATGGTGTATTTGATATCCGGGTCGCCTCCTCACATCCTTATAAAAACCCCCAGACAGTTTATTTTTATTTTTTATCAAACACCTAAACCGATTTTTTACCGCATTAGGTGAGCGGGATTCTATTGCATCAGATATCACGCTCCATTTGCTTCCATACCTATCATGAAGGGACAAAAGCATAGCATCCTCATCGGCTGTCCACGGGGTGCGTTTGTATGGAGACGGACTCAAATGATATTCATACCGCTCTCTACACCTCCTTGGCGTGCGGCCTTTAAGCAATTTCGCAATTTCAGACCATTTTTTTCCAATTTGGTTGACTGCATCTAAAAGAACCCTATCCTCTTGCGCAGACCACTTTTTAGTACCTCCGGCAGCATAGGCTCCCTCAACAGACACAATAAACAGCAAAAATAACAATGGGAGTTTTTTTAGTATTTTCAAAATAAAAATCATTTCCTTCCCTAGATTGATTTAACAATTATAACATAGCATGTATAAATTTGTAAATTATTTATTCCAAATTCTCGATAAACTAATAATAAGAAAATAATTATACAAATTAATTTGTTGCCCTCCTTGCCTTAGTTATGTTTAGAGTTAAAAGTTGTATATCCTCAGAATCTCGAGAAAATACACTGGATTCAAGTTCTTGTTTACTTTATTTCATCCTAAATATTGAACTATATATAATTGCGTGATATACTTGAAATCAGAATTGTTATTAAAGGTGGCTAAATATGTCATGGAATATACAAAATTATTGGATCGTTGGAAAACTCATTTTTCACATGATCCACAAATGTTGTCTGAATTTAAAGCTATCTCAGAAAACAAAGATGAAATTATTTCTAGGTTTTCTTCTGATTTGGAATTCGGCACTGCCGGACTCAGAGGGGTTATGGGTATTGGCACCAACCGTTTCAACATCTATACCGTGAGAAAGGCCACTCAGGGTCTTGCTGACTACCTTAATAGCACTTATTCCCCTGCATCGGTAGTAGTGTCATTTGACTCAAGAATAAATTCTGATGTATTCGCAAAAGAAACTGCTGCAGTTTTGGCTGCAAACGGAATTACAGCTTATATTTCTAAACAGTTAGCCCCTACTCCGTTTCTTTCCTTCTCTGTGAGAGAGCTGCACTGCAGTGCCGGAGTTATGATAACGGCCAGCCATAACCCGTCAGAGTATAATGGATATAAATGCTATGGTTCCGATGGTTCTCAAATGCCTCCAAAAATTACGGAGCAAGTTTATAAACACATCAATAAAGTGGACATTTTCGATGACGTTAGATTGTCAGACTTCGATAAAGAATTAGAAAAAGGCACTATATCACTTATCCCTAAGTCGGTTTATAGCAAATATATACGTAATGTCTTAAAGCAGTCTATAAATAAACAATACCCCGCAAAATGCGAATTGAGTGTTACGTATACACCATTAAATGGAGCCGGTAAGGATTTTGTCATAGAAGTTTTGCAAAAAGTTGGGGTAAAACAGCTCCATATCGTAAAAGAACAGGAAAACCCTGACGGAAATTTTCCCACATGTAAATACCCAAACCCTGAAGCAAAAGAGGCTTTTAGTCTCGCTATAAAGACAGCAAAGAAAAATTCGTCAGATATAATAATTGCAACTGATCCCGACAGTGATAGGCTGGGTGTAGGAGTTTTTTATCAGGGAGAGTATCATATACTAACCGGTAACCAAATAGGAATCCTTTTATTTAATTATATACTTTCTCAAAAAAGACATAAAAATATTTTGCCGGATTCCGCCTTGGCAATACGCACCTTGGTGAGCAGTAAAATGATAGATGCAATTGCAAAAGAATATAAATGTGATATAGTTTCTGTCCCTACCGGTTTTAAAAATGTGGGGCAAAAAATATATGAACTTGAAATAAAAAATTCCTTAGAATCGTTTGCATTTGGTTTCGAGGAAAGCAATGGTTATCTCACCGGGGCATACACAAGAGACAAGGATGCCGTTTCCGCCGCACTGCTCATCTGTGAGATTTGCTCATTCTACAAAGAGAAAAATCTCTCTCTTATTGACGTTTTAAATAATTTGTATAAAAAGTATGGGTTTTACCTCGAAAATACTGTTTGTATGGAATTTAGCAAGCAAAGTCAAAAGCAAAAAATGCTTTCCATTATGTCAAATCTTAGAAATTCACATTATGGACTCATAGGCAAAAAGAAAATTCTTCGCATTAATGATTACCTCGGCTCTCAAACATTTGATACGGATACTAACACAGTTTATGAATTAAATTTTCCCAAGTTAGACATATTGGAATTTATCCTCTCCGGCAATAATAGTATTATCATCAGACCCTCAGGGACTGAACCAAAATTAAAAATTTATTTTATGGGCGTCGCAGATAATGCATTAGATGCAAAGTCGACCTTACTTGAAATTCAGTCAGATTTTTGCTCTAAAATAAAAAATTTATCATGACTTTTCTCAATAGCACACGGAAAAGACATCATAAAAATGATTTTATTATTACAGCAGGACTTTAAAAATTAACCTTGTGCATTTAGTACGCCGTTTCTCATAAAGTATAAGTGGTTGCAGTTAGTAAAAAATATGATTTATTTATAACCTATAATATGATATATTTGTACTGCTACACATAGTATTTTGTAAAGGAGTAGAGTATTATGCAGTCAACCAAAATCAAAAAAATTACAGCGAGTCAAATATTTGATTCCAGAGGTACTCCCACGGTTTCTGCCATGGTTACGCTAGAATCCGGAATTACAGCGTGGGCCGCAGTGCCTTCCGGAGCATCTACCGGTAAATATGAAGCTGTGGAACTAAGGGATCATGAAAAAGCATATAACGGAAAGAGTGTATATAAGGCCGTAAACAATGTAAATACCTTGATAAATGAGCTTCTCTGCGGAATTGACGTAAAGGATCAATATAAAATAGATAACAAGATGATTGATGCAGATGGAACCGAAAATAAAAGTAAATTGGGAGCCAATGCAACTCTTGCTGTTTCTCTTGCATGTGCCAAAGCAGCGGCAAAATCATTTAATATGGAGCTCTACAGTTATTTAGGAGGAATAAATTCTAACACCCTCCCAATTCCAATGATGAATATATTAAATGGCGGCGCACACGCAGACAACAATATAGAAATACAGGAGTTCATGATTTTTCCCTTAGGTGCCAAGTCCTTCTGCGAGGCTATGCAAATGGGAACAGAGATATACTGCGAATTAAAAAACATATTACATAAAGAGGGGTTCCCAACCTCAATAGGAGACGAAGGTGGTTTTGCTCCTAATTTAGAAAAAGATGAATTGGCATTGGAATTGATTGTTAAATCTATAGAAAGGGCCGGATATCGACCCGGTGAAGACGTTTTTGTATGTTTAGACGTCGCTGCAGGAGAATGGAGCGACGGAAAAGGTAGTTATAAATTTCCAAAAAAAGATAAGCCGGTAAAGGTAAGTGAACTGTTCTCGTATTATGAGGAATTGATAAAAAAATATCCTATAATCTCAATAGAAGATCCATTCTCTGATGATGATTTCGACAGTTTTTCCAAGTTTACAGAGAAAAATGGAAATAGAATTCAGATTGTCGGAGATGATCTGTTTGTAACCAACGAGAAACGTCTTAGAAAAGGTATTTCTCAAAAGAGCGGTAATGCTATACTTATAAAACCCAACCAGGTAGGAACACTTACCGAAACATTGTGTGCAATAAAAACTGCTCAGAAAAATAACTATATGACCGTTATTTCACACAGAAGCGGCGAAACCGAGGACACTTCTATTGCAGATATTGCAGTTGCGACAAATTCCGGACAAATAAAAACAGGGGCACCTGCACGAAGCGAACGTGTTTGTAAATACAATAGGCTATTACAAATAGAAAATCAATTGTCCGGCCACTCCACATATGGCTTCATGCACTGAATTTAAATACTAAAAAGTTTTACAATTTACTCTTTATTAGTTTCGTTTGATTTCTACGTGAAATTTTAACGAAACTAAATATTATTTTATTAAGATTATGATATAATTTGAGGGGACAGTTTCCTTAGAAACGTCAATTATGTTATTTCGAAAATATATAATAAGCAAAATACCATACATATTGACAAAAAAAATATATATGATAATATATAAACAATGAATTAGTGCAAAAAAAGGATGAAATGTATGAAAACTAAATATATTTATGTGTTTTTTAGCTTATTTGTATTCATAATGCTTAGTTCGGGCTGTTCCCTAAACCAACCCTCTAAAATTACTGCCTCCGAATATATTAAAGAAGTTGTCGTGCAAAATCAAAAATTCAACAACTCAATTGGCGATGTTTTAGATCAGGTGGAAACTTATAACGGTTCAGAAGATGCGAAGGAGCGTCTGAATAAACTGATAGATAACTCACTCGAAATAATAAACTATCTTAAGAACGACTTAGGTCCAAGAGTTCCGCCGGAGAGTTCAGAGCACTATAAAAGTATGATGGAAGCGTATAACTTATACAGGGAAGGTTTGGAAATTTACAGGGATAATGTCCCTAAGCCCTTGAGCGACGAGAGGAAAAATAACCTAAAAGAAGCTGAAAATAAATTTGAGAAAGGAAAAGAGGCCCTCAAAAACATAAAGTGAGGTAGAAAATAATGATTGCAAATTTGTCCGCCCTCCAAATAATAATAACGAATATTTTTCTGATCATTATGTGGGATTTGTTGATTTTTTTGCTATGCATAAAATTAGACAAAAGATTTTTCTCCCCAGATAGAAAACTATTTCAAATCAGAAAATGGGAAAAGGATGGACGATTTTATACCGATGTTTTGCACATAAAAAATTGGAAGGATTTACTACCTCAACATATAGGCAAAAATGGATTTTCAAAGAGGAGTTTGCCCAAATTTTCAAAACTCTCAACAAGTTATATCAAAGAGTTTATACTCGAAACATGCAGAGCTGAATGGAACCACGCAATGTGTTGCTTATTTCCTATAGTGTCATTCTCAATAAATACCTGGGATTACGCACTAATATTTTCGTTTTTATCTATAATTACCAATTTACCTTTTATATTTATCCAAAGATATAACAGAATCAGACTAAAAAAGCTATTACATAGAAGAATAAAAACTATGTAATAGCCCTTTCGTTTGGTACTTTCATCGAACTACCCCGGACAGACCGCACCAACCCGGAACAACTGCCCAACTTGAACAGTATACTCAAGGGTCAAACAATAAGCACACAGCTAAGATATAGCTTTTAAAATCTTAAAGCCCCTCATCCTCCATGAGATGTTCGTATCTCCCCATATTTCTTTTACCTCTGCTACCGTTTCAGGAAAAATCAGTAACCCAAAAAACGTCTTTGCTCCTCCCGCTATACAAGCTATCATTGCACAAGTGGCTACCAATCTATTAGACATCACCCATGCCTCCTTTACTTTTATTCAATTATTCAATTCATCCAACCTATTAGTGTCTTTACCTTTCTGAGGGACAGAATCAGTGCCTTACCCTTCCAGCATCGCTCGAAGTAGAACTTCCGAAGTACGCACCTTTCAGATCCGCAAGCGATTTACCAAACTTTTCTATAAAACCTACAATAGAACATACAGCTAAAACAGCCGCAGCACCACCAGCACTAAGTTCTACAAGTGTCATATCAAATCTCACCCTTTCTTTAATATTATTATAACATACATCTAGCTACAAATCAAGTATAAATGCACCCTTATAATTTATATTATTTTGTGCTTTTTGCAGAATTGTTAACTAAATCTATTATCACATTAAATCTTTATATGATATATCTATGTATGCCGCACGGAAAAACCAGTATTTGGACTTACGCACGCCTTCTCATCTACACAACCTTGGCAAATAAATTCCTGTATTCTCTCCATTATCCGGTCTATTCTCTCAAAATCTCCTGCCAGATATAAATATCCAAACAAACTTTCCAGCCCTGTCGCACGGTGATAATCTAAGGGAGACGACTTTTGGGGACACTGCTTGACATGTGCATTTCGTCCCCTCTTATAGATGTTCAGTTCCTCGGGCGTCAATATATCCAGTATTTTCTTAACAATATTCGACTGACCCTCACAGCAAACAAATTTAATTTTTTCCTTATTCAGCTCCCCCACCGATTTATTATATCGACAGCTCACAAGACTTTTCCTTATATAGAGCTCAAAAACAGCATCTCCCAGAAATGCCAGCTTTAAAGGACTTAACATCTTTATGCGCATTTTCTCATCCGGTATTTCGTTTATAAGACATTTTCCTTCCTAGATATTTACTCAAAAAATTCAAATTCCGTACCGCATATTTTTACCGGCGAACCGTCTTCTGCCCCGGCATTTTTAAGAGCGGATGTCACGCCATACTTAACCAGCATTCTCTGAAAGTATTGCATAGAATCATAATCATCAAAATTCACGGAATTAATCAACCTATCAAGCTTCCGGTTGGGCTTTACATAATAAACCCCATCCTTGACTTCAACTTCTATGTTATCGTCTTCCTCTAACATATAATTATCATATGATTTGTCCGGCTCAAAAATTAGTCTCGGCGGAGAATTTAACAGTATTTGTACAACATTATCTAATAGTTCCTTAATTCCCTGGTGCAAAACGGCGCTTATTAACAAAAATTCATATCCCTTGTCCTCAACATACTCCTTAAAGAGCTTAATATTCTCCTCTGAAGCGATATCTGACTTATTGCCAACAACGAGCATGTGCTTTTTAGATAATTCCAAACTGTAATTTTTCAATTCCCTATTTATAATGTCAAAATCTTCAATGGGACTCCTTCCCTCACTGCCAGACACATCCACAACGTGAACTATAGCCCTGCATCTCTCGATGTGCTTTAAAAAGCGCTGTCCCAATCCTGTGCCCTTCCAAGCTCCTTCTATGAGTCCCGGAATATCTGCCATCGTAAACGAAAAATCATTGCCATAATTTACTACTCCTAAAACCGGAGTAAGAGTCGTAAAATGATAGTTCGCCACCTGAGGCTTAGCATTGCTAACAACAGAAATGAGCGTCGATTTCCCAACATTAGGGAAACCAACCAGTCCCACATCTGCCAGTAACTTTAATTCCAACTTAAGTTCAAGCTCTTCACCCTTCACTCCGGCTTTAGCAAACCTGGGTGTCTGCCTGACAGGTGTCGCAAAATTCATATTTCCGGCGCCACCCTTACCACCTTTTGCCACAACCACCGGGGTTTTATCAGATAAATCCGCTATAATTCTGCCATCAGCATTGTTTTTTATAACCGTCCCCAGAGGAACCCTTATTAGCAAACTCGCACCGCTTTTACCGGTCCTTCGAGCAGATTGTCCATCCCTGCCATTTTCGGCGCAGTACTTCTTTTTATAGCGAAAATCAGTAAGAGTAGATAAATTCTCATCAGCTTGAAATACTACGTCCCCACCACTGCCACCATTCCCACCGTCAGGACCACCTGAGGCAGTAAATTTATCTCTGTGGAAAGATACAGCCCCATTTCCTCCTGAGCCTGATTTAACCACTATAACCGCTGAATCTACAAACACTAGTCCAACACCTGTTTCGTATAAGATATTTGTCTATTGTTCACAGGCATAAACACTGACCTTCTTACGATTTCTCCCTAAACGTTCAAACTTAACTCTTCCATCGGTAACAGTAAACAATGAATCATTCGATGCACGTCTAACGTTCTTGCCTGGATGAATTTTTGTACCACGCTGAGTAACCAAAATATTACCCGCCAAAACATATTGACCATCGGAACGTTTAACCCCTAAATATTTAGGATTCGAATCACGACCATTTTTAGTTGAACCTAATCCCTTCTTGTGTGCGAATAACTGAATATTTATTTTTAACATAATCAGACCTCCATATAATCAACTTGAACATTTTTAGGATAAAGCTGCTCGAGCCCTAAAAAATGCTCTCTGAGCCCATTCAATAAACTCCTGCATTGTAATTCGTCACTTTCTTCTACGACAAACTCGGCATTTCCATCGCTTACATTTAATACACGTGGGTTTATTCTAAGAACATCAGTTATCGTATTAATCACCAGATATGTCGCCGAAGATACTGCTGCACATACGATATCTCTGCCGTTCTCTGCGTACCCACAGTGACCTAAAATATGAAATCCTACTACCCTGCCATCTGATAAATTACAGAACTTAATCTTAAGCATAAGAACTAATGTCAGGAACAATCTCAGTAACCTCCACCTTAGTCTGCCACTGACGATGACCCATTTTACGCTTACAACTCTTCTTAGGTTTATAAGTAAAAACAGTTATTTTCTTACCTCTTTTAGTCTCTATAACCCTCCCGAGTACTCTTGCTGAATCAATATAAGGACTTCCGGTATAAATTCCGTTCTCATCCCCGTAGGCAAGAACTTTAAATTCAACAGAAGCTCCTTCTTCTGCTGAAAGCTTCTCGACATATATAATGTCACCCTTCTTCACCTTATACTGCTTTCCTCCACTTTCTAAAACTGCATACATAATGGATTGCACCCACCTTTTTTAATCTCGCTATTGAAACAGGCAGAATCTAATCTTTATTGGCCTGCAATAAGCGGTTCTAACATTATACCAATTTTTCACACGGCAGTCAATAAACCAACACTATCTTTTTTTAAAATTATTCATTTTCATTCGTAAAGGTCAAGGGCCGTGTCTCCTAAATAAACCAACTGAGTAGATATTTATCCATAAAAAAGAGCCCCCTCAGTAATCGAACCCGGACTCTTTTTCAATACCTAATCCAATACCTAAAACCTTAAACCTTCGCACCCCATCCGGCTTTACTCAGAAACACCATGTTCGTACTACTTGTCCAAACTAATCTGACGGTTGTCCCTCACCTGGCTGATTGCGTTTCCGACAATGGCATATGTATCTCTCATTCCCTTTGAAGTTGCGTGGAAATCCTTAGCAAATTCCGGTGCAATCCCGATACCTCCGGCAGCTTTTACAGAATCGATGTTCGCACCTAAAAACACAAACTCCCAACCACAGTCCTTTTGCTTTTGGACAATCAAGTTTTTCACCTGTTCTCTGTTAAATTCTCTGCTTGCATTCTCGTATCCGTCTGTTATTATAACTACCATAACCCTATGTTCTTTTACTTTATCATCAGACGAAAGTTCCAAAATGGTATTTCCCACAGCATCAAGCAGAGCAGTGCATCCGGAAGGGCGATAATCTTTCCTCGTCAGAGGAGCAATATCCTTGATGTTCTTTCCGTCATGAATCTTCTCTCTTCCGTGGTTAAACATCACGGTCGTAACATATACGTTTCCCTTTTTATCAGGGGCTTTTTGTTCTTCAATAACAGAGTTAAATCCCCCTATCGTGTCATCGGCCAAATTGTACATCGAACCGCTCTTATCAACTATAAACACAATCTCCAAGTCTTTTTGCGATGATTCCTCTGCCTCTTTTGCACAAACAGGGAAAACAACAAAAAGCGCCGCAAACAAAAACATCACCGCTCGACAAAATAATTTGACCTTTTTCATAGAAACAACGCTTCCTTCTTTGAATTAATTTTATCTTATGGTATTATTATAATACATGATCAAATACTTGTCAATAGCCCGACAGTGCCAGGAAAGAGGACATGATATCGAAAGATTGACGGAAATACTGCGGTTGGCTTTGTATAAAACACTCCCAAAATTAATAAAACTTATTTTACATATTTAACTTTCTTATATCTACGCATGCGGCACTCCCATAGCTCTAGTTAAACCTAAGTTTATTTTTTTGCTTTATTTTCATTATCTTTTTAGGTTTTATTATTGATTCCACACATGCATGCCAAAATTTGGCGAATATCTGCATAATTGCAACGCATATATTTACAAATAGTCATACTAATGGTATAATAAAATGAGTATTATTAAAATTGTTGTATCATCAGGAGAAATGTCATGCCAAAATTGAGCGAATTACCTCCCGGATATACGGGATTTATCGAAAGTGTGGGCGGCAAAGGAGCTTTTAGACGTCGTTTGATAGATATGGGTATAACTCCGGGAACAAAAGTATCGGTAATACGTCTTGCTCCTTTCGGAGACCCTATACAAATAGATATCCGTGGTTACGAGTTGACAATAAGGAAATCAGAAGCAGAGAAAATTCTCGTCTCAGATAGAACTCCTTTACAAACACAATATAATGCCGGTGTCGAACAAATGCGCAAATAAAATATGGGCAGCACTGTGTCTTTTTATATGTCCCTCGAAATATATCGCTTTATCTTGATCAGTAGAAAAATACAAAAAATATAAAATGCAATTGGAAGTGATAAACACTAATGAACCAACTGAAAAGCAAAACCTCGGAGGAAATTGTGAATGCACCGTATAGATTCTTACATAAAAAAGAGTCAAAAATTTCTATACCCAAGATAGCCCTGGTCGGAAACCCAAACTGTGGGAAAACTACCCTTTTTAATCATCTCACGGGTAGTGCTCAGTACGTAGGAAATTGGCCCGGAGTAACCGTGGAAAGGAAAGAGGGTAGGCTGAAAAATTCTACTATTCTCGCGCATGTCGTCGATTTGCCCGGCATATATTCTTTGTCCCCGTATTCTCCAGAGGAAATAATAACGAGAAACTATATAATGGACGAGAAACCTGATTTGATTATAAATATTATAGACTCAACCAACTTAGAGAGAAGTTTATACCTAACCACCCAGCTGATGGAACTTGGCTGCAAAATGCTCTTAGCTCTGAATATGAGTGACCTTTTAGAAAAAAAAGGCAAAACTATAAACTATAATCTGCTCTCAAAAAAAAATAGGCCTCCCTGTGATTCCAATATCTGCATCTAAAAATAATGGTCTGGATGAACTTATAGAGCAGACCCAGGAAATTATAAACTATACGGGTCATGATAATATAGAACCTCACATATATTCAAAAAGCCTTGAAAATATACTCTCAATTATTTCTGTGCAGCTCAAAAATAATAATGTATCCTCGTGTGTGAGATTTAATGCGGTCAAATTTTTTGAAGGTGACCCCCTGGTTATCTCCAAGGTAGATTTACCCGAAAAAGCGGTCTTATATTTAAACCGTTTAATAAATTCGTGTCCCCTTTCACCAAATATAGACCGTGAAATGCTCATTGCTGACCAAAGGTATAAATATATTTGTGATATCTGTGATGAATGCGTAAAACCAATAAATGCATTTAAAAAACATATTTCCATCTCTTCGAAAATAGATGATATCGTCACAGGACGATTTACCGCCATTCCGCTTTTTGTCTTTTTAATGCTATCTATTTTTTTTGTTACATTCGGTCCTTTCGGAACATATCTAAAGAATCAAACAGAACAATTTATACGCATAGGAATAGGGAATGTAACGGAGGGTCTTTTAGGTACATTAAATGCATCGGTCTGGAGTAAAAGCCTTATCATGGATGCTGTGATAGGGGGAGTCGGTGCAGTAATATCTTTTCTCCCTCAAATATTAATACTATTTACACTGCTTTCTCTCCTGGAGGACTCCGGATACATGGCAAGAGCGGTGTTTATAATGGACAAGGTGCTAAGCAAACTCGGCCTTTCCGGCAAAGCGTTCGTTCCTCTGATAATGGGGTTCGGGTGCAGTGTACCGGCTATACTCGGAACCAGAATCCTGGAAGATAAAAAAAATAAGAGACTTACAATATTCTTAATACCTTTTATGTCATGCAGTGCAAAAACCCCAACATATTTACTTTTTGCATCAATATTTTTCCCCCATTCCCAGTTTCTAGCCATCTCATTGTTATACATACTTGGCATAATCCTTGCAATATTTACTGCATTCTTATTCAAAGATTCACTTTTCAAGGGACAAAGCACTCCTTTTATAATGGAACTCCCAGATTATAAAATTCCTTCTATGAAAAATCTTCGTCTGCATATATGGGATAGGGTCAAAGACTTCATAGAAAGAGCCGGAACAGTAATCTTAAGTGCCACCATAGTTATATGGTTCCTTCAGTCGTTTGACAAAAATTTCACATTCGTTACCGACAGTTCAAAGAGTATCCTCTCATCCATAGGGAGCCTTATTGCCCCCGTGTTTACCCTGTGCGGGTTCGGTGATTGGCGTGCCTCTGTATCTCTGCTGACCGGATTAATCGCAAAAGAATCTATAGTAAGTACAATGACAGTACTTTATCCCCAGGGGTCACAAAGCGTTTCAAATGCACTGTGTAAATCCTTTACAACCCTTAGTGCAGTATCTTTTATGGTATTTGTACTTTTGTATACTCCGTGTGTCGCGGCAGTCTCTGCTATGTATAAAGAGCTCGGCAACTTAAAACTTACAGTTTTATCCGTAATATACCAGTTCTTGACCGCATTTTTAATATCCGCCCTTGTATTCCAAGTCGGAACGCTTATTCAGAAAATTTTATAAAGGGCGGTGATTAAAATTTTCGATTTAATTATTGTAATGTCATGCGTTGTAAATATAGCACTTGCCATAGCACACTACATTAGAAAATCTAAAAATAGAAAGGGAGGTGATTAAAATTTTTGATTTAATTATTGTAATTGCATGTGTTGTAATCATAGCACTTACCATAGGACATTACATTAGAAAATCTAAAAATAAAAAAGGCTGTTCGTCATATGGATGCAGTTCTTGTGACGGATGTCCCTTGAGCGGCTCTAAAAAAGACGACAAACAATAATTGAACTCAGACTCTATTGCTTAAATTAATACGGGCAAGATGCGTAAAATTTTACCGTTTTTCTGCACTTGCATGCTTAGGAGACTCTCAAAGATGAAAACAAACCACATGAAGAATGAATTTTCCCGGTCAGATAACTTAATAATAGGCCGTAATCCTGTTATGGAAGCTCTGAATGCAGGGAAAAATATAGATTATATATTAACTTCAGAAAAAACCGTCAGAGGCTCTTTGATTCCCATAGTAAACAAAGCTAAAAATCTAGGTATACAAATCAAAAAGGTCGCTCAACAAAAGTTGGATTCATTGTCGGGAAAAATTCCTCATCAGGGAGTTATCGCAGTCGGATGTGTGAAGAACTACTGCACTTTAGAGGGTATACTGAACTGTGCAGCCCAAAAAAATGAACCGCCTTTTATCGTTATAGCAGATGGAATTGAAGACCCTCACAACCTCGGCGCCATCATAAGAACCGCTGAGTGTGCCGGAGTTCATGGCGTTATTATCCCCAAACGAAGGTCTGTGGGACTTACTCCTACAGTAGACAAAGCCTCCGCCGGTGCGCTTGAGCATATGTTAATCGCAAGAGAAACAAATATACCCTCGGTAATAGAAAAACTTAAAAATCTTAATATATGGGTTTATGCAGCAGAGGCCGGCGGACAGATTTGGTGCAAACAAAACCTCATGGGACCCATAGCGTTGGTTGTTGGCTCGGAGGGAAAAGGAGTAAGCAGAATAGCCAAAGAAAAATGTGATGGCATCATTTCATTGCCTATGTTTGGAAAAGTAAATTCGCTGAATGTATCGGCGGCCTCCGCTGTAATTCTTTATGAAATTGTTCGGCAGAGAAGTAAACTATAAATCCACATCAATCCATACCAATATAGGCTAAAATAACAAAGAACAGGGAAGTGCCGCATGCGTAATATAGGAGTTAAATATACAAAATGAGTTTTATAAAATTGGTATTTAAAGCTGCTTTATGCCAAAGCAATTAGCCTATTTCTACCAATCTCTCAATGCTATATCCTCTTTTATGGCACCCCCAAAAACAGACCATGCTATAATTCCGCTGTATGACACCCTCACAGAAGTTATAGCATGGATCCTATTTTATATAACACAAAAACAGAACAACACAAACCCAAGTAATCTGGTGAACGCAAAGGGACTCGAACCCTTGACCTCTCGCGTGTGAAGCGAACGCTCTAACCAACTGAGCTATGCATTCAAAAACAACACCGATTAACCTTCATATTTTCTACCATAGAGCAAATCCAAGCACCTTACAGTATTTTTAGAGCAGCAAAGACAACTAATAACCTTAATAAGGACAAAATGCTGGTGACCCGGACGGGAATCGAACCCGTGTTACCGCCGTGAAAGGGCGGTGTCTTAACCGCTTGACCACCGGGCCAAAAGTAACATCATCAACAAATGGTAGCGGCAAATGGACTTGAACCATCGACGCTTCGGGTATGAACCGAATGCTCTAGCCAACTGAGCTATGCCGCCTTATCCACAGAACCAAAGTTATTATATCATCTCAATCATAAATCTGTCAAGACTTTTTTAAACACAAAAAAATAACCCTCGAAACAAAGTTCGGTACTTGTAACACCAAAGTCATGCGAACAAAAAATATAATTAATCTATGCCACAAAAATATTTACATCAATTACCTTGCTTTACAGCAGTATCATGTACGATTTTGGACATATATAAACTATAAATTAAAAGTTATATGCCTCTTTATATCCCAGCTTCCAAAATACTAACCGGTTTTTGCTGCATTTTTTAGCTGTCACAGTGTGGATTTAAACTCCATATAATTATATAAGAAACACCATATCAAAAAGGAGCGATAATGAGTGAAGCCTCTTAAAAAAATAATAAGTATATTTATAATATCTGTCCCCATACTAGTTTCTCCACAGGTTCTATGCGTAAAACCTGTTCCTGATAATCAGAGTCAGTCAGCATCCCACCCCAGATTAAAAAAAGATGCACGAGCCCATTCCACAGGTGATATAAAATACAGCTCACTAACCCCACAACCCACTGTGTACCCTTTAGTAAGAAGCCATTCACACGTAAGAAATGAGCTTATAAAAAATATGGCTAAAAATATATCAAATGTATTTTGCAGTGTGTTTAAATCAAAGTCGCATTAAAATAAAGGCCATAAACTTTACCATAAATCATCTAAATTTCAACATAATGTGCCCCTTTAGTCTAGGTAATAGTTGTGTTCAGCACACTTTACAACTACTATCTTTATCAAAAGAGGCATTTAAAATATTACTTTCCGCTCTAAGGCAACATAGTATTCTAAAAACATGCATAGCCGTTTTCGCCATTGTTTCCCAAATCTTAGAATTAGACCCTTAAATTGAGAGAAACAAAACAATCATTAAAACAGCAAATCCATATTACTCATGCTCACGTGGACCCGAGGAAATTGTAGAATCACTATCTGTCATATCAGCGCTAGTGTTTTTCGTCACCGGAGCTGAAAACAACTCCAGGAAATTAAATACTGTACCAGATGATTTGTTTTTACCAAATGAATATCCGGGGTTCGGCTCAACACAAATAATCTCATCCTCAAATTTCTTCCCAGAAAAGAACAACTCACCCTGTCCTCCATCCCTCACCAAGTAGGGAGACGGTAAATTACGGTCGCTCTCTTTGGCTCTGCAAGCGAACCTTCTGCTCTTAAGTTCACTCCCCTCAAGAAAACTCTTTGCTTTATCTCCATCAGCGCTCATCTTCCAAAAGTTTTCAAATAAGGTGGTCTTTACAAACCTATTGCAAGTGTGAATATTATGATCAAGGTTCTTCCCTTTGCTCTCTAATACCCCATCAATCACAAAATTCCTCAACGATAAGTTCCTATTAAACACATGTATATCCACTACCTGCTCGCCTCGCTCATCAAATATGGAACCATACCATCCAATGGTAAATGCCGGTGCAAACACCCTATCATCTGAGGCCGCAACAATATACTCATCAGACGGCAAGTCCAACGCATTCAGCACCTGCTGCCAGGTCGTTTTAGCTTCCACTTCCACTGTCCGCTCATCTACTTTTCCCTCTAATTTTACAGTTACCTTAAGAGGATACGCAAAACAACCCTTCTGGTTAAACAGCACCGCTGCGACCATCATACCACAAACAAACATCCCGACTCTTCCGATTTTTTTAATTTTGTTAAACATGATAATACTAACTCCTTTCGAATTAATATTATCATAATATTTTTGTATTGTCAATATTATTTTAAATATTCATGTTTTTTATTTAGTCATTCTGTAACTTATCATAATTTCAATTAAATATATACCAATCGGACGCCACCATAATGGCGTTTTTACGATTTATAATTAGCGTTTATACCCCTTTGGATTACTAATCTGCCACCTCCATGAATCTTCACACATTCTTCCTATATCGTATTTAGCCTTCCAATTTAGCTGCTTCTCAGCTTTAGATGTATCTGCAAAACAAACCGGCAAATCTCCATCTCTCCTATCCCCAACTGAATAATTTAAATTAACCTTGCAGACCTCCTCAAACTTGTTGATAAGTTCAAGTACACTGCAGCCTTTTCCCGTCCCTAAATTGTATATATCAAATCCCTTAAATTTATCTAACTTCTTTAATGCGCTAATATGTCCTTTGGCTAAATCCACTACGTGAATGTAGTCCCGTATACACGTCCCATCAGGAGTTTTATAATCCCCCCCAAAAACTTTCAGTTCCGGCAGCTCCCCAATAGCAACTTTTAGTATATACGGCATCAGATTATTTGGAATTCCTTTCGGATCCTCACCTATTTTTCCACTTTCATGTGCCCCTATCGGATTAAAATAACGTAAAATTAATATACTCCATTCGCCGTCAGATATGGATAAATCACTTAAAATTTGCTCTGCCATATACTTTGTACGACCGTAAGGATTAGTAATAAGACCGGGTTTCATATTCTCGTTGTATGGTGGCTGATTGTCTCCATATACTGTAGCAGACGAACTAAATACAAGCTTTTTTACGTTAAACCCGGCCATTGTCTCACAAAGTGCAATCAAACTATTTAGATTATTATCGTAATACTCAAGGGGCACCTCGCATGACTCCCCCACAGCTTTTAGTCCTGCAAAATGTATAACTGAATCCACCTCATTTTCCGAAAATACAGATCTCAAAAAATCCCTATCTCTCATGTCCCCTTCAAAAAATTTCATTTTTTTACCCGTTATATCCTGTACCCTTTTTATTGACTCATAAGAACTGTTAACAAAATTATCTATAACAATAACTTCCCTGCCGCACTCTAGTAATTCAACACACGTGTGGCTACCTATATACCCCGCTCCACCTGTAACTAATACACTACCCATAAAAATATCACCCTGTCTCTCCTCGATTAGCGAAATTTAAATCTGTTATCTCATTCACGCAGCAAATATCTCATCGGCAAAAAAACTATACGGGAAATATGGATTTCCAACCACCCTCTGGTGAACTGCATCTATTTTTGGGTTCACTAAATCCACATATATAATCTTCGTAAAATGTTTGCCTATTTCAGACAATTTATCCCCCCTAACGGCATAATTAACCAACTGACTCGGATTTACCTTTAATAAATTTTTCAGCATCGTTTTATTTACAATATATCCTATCCCCAGACCATTAAAAGTCACGGCTTTCTTTACCTTGCCTTTAAGCTCACTTATAGACAAGCTCTTCCCAAGTGCAAATGTTGCCAAATATCCGCCGGAGGCATGACCCGTAAAGTATATATTAGTATTACCTTTAGTAAACGAAGCATTCCTTAAGGTGTTTATGTAATTTATTACGTGTTTTGCCTGAGGGTGTTCTCTGCTAAATATTATATCCCCCTTATTTGCTTTAATAGAGTCAATGCCCGTCCCCCTGAACGCTACCACAACGTTATTTTCTTTCTTGTACGCCACAACCGAAAATCCATCCATCTTCTTTGCGTCTCGGTTCATGACAATATCAACTATTTTCCAGCCCTCAAGCTCTGAGGGATCAGCATATCCCGCAAACCACTTTGCATTAAATTCGTCATCTTGTATGTGTGTAACATACCGCTGTTGATTATTGCTGTATGACATTATCGCAAGTATCAGAAGCTCCCTTTCTGTAACTTGATTTTTACTAGCCTTTGCAAAACACATCGGAGATAAAAATAAAAAAAACAGTACTACTACCGCCAAAACCTTTTTTCCCATCTTAATTACATTGTTCATAACATTGATCCCCCATTAGTCAAGATATTATGAGGATATTATACTATATATCCATAAATTTCACTAGTATTTCTTCTAAGAACCCCTGCTTAGTAATGTAAATTTTCTACCTTCCAATTTTTAACGGCACTGAGCAAGTCTCTTGAGTAAAACTGCGCCTTTTCCAAATCGTGTTCCAGATAATTTCCGCACTCCTTTTCACTTGCCCCGGGTATTTTGCCCTTAAAATCCACTATAAACTTCAAAGTATCTATAATCAATTCTATCACCTGATTAGCATTTAAATCCCGTACTAACAAATAAAATCCTGTACGGCATCCCATAGGTCCCACATAAATAATATTATCGCCAAATCTTGTATTTCTTACATATGTTGCAAATAAATGTTCTATTGTGTGCATCCCTGCATTGTCAAGATATGGGGGAGTGTTCGGTTTTATAAACCTTATGTCATATGTAGTTATATCTCCATCAATTCTTGAAATATAGATACCCCTATCTATTCTGGTATGATCCACTAAAAAACTTTTTATAGTTAAAAATTTTTCCACTGAAAAGCAGCCCCTTATTTTAATTTCATTACATTCTAATATAGCAAAGCAATAAAAGGCAAGCCTTTTTTAAAATATTGGTTTTTCCCCGGTAGACTATATTTAATTTTTCACATAATAATTGCGTATAATATACTGTTATAGGTCATAAATTCTAATTCTACTGCATGATAAATATAATTTAATGTAAAAAAGCTTGAAAATTATATATATTTTTGGTACAATTCCCTCTAAGATATTTTCAGAATTTTAAAAGGAGTGAATTTAAATCTATGAGACAGAAAGTTTTAAAAGATGCATTTAAAAGATTATTGTCATTAGTGCTGTCTTTCAGCTTGATTATGGGCTTTCTTCCTATCGGTCTGGTTTCACCGTCCGTGGGAGCAGCGGAACCTAAAACTGACTTTAAATTCAAAGATTTTTTAGAAGATAGATTAGAGGATACAAATTTCTTTGACGGAGGTATTTATAGTCAAAGCCGCACCGACGCTCCTATACCTCTCAACCTAAAGAATGGCAAATATTTGCTAAAAGGGCCTAAAGATGGGACATCCATAGAGTTCAAAATGACTGATAATGGTGCCGGGAAATCTCCCATAGTAGTAGACAATAATACGGAAGTCTACCTTTATATATACGGTAAAGTGACGATTAAGGGATGCAAGGCTAATGATACGTATGCAGGAACCCCGGGCATTTTCGTTCCTCAGACTTCGACAATATATATAAGGACTTGCTCAGAAGGCGATGACGACATACACATAGAGGGGGGAGCTGCAAGCGCAGGTCAGCCCGGGGTAGCCGGCGGAAACGGAATGGCAGAAAAACATCACAAATCTTCTGGAGAAGCCGGAGGAGGCGGAAAAGGCGGAAACGGTGCAGGCGCAGGAATAGGGAGCAAGGGTGGTCTCGGCGGCAGAGGTGGAGGTTCAAGCAGTGCGGGAGACGATGGTGAGCGCGCTGATTATCATGGAGAAATTTATATATCTACAGTAGGCGGAAAAATAACAGTACTTGGCGGAGCAATGGCAGAAGGCGGAAGTGGCGGAAAAGGCGGAGATACTGCTTATTATAACAATCATGGAAACATAGTCTATGATAAAAATATTGCCTCAGGCGGCGGCGGCGGTGGTGGCGGCGGCGCCGGCGGCGCTGGCGAAGCCATAGGTTTTGGAGGCAGCGGCGGCGGCGGCGGCGGCGGCGGTAGTGCCGGAGATGAAGACAATGGATCGTATAAATGTCACGCAGCAGGTGCGGCCGGCGGCGGCGGCGGCGCCAGTGGAGGACCATATGTATACGGTTTTAATTACGGTTCCTACGGCGGTGGTGGTGGCGCAAGCCCCACACGTTCCAATGGCACCGGTGGCGGAACCCTCGGTGGAAATAGCGGAAACAGTGGCAATGACTGTGGTAGCGATGGCGGATTTGCCGGGAAAAGCTGGTCACCCTCCCTTATAACTTTTGCCGACCCTAGTGATACCACTTCTGCTGGCCCTAGTGATGTCACTTCTTTGTCAGGAGGAAGCGGAGGAAGCGGACACAGTTCAATAGGCAACTCCAATGGTACACTGCCAGGCGGAAAAGGTGGAAATTCTCATATATATAATGTAACGTACGGAGCTAAGATATACTATACTGAATCTTCATCATATTTGCCCGCCCAGAGGACAGTTAAATATAAAGAAGATAGCAGGTGGAAGGAACTCATAGATTTAGATACTGTGAATATAAAGGTTATGTATGTTAATGATAATGGTACGTTTACATATAACGGCGAAGCCCAAACACCCACCGTAATCGTATCGCAATATGTATCAGAGACAGAGAGCAAGCTCATTGAAAGCACCAGTTCAATCTATACAGTATCTTATGAGAATAACATAGATGCAAATAAACGAGTAACCCCTGAAGGGCTCACAGACAATCCACTAGTGTCTACCCCCACAATAAAGATAACGCATGGAAATAGCGGTGGTATCTTTTATACTTACCCACGCACAGCTACTTTTGATATACAAACTCTTAATATAAATCTGGTCACTATTTCAGATATTGCTGATTCAACATATAACTATGACGAGTATAGACCGGATATAAACGTTCAATATCATAACAGTAAAACCGATGTATCTACCACACTGAGGGAGGGTGCTGACTATAACCTTTTATTCTTAAACAATACACATGCCGGCAGAGGAAATGTTGTCATTACAGCGGTG
Organism: uncultured Eubacteriales bacterium; assembly: GCA_949422855.1. Classification (GTDB taxonomy): domain Bacteria; phylum Bacillota; class Clostridia; order Oscillospirales; family Acutalibacteraceae; genus CASPLG01. Next base: position 34,000 of record CASPLG010000008.1, on the reverse strand, counting down.
GAAGGCAGTGCTACTGATGGCAAAAAGGGGAGCAATTTCCACGGAAGCGTAAGTAAATCATTCTCTATATCCCCACTTGATCTAAGTGATCCCAGATTTGAGGCAACAGTGGGTAAAAACTATTCTTATGACGGAACAGTCCAAAATATCCAATCTGAAGACATAACAGTTTTAGACTCATCCGCGCCAAAAGGCAATAGTGTAAGGCCCTCAGGTAAGCTAAGTCCCGGTGAGGACTTCTATTTGGCGAGTCACGGAGATATAATAGATGCAGGGACTCACAAAGTAAAAATAATTGGCATGGGGGATTATACCGGTGAATGCGAAGTAGAAATTACTATATCCCCGCTTGACCTTGCCAAGGCTCAGCAAGAAGGTCTGATATCCATAAGTGATATTAGCGATAGGACATTTAACGGTACAGCTCAAACCCCCTCTCCCTATGTATTTTATACAGTAAAGTTCCCAAACAATTATGACGAAACAAGACAACTGATTCCTGACAAAGATTACTGGCTCAATTATCAAGACAACATAACTGTAAAAAAAGATGATTCTACGCTTCCTACCGCTATTATAAACGGAATCGGGAATTTTACCGGACAAGTTACTAAAACCTTTAATATTAATCCTGCAACACTAACCGTATATCCTAAATCAGGCCTGAGCTCCCCATACGGAGCATTGTCCCTGGAGAAATTAAGGGAGGGTATAGATTACAGTGATATGGTGTTAGAGGGCAAAGTTGAAGGATATGAACCGGAGTTCTCCGGGAAGCTTGCTATTGACGCATCAGAAGCCGACACTGACTCTTCAGGATACGTAGTTAGTACTGAAAAAGGATATAAGATAGTCAAGGGCACCCTTTCTTTAGATCCCAACTCAGCCGTAAACCGCAATTATAATCTTAATTACATTGCAGACAAAAATAATATATATATGATATATGATGAAGAGAATGCCCCAAATATTACGATAAGCGGTAATACAAAAGAGGGTTGGTATATAAGCGGGGTAACGCTGACTCCTCCTAGCGGATACAAAATTTCTCGTGATGAGGGTGAACCCGCATATAGCGACAGCATTACAGTTATGGATGACGGTGTATTTAATGATGAAAATCCCTTTGCCTACAGACTTAAAAACGCAGTCACCGGTGCTATATTTAAACCTCAGAAGATAACGTTTAAACAAGATACGAAAACACCAAAGATAATAAGGACAAACACTGCACCATCAAGTCCTGTTCAGTCAGACACCATCAAGCTGAGTTTTGATAAGGATACATTGGGACCGGCATCTCGCCCCCCAGACGGAAGTATCGATATGCAGGTAAGCAAAAAGGGAATGTCCAGTTGGAATGCCGTAAGAATCAATGATGAAGGGCAGTATTACTATACAGCTACATCTAACGGAGAATATTTGTTTAAAGCAACAAATTCTATAGGTGTAGAAGTAACTTATACTGTAACGGTTGATCAGGTGGACACCGCTAAACCTGCCATCAACGTGAATCTTACCGACGCCGATGGAAACGACTATCAGAATGATTCATGGACTAATAAAAGTATAAATGTAATTGTAGGTAATAAGGAAAAAAATCTCGGGGAAACGGCATTTTGGCTGCGTAAAACTTGCAAAAGTTCTGAGGGACAAATTATATCCCAGGGAGAATGGGAAAAAGTTTATAGTGAGGGCAGCACCAACAAAACCGGGTATAAATTTACACATAATATAGACGAGTATCCGGATGGTGAAACTATTACTTACGATATAAGATTAATAAGCGCTGCCGGATTGGAAAGCGATGTATATTCGGTATCAATCAGAGGAAACAGAGTGGTTCCTACTGTGACTATCAAAATTAAAAACAATGACAATGAATGGAGAGAACTTTTAAATAAAATAACTTTCGGACTATTCTTTAAAGATAATCAGACTGTGACTATCGAATCATCTCACAGCGTCCCCGGGGTAACTATAACGTCTACTCAGTATTATATCCTCGCAGGGGAGGAAAATGGAAATATTGATACTCCCCCCACAACAGCAGACGAGCTTGAACAAAAAGTAGGTAAAAAATGGGTTACCGGTCGGGAAACTACGCTGAACACCAATAGAAAGTATGTGGTATATGCAAAAGCAATAGACAGTTCAGGTAATGTTTCTTATGCCTGCAGTGATGGTCTAGTTCTGGATAACATCGGCCCTATAATTAATTCCACGTATCCCTTCGAAAACACATGGAATCCAAGAGATGTGTCTATAACGGTAAAAGGCATAAAAGATAATTTATCCGGTGTGAAAAGAATGTATTATAAGCTCTCAACCGAGAGGGCTGAACTGGAAAATGCAGCTGAACAAGATTTGACAATAAGTGACAGCGATATTGCACAGATACCATTTGAAAACGGTACATCCTTTGTAAAAATATTTGCAGAAGATAATTCCGGCAATACCACAGCATCAAACGTATTTACCGTAAAAAAAGATGACATTACCCCCCATTTGGAGCTGGACATAAATGATACTATGTATGAGCCCTTCAAAACTGTATCGATAAATGCCTCGGTCGGTCCTTCCGGAATTAAAGCGGTACAGGTTAGAGAGAGAAACGACGTAGACTGGACCAATATTGAACATGTAGGTACGGATGCAAGTTCCTATGAATACCAGATAGATGAAAATGGTGAGTATGACTTCAAAATAGAAAATAATGCCGGAATTTCAAGCATAGTTACAAAAACCGTAACAAAAATAGATAAAAACCGTCCGTTCCCATCGGTGTCTGCCGTCACACTCAACGGTAATGGCGATGCCATCGAAAAGTACGAGTCCGGCTCGTGGACAAATAAAAATGTTCGTATTAAATTCAGAAATGTCACCTTGGGAGCGGTTATACAAAAATATGAGTACAAAGAAGATAACGGTCAATATCAAACAGTCGAGCTCGATAGTGACGGGTTCTGCTACCTACCCGATGTAAAAGAAGATGGTGATCATATCTTTACCTTTAAAATCACATCAGATACCGGAGTCGAAAGCGAAGAAGTAACATTTAATGTAAAAAAAGATACCACAAGCGCCACAGGAACAATCGTCGTTGGAGATGCGCAGTGGTCCGAGTTATCTCAAGACGCTGAGGAGGCTTCCTTCAATAAAACTCAAACCCCTGTAATAACCGATGTTCAGTCTCCAAGCGGAGTAGTCAGCACTCAATACTACGTAAAAATGAGTATGGACGGGGAAAAAGTTACACCTCCAAAAACAAGTGCTGCCGAGATTGAAGCTGAAGTAGGTAAAGATTGGAAAACAGGCGACCTTCCAAAATTGACTCCAAATAAACAGTATGTAATATACGCAAAAATAGTTGCGAATTCCGGAGACACCCTATATATAGCCACCGGCGTTATCAGTATAGACGATACTAAACCTGAGATTTCAATAGATTATTTAAATGACGGCGTTTGGACAGATAAAGCAGAAATAAGTATTAACAAAATTAGGGATAATTTATCGGGAATAAAGAGTGTGTCCTACCAAATTAATGACTCAGACCCGGTACTCGTTGAGGATTTCGAAAATAATAAAGTTATCGATAACCTCGATGACGGCGAATATAACCTAAAAATTATCGTCGAAGATAATGCGGGAAATTTATCTGAATCTGAGGTGTTTTCTATTAGACAGGACTCCGAAAAGCCAACTATGAAAATAGCTGTTGATGACTCTGAGGCTGAACTTACAAAAATTATATCAATTACTCCATATGCAGGTGCTTCCGGTATGCAGGAGATAGATATCCTCCCCCCCGGAACAAGCGAACCTTACGTAATAAAAATTTCACCTGATACTACGTTCCCTGTAGAATACACTGCGGCAGCCAATGGAGAATACAAAATTTATGCAGTAAGCAATTCAGAAGCTACGTCGGATGAGTACAGCGTTGAATTAACGAATATACAGGCAAAAAAACCTGTCTTGGACGTAAAGGCTACCTATGCCGATAATGGAGAAACTTATACCGATGGACAGTGGAGCAGAAAAGATATTTCAATTGAGCTTTCAGCAACGTCAGAAAGTTCCATACCGGTTGAAAAGTATTGTTACAAGGTAAATGACGGCGAATATACTGAGATTTCCCCAGACGAAAACGGAAAATATGTCATAAATAATAATGTAAAAGATGGTATATATTTATATAAATTTAAAGTGATTGACCAGTTAGGGCTAGAAAGTGAACAAGAAACGCTAATCTTTAAAAAAGATACTTCCCCACCGTCTGCACAAATATCAAGCGGCTCCGGTAAGTGGGATTCCGTTAACCACCAAGTAAGTTTCAATACTTTCACTAAGGTCCCTCAAACCGTGCATTTGTCCGGTCAGGATGAAATACAAAATATAGTCAAAAATGCAGAGGTCTCTTTTAAAAGCAGAGATATCGATATTGAAAATGTACTCCCAACCGAGGAGGCCAGCGGCATAAATAAAATAGAGTATTTTGTCCTAAAGGGAGAAGAACTTGATAGTAAAAAGGATAATCTCCCAAAAACCGATGCCGATATTGAGACACTTGTCAATGGAAGATGGACAGAGGGTGAATCTACAGATTTAGAGCCGGGGGATAAATATATCGTATATGGTAAAATTACAGATAATGCCGGGAATGTGTCTTATGCGAACACAGACGGAATCGTAATAGATGATAAAGTCCCTGATATAAATATCGATTATCCATATGACGGGGTGTGGACGCCGAAAGCAAAGCTAGTTATAAAAGGTCTGTCGGATGATGTCTCCGGAGTGAAAAGTGCATCGTATGTAATAGATGGTGGCGAGCCTCAAACAGTAGATTTATCAAATGGCGACATCGTACTGGACAATTTTACCGATGGCAACCATACGTTTTCCGCAACTATTGAGGATAACGCCGGAAATGTGAACTCTACTAAAGAAATAATCATAAAGCAAGACTCCTCTAAACCTTCATTGACTATTGAGAGCAATGACGGGGAATATGAAACAGAAAAAATTGTTTCGCTCTATCCTAAAGTCGGAATTTCGGGACTTAAAAATATACAAGTCAGAAAAGAGGGCGATTCAGACTGGCAAAACATCGAACTTAAAGCCAATGATGACGGGCTGTATCAGTATATAGCAAACAGCAATGGTGTATATTATTTCAGAGCAGAGAATAACGCCGGTGTATTTTCGGATGAAGTTTCAGCATCATTCAAAAAAATCGACCATCCTCTGTATACAGATAGCAATACATCAACGTTCCTAAAAGAGGGAGACTATAGAGCTACGGTTTACGTGGGTTTGCTCGCTGTAATTACTTCTACGGTACTTGCTATGATATATGTATCCGGTCGTGGCAGAAAAAATAAAAAAAGAAAGAGAAAGTAATTTCCGGTAAAAATTTTTCCGACATGTATATTCCCGTTTAATATACATGCCGGATTTTTTGTGATGTATAAATATTTTTATAAATTCTTAAACGCTGCTATAATTTTTTCATTTTCGGCAGAGGTTCCTCCCGATGCAATTCTATCATTTCCCCCTCCTTTTCCATCTATCAATGTAAATAATTTATTTATTAATTCGTTAGCCCTGATTTTACCTTTGAGTTTATTTGAAACAGCTAATAATAATCTTTTTTTCTGCGTCCCCGAAATGCACAAAAATACACCGCCGATTTTATCGGCTGCATCTATAGACAATTCATTAAAGGTCTTATCAAAATCGTGTTTAATAACGTATCCACCCTTAATTGCGCCTTTTATGTCAATTAGCTTGACATCGTTTATGTCAAATTTATCCACACTTTTGCCGCTTTTACCGCTCGCATTTAGGATAGATTCTATCTTCTCTTCCACTCTGTCTGATTGAACCCTTACCAGCGTACAAATATTTTTTAGAACCGCCCTATTTCCTTGAACGTACTGGAGTGCATCCTGACCCGTCAAGGCGGCTATTCGTTTTATCCCTTTGCCTATACTCTCAACCGAACTCACGCAAAATAACCCAATATTCCCCGTCATGCTAGTGTGTGTTCCGCCGCAAAGCTCCTTCGATACATCGCCAAATGATACGACCCGCACATCATTTGTATATTTACTCTCGAACAGTGCAATGGCTCCCTCATTTATAGCCTCACAAAGAGGTTTTATTTCTGTAACCTGTTTCAAGTTTTCTGTTATATAGGAATTTACAAGCTTTTCTATCTCAAATATCTTATCTTCATCTATCGGCTTGTCATAATTAAAGTCAAATCTCAAACCGTGTTCCTCCACTTTCGAACCCGATTGATGCAAGTCTTTCCCGAAAATACTCCTCAGTGCACTGTGCAGCAAATGAACAGCCGAATGATTATTAGCAAGCCTCTTTCTCCTTGGTTCGTCTATTATGACTGACACCTTTCCACCTATCGTTCCATTTACAGACTCCAAAGTCCCAAAGTGCAGAAAAACACCAGACTTATTCTTCTTTACACTGTCAACCCTTATCTTGAAATTATTTCCTATAATAAGTCCCTTATCGGATATCTGACCACCCGATTCTGCATACATACAGCTTTTGTCCAAAATAACGACTACCTTATCTCCAACTGCTGCATTGTCAGATGCTTTTTCTCCCTGCACTCTAAAATACAGAATTTGTGCATCTGTTTTGCTCATGTCATATCCCACAAACTGCGTCGCACCGTAACCCAAATACTCCTCTAAATCTAAGTCAGCACCTATCTCACTGCCTTTGACAGACTTTTTAGAAATTTTTTTGTGATTTTCCAATTTTTCCTTAAATCCATCCTCATCAACCTCCATGCCTGAGTCTACAGCATAGTCAACAATAATATCAAACGGTATGCCATAGGTGGTTACTAATTCAAATGTCTCTTCACATGAGATTGTTTTAGATTTATCTTTTATTTCCTCAAGCATATGAATTCCATTACCCAGTACCTTTTCAAACTGTACTCTTTCTTTGTCAAACTCCGATAAAATCACACCCCGCTTCTCTGCAAAACCGGGATATAATTCAGAATATTTATTTATTACGAACCCCAGCACCGAATTAAAATCAAAGTCTTCAATCTTATTCTTTTTGATTATCATCACACATTTGCGTATCAATTTGCGTGGTATATATCCTCTGCCTTCGTTAGATGGCTTTACGTCCTCAGAGAGTATTAAAGAAACAGTCCTCAAATGATCCGTAAGAATTCTTAAACTTCTCTCGCTGAGCTCCCCACCCTTAACTGAATTTTTTATACAGTTCTTTATCGGGGACAGCATATCAGTATCATAAACCGACTCATGTCCATTTAAAACCATTGACAAACGTTCAAGCCCTGCACCAGTATCCACACTCGTAAAATTAAGCCTGCTATATGTGCCGTCGGCATTCTTATTAAACTGCATAAAAACTCCGGCATTCCATATCTCTATATATCTTTCTTTTGTATCAAATTCCCCGCCTTTTTCATACTCTTTGCCCTTTCCCGTGTCGTAAAATACCTCTGTACAAGGTCCGCAAGGTCCCGTATCCGAAGTCGGCCCCCAAAAGTTGTCTTCCTTCCCACATGCCACTATATGATCTTTCGGCATCCCCGCCTTTTCCCAGTATTGCTTGGCATCTGAGTCTTCTTTTAGACCTATGCTCTCATCCCCTGAAAATACTGTGGCATAAAGTTTCTCTTTTGGTATATTGAGATGCTCCGTTAGAAATTCAAACGCCAGAGGAATCGCTTTTTCTTTAAAATAGTTATTTATCGACCAACTGCCAAGCATCTGAAAACTCGTTAAGTGATGCTTGTCTCCTATTTCGTCAATATCAATTGTTCTTATGCACGGCTGTATATTGCAAAGCCTGGGATATTTGGGCTTTTCCTCCCCCGTGAAAAACTTTTTAATCGGAGCCATACCCGAATTAATGAACAACAGTGTAGGGTCATTTTTAGGTATTATAGATGCACTCTCTATTAACAGATGATCCTTACTCTGAAAAAACTCCAAAAATTTATCCCTTATTTCCCTAGAACTCAATAAATCCATTTATTTTACATCTCCTTCATGATAAGTCGTTTGTGGTGTATTTTATCATAATTCAGAAAAAAATACCAGGGATATGACCTAAACCATACCCCGGCAAAACCTTATTTTATTTGGGTTTAATTTCTGTGCTTACAGCAACAGCCAAAACCATCTGTTGAATCATTCAGTTCGGATGCCCTCGGCGGGAAGAATTCATCTGTAGGAAAATCTATTCTGCTGAATAGTTCACACGGATTATCTGAAGATGTCACACACTCTTTATCGGGTACACAGAAATCATACGCAGGTATTAACATTTGTACGTTTCTCTCGATTTGCACTATGGTAAACAGTCCAATCGTCACTTTGACAATCTTACTTACACCACTGCATACAAAGTCTCCTCCGTACCTCTGGCATATACATGAAGGAATTCTGCACTGAGGCTCACAGCAGCATCCCGGACTAACCTCACACAGCTTTGATGACAAAGCAATCGGCTCAGCAACCTGAACAGTAGCCCTTGGCAGACTATTATACGGAGTGTTTTGAACATCAGCCTCGTTCATCGCAAAATCTGAACTAAATACTTTGACATTTCCCTCACTTCCATATAAAATTACCTTCTTCGTGAACACAGACAGTCCGCAAACTGATACGGGTGCTGACGCAGGTGACATGCATGCCTCAAATGCAACCTCGAAAAAGAATGTCATATCCACAGAATAAAATCCCTTTTGGAATGGTACAGGTTCTAAGTCCAAACAAACATTTATTATTCTTACGTCCTTCATCCTTACGTTGCAGGCTTGTTCTATAATGTTTTGTCCCGCTTCGGTAAAATATACTCTTGTATCTTCTAAACAGTCTTTATCCGCACATGAGTCATAAACCCTATACGCATCTATACAAACAGCTTCCTTAAAACCGCCTTGTCCGGATGTCGCTTGCGTACCCTGGCAAGGTGAGTCTTGGCATGGAAAAGTGGAAAAATTTTCTGACATATATGATACCTCCCCATAAAATGTTAGATTTTTGTTTCCCATAAACATATTATGAAGATTGTACCATCTGTGTTACTCAAATATCTTTTGCAAGGGTGCTGCGGTCGACATCAACGTCCTATTCTCACCACTGTCAAAATGAATCTCCAGTAAATCATATGTGTCCATAGAACGTGAGGAAATTATATTGCCCTCGCCAAACTTACGGTGAGAAACCCTCTGACCAACATCATACATTTGGCGTTCGCCTCTACCCAATCCGCCGCCGACCACTTGACCAAAATGTCTCGCCGCAATAGCCGATTTTACCCTGACTTCCTGCGCAGACTGCGGTTTTTCGTCTGTAGGGTTCATCTTTTTCCAGTCCCTTGTCTTACTTCTTTCAAGCAACTCGGCCGGAATCTCTTCGATAAAACGTGAAGATTTGTTGTGAGATGTAGTTCCAAATATCATACGGCTGTCTGAATTTAGTATATATAACTCCCTCTCAGCTCGGGTAATCGCAACGTAAGCAAGCCTTCTCTCTTCTTCCAGCTCAGACTCGTCAATTTCAGCTTGGCCCCCCGGAAAAATACCCTCTTCAAAGCCCGGAAGGAACACAACCGGAAACTCCAGCCCCTTGGCAGAGTGCATCGTCATCATTACTACACAATCCGCATTTTGATCGTAATTGTCCACATCGGTCAGCAGCGAAATCTCCTCTAAAAAGCCCGACAATGTAGCGTCTTCACCGTGTTCTTTTTCGTACTCGACTATATTGTTCATCAACTCTTCGACGTTTTCTATCCTGCCTTTGCTGTCGTCTTTATCAGTTTTTAGGAATTCTATATATCCCGTCTTATCCAGTATCATCCGGTATAACTCGTGCAAGGGTACTTTCTCGGAATTATACGCATACAATAAACTATCCATAACGGACGAAAACGACTCCAATTTGCACGAAACCCTCTGTAAATGCTCATAGTGAGAGGCATTTTTTATTACATGCCACAAGTCCACTCCATTCTCGGAGGCTATCTCAGAAGCCTGAGCAATAGTCCTCTCCCCTATGGATCTTCTTGGCTGATTAATAATCCTCCTTAACCTAATCTCATCAGATGGATTATTGACTACACTTAAATATGCAATCATATCCTTTACCTCTCTGCGTTCATAAAACCTCACTCCTCCAAGCATCCTATACGGGATACCGGATTTTACAAACACCTTTTCAATTACGCCCGACTGTGAATTCATCCTGTATAATATCGCAAAATCAGAATACTTTGCTCCCTTTTCCACATATTCCTTAATCGTCTTTACTATGTAATTCGCTTCATCATGCTCACTGTAGGCAGTATGCACCCTTATTTTCTCACCTTCCGGATTCCGGGTCCATAAGGTTTTACCTTTTCTGGTCGCATTATTTTCTATAACCGCATTCGCCGCACCCAAAATATTCTTAGTCGAACGGTAGTTCTGCTCAAGCCTTATTACTTTGGTATCGGGATGACTGTTTTCAAAGTCGATTATGTTCTTGACAGTAGCACCTCTGAATTTATATATGCTCTGGTCATCATCACCAACTACGCACAAATTTCCATACTTGTGGGCAATCATATTAACAAGTATATTCTGGGAGTAGTTGGTATCTTGAAATTCATCAACAAGTATATATTTGAATTTATTTTGGTACCTCTCAAGCACATCGGGACAACTTTCAAAAAGATTGACAGTATTGAAAATCAGATCGTCAAAATCCATCGCATCCGACTCTTTAAGATGATTCTGATACCTTTCATATACCATAGCAATTTGGCATTTACGAGCGTCACATCCCGCCAGCTTTTTAAATTCCTGGTATCCAATAAGCTCATTCTTAGCAGAAGATATCTCATACATCAGCGCTTTACAGGACATATCCTTTTCATCAATCCTAAAACACTTCTGACACTCTTTTATAAGCTTTTTTGTATCCTCTGTGTCGTAAATCGTAAAATGATTATTATAACCTATCCTATGGGCATTTTCCCTGAGTATCCTCGCACACATGGAGTGAAACGTAGAAGCCCAAACATCTCGCCCCTTCCCGTCAGGAACAATCGAAATAAGCCTATCTTTCATCTCATTTGCAGCCTTATTTGTAAACGTAATCGCCATAATGTTATACGGCAAAATCGCATCTACCTTCAAGTAATCATCCAATTCTTTCGTAAATACACCGTCACTTAGAGCACGCTCGAGTCTTTCAATAATTTCTTCCGTCAAGTCTTCCGGGACCTGCATGCTGTTATAGGCGTCTCCATAGTTAATCATGTTTGCTATACGGTTAACTATAACAGTAGTCTTTCCGCTTCCTGCTCCGGCAAGTATCATCAAACATCCCTTAACAGTGAACACCGCCCCCAACTGCTTCTCATTCATTTTAGAGAACTTCTTTTCTAAAATCTCTCTTCTTAATCTTATAAACTTCTTTTTCATTTCCTCATTCATCAATAAAGCACCGCCAAATATATTATTTGACCCAATTATATCACATTTTCACACTAATTGCAACATACATATTCATCATAAAAACTCAAATCTATATATTATATTAATAAAAACATAATCTATTTAAAATTCTATACAATTATCTCTCCGAAAATCTCTCCTTTAATCCCCGCAGCATTTGATTCATCCGTATCAATATGACATGCTAACGAAAATTTATTGCTAACCCTTACAACAGTGTCTTCAAATATTGTGCTCCTCTCTGAACTGTTTATTTTTACCGATACAATTTCTCCACTATCCGTCCCAATCTTCCGAGCATCCTGAGGCGCCATATGAATATGTCTTTTCGCTGCTATCACGCCCTCTTTTAAATCGTAAATTCCTATGGGGCCAACTATTTTGCACCCGGGGCTCCCTGATAAGTCTCCTGATTCTCTAATAACAGCATCTATACCTATTTTTCTGGCATCGGTTAGAGATAACTCAACTTGAGTGCTACCCCTAGGCGGACCCAAAACAGAAACATTTTTGATTGAACCCCTCGCCCCGACAATTTCCACCCTATCTTCACTGACAAATTGACCGGGCTGCGATAAAAATCTTTTCACCTTAAGTCCATACCCTCTTCCAAACAGGACATCTAAAGCCTCTCTCGATAAATGCACGTGTCTTGCCGATGTTTCTATAAGTACTTTCAATGAAATCACACCTCAATTTTATATATTTTTATTTAAATTAAGCATCTCTTCTGCTGTTTTCAGCGTTGTATCAGATATGTTCATACCGCCTATTATGCGCGCCAATTCGTATTTTCTGCCACTGACATCCAACTCATTTATATGCGAATACGTACGCCCACTATCAGATTTTTTCTCAATCAAAAAATGCTTGTCCGCCAAATACGCTATCTGAGCCAAATGAGTAATACAAATAATCTGCTTCTTTTGGGAAAGCTGCTTTAGTTTAAATCCAATTTTGTTTGCTGCATTTCCACTCACCCCAGTGTCTACTTCGTCAAAAATTATCGTTCCGCACGCTTCCTCAGACACCACGTTCTTTATCGCAAGCATTATTCTCGATAATTCGCCCCCAGATGCTGCACTTGTTATGGGTCTTAAGGGTTCGCCCTTGTTCGCAGATATAAGAAAATATATTTTGTCACATCCGTCAAACCCGGGCTCTTTGCTTTCCTGATGCACTTTAAATAGGGCGTTCGGCATATCCAAAAATTTTAGTTCCGACTGAACCCTTTGCGCAAAATCTTCCCCTGCCTTCAATCGCCTTTTTGATATTTTATCCCCAATATTATGAACTTTTTGCATGGTCTCGTTATAACACTTTTCCAATTCTTCAGTCTTGCTTTTATAATTCTTTAATTCGTAAAGTTCGCTTTTTGCTTTTTTAAGGAAATTTAGTATATCCCCCTCTGTCTTACCATACTTCCTGCTGAGTTTGTATAAAATATCCAGCCTTTCTTCGGCATCCTCCAGCTCTTGAGGGTCATAGTCCACCTCGTTAATAAACGGCATGACCTCAGCTAAACATTCTGAAGTTTCATAAAAAAGACTTCGCAGTCTTTCACTTACACTTTTGAGCTCTTTGACGTAATCAGATGCTTCACTTAAAAGCTCAGATGCCCGCTGCATCCCGCTCAGTGCACCCGGAGTCATATCATCGCCATCGAGCAGGTTTTTAGTCTCGTTAATAAGCGACAGTATTTTCTGCCGGTGATTAAATTTCTTTTTTACGTCATTTAACCTTTCAATCTCTCCTTCGCTTACTCGCGCATTTTCAATCTCGTCTATCTCATACTCAAGCAAATGGATTTTCCTCTGCATTTCGCACTCATCTAAATTAAGATCATCAATCTGTTTTTTTATATCTGTCATATGAACGTAAAATTTTCTGTACTCTTGCAAATCTTCATCTATATTTCCAAATATATCTAGGTATTTTATGTGGCTCTCATTTGATAAAAGACGGTATCCCTCATGCTGACTGTAAACATCTATTAAAACTTCTCCAATCTGCTTTAGTATGGACACAGTCGCCGGGCGAGAATTTATTTTGCATATATTTTTCCCGCTCTTTGTAAGCTCTCTATACAAAAGTACTGTATTATCTTCTGCCAGATACCCTAAACTTTCAATAAGTTCTTTCGCCTTGCCGCCTATATCACTTATAACCATGCCTACAACCAGTCCCTTACACCCGTCCCGTATCATGTCTTTGCTCATCCGACCACCAAACGCTAAATTCACAGCACTTATCACTATTGACTTTCCCGCACCGGTCTCCCCCGTCAATACATTAAATCCCTGCGAAAAAAATATATCCGCACTTTCGACCACTGCAATATTCTCAATATGTAAATGTGAAATCAAAATAATTCCCCCCAATAACCCTATAAGTCTTTTCCAATTAATTTTCTATCCACATTTTCATAAAAATCCTCCTTGGGAAAAACTATTGTACTTACATACATCTCACTTCGTCTAACTTTTAAACACCCCGGAGTTTTAAACTTAGAAATAACCCGGCCATCACACGTAACAAAAGTTTCCGATTTATACCTTGGTGCAAATTGTATCTCAATCTCTTCGCCTGCATCCAAGACAAGAGGTCTGGACGACAGTGAATGCGGACAAATAGGAGTCAATATGATGCAGTTTACACCAGGCTCTACAATAGGCCCTCCAGCCGACAGTGAGTATGCAGTAGACCCCGTCGGAGTAGACATAATCACCCCGTCAGACCTATATGTAAAAAGGACTCTTCCAAATCTGCAAACTTTAAAATCCATAACAGCCGAGTACGACCCCCGTGAAACAACAATATCATTTAATGCTAAAGTTTCAACTTGTTTTTCACCGACTTTTGCACAGATAAGCATCCTCTTTATTATTTTATAGTCTCCACTAACTAAATTTTTAAGTTTTTCCGTTTCGTTTTTTTCCATCCCTGCCAAAAAACCCAATCTCCCGCTGTTTATCCCCAGTATCGGCTTATTGAACCTGCAGGCAATCTTGGAATATCTTATTATGGTTCCATCTCCGCCTATAGCCAGTACAATATCACAGACATTAACTAATTCATAAATTTTATTGTCTGTGCATCCTCTCGGGCAAATCAAAACCTCTACATTTAAAGGTCTTAAAATTCCCTTTATCCTCTGCGTATAGGCATATGCATCCGATTTTCTGTTACTGTAAAAAACTGATATTTTCAAAAGTTTTTACTCCTTATTGTTAAGTTCTTCATTAGATATCCTTTCGGTCCCTTTTATATCTATCCCAGAAAAAATTTCAGCCTTCTCTGATTTCTCCACATACAACAAATATTCAATATTCCCCTTCGGACCTTTTATCGGGGAAAAATCAAGCCCTTTAACCGAAAATCCATTGTCTAGACAGAAATTTATTATTTTATTTATCGTCTCTATCCTAACTTTACTGTCTCGAATAACTCCATTTTTCCCAACTTTCTCTCTTCCCGCTTCAAACTGAGGTTTTATAAGGCAAACACCTTCGCAAGATTCACTTATTACTCCCCTTATAGCCGGCAAAACCTTACACAGAGATATAAAAGATAAATCCGCTGAAAAAAAATCTATATCGTCATTAATGATATCTTTTGTTATGTATCTTATATTTGTTCTCTCTAAATTTACAACTCTATCGTCATTTCTTATTTTCCAGTCTAGCTGACCATACCCTACGTCTACAGCATAAACCTTTTTGCACCCGTTTTGAAGCATACAATCGGTAAATCCCCCCGTAGATGCTCCGGCATCCAGCGAAGTGCGTCCATTTAAATCAATATTAAATACATCAATCGCTTTCGCAAGCTTTAATCCCCCCCGACTAACAAAATTAATTTTATTGTCTCTAATTTCTAAACCGCAATTTTCATCATAGGACATTCCCGGTTTATCCGCCCTTTGACCGTCAACAAATACTCTCCCCTCCATTACCGTACATTTGGCACGTTCCCTGCTGTCAAAAAGTCCCCTCTCAAACAGCAAAACATCCAGTCTCTTTTTCATATTCATCTACCAATCCCATAAAGAATTTTGTTTACCATCCCATCGCAGTCTAAAGAAAATCGTTTAATCTGAGCTTGTACACTGGCATGTGATACAAATTTATCCTCTACCGCACTATGAAAATATTTACCCTTAAAATCCATTTCACAGAGCCTGCTTCCAAAAGTTTCCCCAATCCCTCCGGACTTTGAAGACTCTTCAAAGAAAAATATATAGCGGTACTCAGATGCAATGTTTAAAATCTCGGGGTTTAGCGGTTTGATAACGTTTAGTTTTAGTATGTTTGTCTCTAAGTCTTTACTATTAATCAGTTTTTCTCGAGCCAAACACGCATTCGAAAAAATCCTGCCATATGTGACAATTAAAATATCTGATTTGTTATTAAAAACCAAGTTGTAGTCCTCACCTTTGTATGTAAAATAGCTCGGTTTATAAAACTGCTCCCCACGCGGGTACCGTATAGCTGAAATCCCTTCTTCTTTCTCAACTGCACTATCTATCATCGATTTTAGTTCATCAAAAAAACTCGGTGAAAAGATTTTTATCCTGGGTATTGAATTTAAAAACGGTACATCAAATATCCCTTGATGTGTTTCTCCGTCATCCCCCGTAAACCCCGCACGGTCTACAGCAAATATAACTTTTGTATTCTGCAGCGAAACGTCATGCATTATTTGGTCGTACGCTCTCTGCAAAAAAGTAGAGTATACCGCAACAATCGGGATAAATCCTCCCGCAGCGAGCCCTCCCGCAAACGTAACTGCGTGTTCTTCGGCTATCCCTACATCAAAAAATCTGCTCTTGTAAAGTTTAGAAAAATTATTCAACCCCGTCCCCGACTTCATTGCGGCAGTGATGGCACACACCTTTTCATTCCTCCCCGCAATTGTGCAAACTTCATCTCCAAAAACACCTGAAAAGGTCTCTTTAGGGGTCTCTCCTCCGCCGGTCTTAGTATCAAATTTTGATACCCCATGAAATTGTTTCGGGTCTTGCTCCGCAAATTTGTATCCTTTGCCCTTAGTAGTGACCACGTGCACAAGTACAGGCCTATTCAAATCCTTTACCCTTTTGAATACTCTCATAAGTTCATTTATGTCATGTCCGGCAACCGGTCCATAATATAAAAATCCCATATCCTCAAATATCGTGGTGTCATACAGCAGACCTTTGAATATGTATTTTAATTTCCTTATTAAACCGATTAAATGCCCACCAAGAAACGGAACTTTACTAAGAAAACGCTCAACTTTGCTTTTCATCTTCATATAGTAAGGTCTTATCCTCACATAGGTAAGGTAACGGGAAATAGCACCTACGTTATGCGATATGGACATCTGATTATCATTTAAAACAACTATAAAATTTTTCTTAAATTTACCCGCATTATTTAATCCTTCATAAGATAGCCCGCCTGTTAATGCCCCGTCCCCTATCACAGCAATGGTATGCGCATCCCTACCTGATAATTCATTTGCATACGCAAGACCCAGCGCTGCAGATATCGACGTACTGCTGTGCCCTGATGTAAAGGCATCATAGTCACTTTCTGCTTTATTTGGGAAACCCGAAATTCCTCCTTCAGTCCTTATGGTGTCTATTTTACTAAATCTTCCGGTAAGCATTTTATGCGCATAACACTGATGTCCGACATCCCATACAATTTTATCATCTTTTCCATTGAAAACCTTATGCAGTACTACTGTAAGTTCTACCACCCCTAGATTAGAAGCAAGGTGTCCCCCATTTTTCGACACTATTGAGATAATTTTATCCCTTATCTCCGCACAGACTTCTTCTAAATTATCTATACCATCAAGCTCACAAGGCTCATTTATCTTCTCCAGAAATTCATATTTGTTTCTATTGCCCATTTTTAAATCCTTTCATTGAACCCGTCTACAGCTAAAATAGCTAAGCCAGTCCCTGTACACCGATTTGCCGTTTAATTGTCCTCTCTAATAGCCGCCATAACTGCAAAATTAATCAGACCTTTGCCCCCACTAAAAACAATTTGCAAGGTTTTACCCAACCGTTACGCAGCCTCATGAAAAACTTATCTAATTTAATTAAAAATAGTGGCCTTCATCAGCTCTGCCAAAAATTTACTATTATTCCCAAATTCAGATAAAATTTTCATTGCTTCCGACATGTAAAAACCAATCTCACATTTCGTTTTAGCTTCCCCATAAATAGATACATACGAGACTTTATTTTTATCATCTTGGTCAATGTCTTTAATATCATCATACAGTTGAAATGCAATCCCAAAATACTCACCGCACACACCCGCATGGTCTGTCTTATGGCTATCTGCTCCCGAAAGTATTGCTCCAATTTCTGCGGCCGCCCTGAACAATGCACCTGTCTTTTTCGAGTACATATCAAGCAGCAATTCTTTATTTATAAAACTGCTTTTATCCATTCTAATGTCCATAGCCTGCCCCGAAACCATTGCACCTGCAGATGCTGACAGAACCTTCGCCGCATCTAACACAGCCTTATAACCAAATTTTTCTATGACACTCTTACCAAAGAGCAATTCAAATGCCCGGGTTATCAGAGCATCCCCCGCCAGCAGAGCCATATCCTCTCCATAAACAACATGGGCACACTTCTTGCCCCTTCGCATTTCGTCGTTATCCATACAAGGTAAATCGTCGTGTATTAAGGAATAGGTATGTATCATCTCAAGAGCACAAGCAGCCTTATAAATCTCCCCAGTACCTCCGCCGCCACATAATTCGTAGAACATAACCAAAACGCAAGGTCTTAGCCTTTTTCCTCCCGAAAACATACTATACTGAATTGCTTCCAAAAGGTTTGCATCTGTTGCTTCTGTCTGAGAAAAGCAGGATTCCAGGGTACGGTTTACCCTATCGGAAATATCTTTAATTTTGCCCTCTAAGCCATTCACATTAAATCATCCTCTAAATCATCACAATCATCCACTAAGCCGCCCTCATAAGCAGTTTCTAAATCTGCATCAATAACTTCTACCTCACTTTTGACATCGTTAAGAGCTTTTTTGCACCTATTAATAAGCCGTACTCCCTCATTGTAAAGTTTAACCGTTTTATCTAAAGTTTGATTTCCCCTCTCAAGCGTGTCTATTATTCCCTCAATAGTCTCAACCGCACATTCAAAATTAATCTTCTCTTCCAATATTCTCTCTCCTGACATTTTTAATCACTGCATATGCACTTCCATCGGCAAACCTTAATCTTATCTCCTGACCCTCTTTGAGTTCATCCACCTTATTTATACTCTTTTCACCGTCGTCAACTAAGGTATACCCTCTTAAAATGGTCTTTATGGGATGCAGGGGCTCTAAACTATACTTTAAGGAATCAATTTTGTTATTTAGCCTGACAAGTGTACTGTCTAAACTGCGTTTTAGCTCCTCTTTGAGAATCAGCAGCCTCCTAGTATCCGTATCTATTCTACTTTTTGGGCAATTAATTTTCAGTCTTTCTCCTAAGCGTACTATTTTTCTCTCCTCGCCATTTATAATATTTTCAAAGCTCATGATTAGCCTTTTTTGCAGCGAAGAAATCAGATACATCAAATGATACCTATCCGGCACAGCCATCTCCGCTGCGGCAGAGGGAGTCGGAGCCCTCTTATCTGCAACATAATCACAAATTGTCCAATCAGTCTCATGCCCTATCGCCGAGATTATCGGCACTACGGAACTGCAAACTGCTCTTGCAATACCTTCTCTGTTAAACACCCTGAGATCCTCCGCAGAGCCCCCGCCACGTGCTATTATAATTGTATCCGGCTTATTTGGGATGCTATTAAAGTACTCTATCGCATTTATTATGCCCTTTTCCGCATTCTCCCCCTGAACCCTAACCGAAACGGTGCAAATATTGCAAAAAGGATACCGTCTTTTCACAACATTTTTTATGTCATGAACAACAGCACCCGACGCAGAAGTTATAACACCTAATTTTTGAGGGTAAATAGCTATTTTTTTCTTCCTATCATCATCAAAAAGTCCCTCCTCTTTGAGTTTCTCTTTGAGCTTTTCTGTTTCAGCATAATCTTTCCCCACCCCGAACGGCATTATATTTTTTACATATAACTGATACTGACCCGAAACTTCATATACCGATACCCCCGCACGAATAATTACCGCCATGCCATCCTCCGGAATAAAATTTATCCTCATAAAATCAGAGGCAAACATAATGGCTCTTATTACGTTTTTATTTTCTTTTAAAGAAAAATAGACATGACCCGAGGATGCATTCCTCCTAAAATCAAATATCTCTCCGGATACCAATACACTCCTTAAATTTTTATCCCCCTGAAACATTAGTTTTATGTAGGAATTTAACTGTGAAACAGTCAGTACAATATCGTCGAACATAAAATCCCTTTCCTCGCAGCAAAACCTTATTTGGCTTTATCCTCATTTATCTGCTTATTAACCGAACCCAACACACCGTTTACATAAACAAACTCATCTTTACCGCCGTACTTTTTAGCTAATTCAATTGCCTCATTTATCGATATTTCAACAGGTATATCGCTCCTGAAAAGCATCTCATATATCGATATCTCCATAATTGCCATGGCTACTCTGGAAATCCTGTCTATTCTCCAATCACCAGCATTGGTTTTTATATATTCCCGTATCGTTTCCCTATTTTGAATTACTCCGCTTAATATCTCTTTTGAAAAATCGCTCACCTGTGTATCCTCTGACAATTCAGCAGACTCAATTATATCACTTGCACTGTCACCCGTAAATAAATTTTGAAAAAGAAGAACAAATGCCTGTTTTCTTTGTTTTCGTCTGTTCAATTTCGATTCTCCCTTAATACTAAATATGTAAACATAGATATTATATCATTTATTATGATTAAAATAAACTACATTTTTATTTGATCTATTTCCGAAAGATGCTTGACTTTTATTTTTTGTTGTGTTAGCATTATGGCGCAATTATTAAAAACATATCAAGGAGAGTATTTATGAAATTTGTTAGAAGATTAATGTCAGGTTTATTGACATGTGCAGCAGTTCTTGGACTAAGCAGTTCTGTAGTCCATGCCGGGCGAGATGGGCAGGGGGGCGGTGAGATTGGCGACAATACCGGAAAATCATATAATTTAAAAAAGGGACCTTCCGCTTCTTACAACGCTGCATGGGATAGAAATACAAAAAGTGGTTATCTGGATGGTTTTGACTGGCGGCATAGCCAAGCTGCAGACCTGTTTTCAAACGAAAGCTTTACTCGTCCACAGTTGGAAAGCGTTATCAGGAAAACTTGCGAAATGGTTAATGATAAAAGTAAACTTTCATTGAAAGGGAAGATGGGTGTCCTACGCTATAAAGAGTGTTGCTACAAATTTATAGATGATAATATTGACATTTTCAGTGCCTACAGACATTGCTTTGATCTAAGTGATGATGGCGTATTGATAGTAGCCAAATAACTAAAGTTTA
The DNA here is from genome assembly GCA_949422855.1 of uncultured Eubacteriales bacterium. GTDB lineage: Bacteria > Bacillota > Clostridia > Oscillospirales > Acutalibacteraceae > CASPLG01. The sequence continues at coordinate 12,980 of CASPLG010000008.1, read as the reverse complement.
GTTGATTTTAACCTTCACTTGTCAGCAGTCTTGAGTATAGATCTTAAAATTTAATATACCAACAGAACAAATGACCGAGTACGTATAACTGAATTTTTGTACTCAGTGTGTTAGTTTGTAGGCATCGGGGGAATGGCTATTGTCTATAAGGCCTATGACATAGAAATGAACAGTTCAAAAAATTTCCCGTGTTCATAGTGTATTTTTCTGTTATTAAGTCTCATTTAGCAAGGTTATTCATATCATAAAGTCCGGCCGGCTTATCTTTTATAAAATAAGCTGCCTTTATTGCACCCTCCGCAAAAACGTCTCTTGACTGTGCATGATGTGACAACGTTATAACCTCATTGCTGCCCGCAAATATAACATCGTGATCTCCTATGATATTGCCCCCCCTCACGGAATGTATACCAATTTCATTTTTATCTCTCGGTTTTCTCTGACAGTGTCGGTCATACACATACTGAAAAGGTATTTCTTTGCACTTGCAAATCTCATCCGCAATCATAAAAGCTGTTCCGCTGGGAGCATCTATTTTTTTATTGTGGTGCTTTTCCACTATTTCTATATCATAATCATCCCCCAATACAGACGCTGCCCTTTTCGCCAGAGAAATTAAAAGATTTATCCCTATCGACATATTCCTCGAAAAGAAAATAGGTATTTTTTTCGAACATTCGTGTATCTGCTTAACCTGTGATTCAGATAGTCCCGTAGTACATAAAACCAAGGGTATCATATGTGCTTGTCCATACCTAAGCAAGGGCGAAAGTGCCCTCGGATTAGAAAAATCTATTATAACATCGCACTTTACAGTAATTTCTTCCGCCGAACTGAACACCGGAAAACCATCTTGAGGCTCACAGCAAAGGTCAATCCCTCCCACAACCTCTATATCACCGTGGCCTGAAGCAGCTTTATAAACCATTTTTCCCATTCGTCCATTACATCCGCAAATTATTATCCTCATCAAATCCGGGAGAATGCCACAAACATATGACAGTCCCCACCTCACATCCTTTTATAGATTATTTAAGCGTTTAAAATACCATACCTCTCCATGGTACTTTTTAGTCTGTTTATGCCACCCTCATCCATCCCAGCTAACGGAAGACGACACCTTCCACATGCAAATCCCAGAATATTCATAGCTTCTTTCACAGGTATAGGATTTACATCCGAAAAAAGTACCTCTATCAATTCAATAAACTTAAGCTGAATTTGTCTGCTTAAAGCAGTATTGCCTCTTAGATATTCACTCACTATACTATGGCTCTCCTGCGGACACACATTTGCTAAAACCGATATTACACCTATCCCGCCCAGCGACAAAACCGGCACAATCTGGTCATCATTCCCCGAATATATATTTAGTCCGTCACCGCACAGCGAAACTGTTTTCGCAACCAGAGAAATATCTCCGCTGGCCTCTTTGGCTGCAACTATATTAGGAATCTTGGATAGCTCAAGATACGTTTCTGGACAAACTTTAACACCCGTCCTCGATGGCACACTGTAAACAATTATAGGCGCCTCAACCTGACTCGCTATATAACTATAATGCTCAACTAACCCCTTCTGAGACGTCTTATTGTAGTAAGGAGTCACTATCAAAAGTCCATCTACCCCCAGGTTTTGTGCATCCTTAGAAAGCTGCACAGCACAGCGGGTATCATTGCTGCCTGTCCCCGCTATTACCGGTATCCGTTTATTTACCCTGTTTACGGTATACTCTATTATTTTATGATGCTCCTGTGCGGATAAAGTAGCAGATTCACCGGTCGTACCGCAAACCACAATCGCGTCCGTCTTATTTTGTATATGAAACTCTATAAGTTCACCTAAAGCATTGTAATTTACTTCTCCATTGCTGTCCATTGGCGTTATAAGTGCCACTGCAGAACCTTCAAATATAACCTTTTTCATATTAACTCCTCCATTAATTAATATTCTACTCTATGTACCCTTCTCTGCAAAGGAGCTCTGCCATCAATATTGCTCCCCCCGCAGCTCCCCTTATTGTGTTGTGCGACATACATACAAATTTTACATCATATTGCGTATCGCTCCGTAACCTGCCGATCGAAACCGACATTCCATTTTCCAACATAAGCTCGGATTTAATCTGTGGACGGTCATCCTCCCTAAAATAATACAGAAATTTTTTTGGTGAGCTCGGCAAACCCAGTTCCTGACTGTAACATTTGTAGTTTTCCCATCTGTAAATTACATCTTCTAAATCTACCCTCTCCTTAAAAGACATAAATACCGCAGCCGTATGTCCGTTGCTCACAGGAACTCTTATGCACTGTGCCGTAATAGATGGCGATTTTGCCGGAATAATTCCATCATCACCCAAACTCCCCCAAATCTTTAGGGGTTCTTTTTCGGACTTTTCCTCCTCACCACAAATAAAAGGAATAATATTATCATTCATTTCGCTCCATGAAGAAAGCGTCTTTCCCGCACCGGATACAGCCTGATATGTACACGCCAGTATTTTGGTGATTCCCAGCTCCATCAGAGGATGTGCCGGCGGAACATAGCACTGCAGAGAACAATTCGATTTTACCGCTATAAATCCCCTCTGTGTCCCTATGCGTTTTCGCTGAACATCTATCACTTTTACATGCTCAGGATTGATTTCAGGAATAATCATCGGTACATCCGGGGTGTTTCTGTGGGCACTGTTATTGGATATAACCGGGCATTCAAGCCTTGCATAGTCCAGTTCCAGCTTTTTTATCTCTTCTTTCTCCATGTCCACCGCACAAAAAACAAAGTCAACCTCGGATACAATTTTCCTTATGTCTTTAACAGCGTCCATCACAACTAAGCCTTTTATATCATCAGGTATCGGACTGTCCATCGACCATTTACTCCCAACTGCCTCAGCGTAAGTCTTGCCTGCAGACCTGTGACTCGCTGCTACCACCTTAACCTCAAACCATGGATGATCTTTTAACAAGGAAATAAATCTCTGCCCCACCATTCCCGTAGAACCAAGTATCCCTACACGATATTTTTTCATTAAGATGTCTCCTATCCGAAAGCTAAAAAGAAATTTATATGGTTCCCTTGCACTAAAGCAGCAAAATAAAGTATACTAGATACTGTTATCCTAAACTTTTATGCTCATAATAACATTATATTTAAATGCTTGTCAATTTGTTTTATTTATGGAGGTAATATTTTGCCCTTTAACTCGATTAATAAAGAATATCCCTTAAAAAGAGAGTCATTTAATTATTTTTTGCCGGAAAAACTGATAGCTCAGACACCCATTGAGCCTCGTGACTCGTCAAGACTCTTGGTTTTGGATAAATCCACCGGGAAAATTATACACACTCACTTCTATAATATAGCAGAATATTTAAATCCCGGCGATTGTCTCGTAATGAATAACTCAAAAGTTTTGCCCGCCAGAATATATGGAGAAAATTGTCGCTTGTCCTCACCTGTGGAGTTTTTACTCCTGTCCCAAATCGAAAAGGACGTTTGGATAGCACTGGCAAAGCCCGGGAAAAAGGCAAAAATAGGATATAAGTTTTCTTTCGCAGGAGGAATGCTGAAAGCTACCGTAGAAAACATCACACAGACAGGAGAAAGAATTATCCGCTTCGATGAGGTGCTCGATTTTTATGAAAGACTGGAAAAAATAGGTCAGATGCCTCTTCCGCCATACATAAAAACTTCCCTTGAAAATAAAGACAGGTACCAGACAGTTTATGCACAAAATCGTGGTTCCGCTGCAGCCCCCACTGCCGGACTGCATTTTACGACAGAACTTATTGATAAATTAAAAGCTAAAAATATTAATGTCGCATTTGTAACACTGCACGTAGGACTGGGAACTTTTCGTCCCGTTAAAGAGGATATAATAACTAACCATAAGATGCATTCCGAATACTATACCATTTCTAAGGAAAATGCCCAAATAATATCTAATGCAAAAAAACAGAGCGGTAAAATTGTAGCCGTAGGGACAACAAGCTGCCGTACACTTGAATCCATAATGTCTAAATATGAAAAAATAATCCCTTGCAGCGGCAATACCGATATATTTATATACCCGGGATATGATTTTAAGATAACAGACGGTCTGATAACTAATTTTCACCTCCCGGAAAGTACTTTAATTATGCTGGTTTCTGCTTTGGCAGGATATGAAAACACAATGAATTCCTATAAAATCGCTGTAGAACATGAATACAGATTCTTCAGTTTCGGCGACGCAATGATGATAATATAAAAACATGGAGGTATTTTAAGTGTATATATTAGACAAAAAAGAGGGTCGGGCTCGGCGTGGAAGATTTATCACCCCGCATGGCGTAATTGAACTGCCGGGATTTATGAATGTAGCTACATGCGGCGCAATTAAAGGGGGAGTATCCGCGGTAGATCTTAAAAATATTAAATGTCAGGTCCAGCTGTGTAATACATATCATTTGCACCTTCGCCCCAGTGACGAAATCGTAAAGAAACTAGGCGGAATTAGAAAATTTACATCATGGGACGGCCCCCTCCTCACTGATAGCGGTGGATTTCAAGTTTTTTCACTCGCTAAACTCAGAAATATCACCGAAGAGGGGGTACATTTTTCATCCCATATCGATGGCCATAAAATCTTCATGGGTCCCGAAGAAAGTATGTGTATCCAGTCTAACTTGGGCTCCACTATAGCCATGGCGTTCGATGAGTGTATTAAAAATCCCGCAGAGTATGAATATACCAAAAAATCTTGCGAGAGAACCGTAAGGTGGCTTAAACGATGTAAAACCCAGCTCGATAAATTGAACAATTCCCCCGGCACCATCAACCCCAAACAAATGTTATTTGGAATTAATCAAGGGAGCACCTATAAAGACATACGCATAGAACATATGAAAACTATATCCGAACTAAATTTAGATGGCTATGCTATAGGAGGTCTTGCAGTAGGAGAAACCGCTGCAGAAATGTATGAAACCATCGAAGCTGTTGAGCCGTTTATGCCGCAGGACAAGCCCCGTTATTTGATGGGTGTGGGTACTCCATCCAACATAATAGAGGTAATCGCCAGAGGAGTTGACCTTTTCGACTGCGTTATGCCCAGCAGAAATGCCCGTCATGGTCATATCTTTACATGGAGCGGAAGCTTAAATATATTAAACGCAAAATATTCACTGGATGATCGTCCTCTTGACGAAAAATGCGGCTGCCCTACATGTAAAAATCACTCCAGAGCATATATACGCCATCTCTTAAAAAGCGGCGAACTGCTAGGTATGAGACTTTGCGTAATTCATAATCTTTTCTTTTACAATACTCTACTGGAAAAAATCCGCGAATCTCTCGACTCCGGATCCTTCCACGAATTCTACAATCTATACCGCAATTCTCTTTAAAACTATTTGATATATTCTTATCTCTGCTAATGTTACCGATTTGCTCTTGATTCACAGAAACATCAAACAATATAACTAATCCAAACGCAAAATATTTAGTCATATTGTGCTAAGTTTTGCTTAAAATAAACCTTACAGCCATACTACCTGCAACAGCTCCATCCGATACAGCAGTTGCAATCTGACGAATTGGTTTTGTCCTGCAGTCTCCCGCAACATATACTCCGGATACATTGGTCTGACACGACTCATCTGATATAAAATACATGTAATCATCCATTTTAATCTGATCTTTATATATATCGTTGCCGGGTTCGTATCCAATTGCAATGAAAACCCCATCTATGTCTACCTCTTGGCAATTTTCCAGCTTGTCTTCCAAAATAACGGATTTTACAGTATTTTCTCCCCTGATTTCTCTAATTCGGCTCTGCATAAGTTTGGTAATATTGCTCTTCTTGTCTATTAAATCGGCAAGGTATTTCTCGGCCCTTAGCCTGTCCCTACGCACAACAAGTAACACCTGATTGCATAGTTCAGATAAGTATAGTGCATCTTCTGCTGCAGTATTTCCTCCTCCTACGACTATTACTTTTTTCCCTTTAAAAAACGCTCCATCACATACAGCACAGTAGGATACCCCTCTGCCCGTAAACTCTTCTTCGCCCCTGCATCCCAACAAACGTCTTTTTAGTCCATTTGCAATAATTACCGCCTTTGCATGAAATTCGTTGCTGTGCGTCTTCACAGTTTTCACATCGCCGGACAACCTAACCTGTTCAGCCTTCTGAAAAATAAATTTTGCTCCCATGTCACCGGCTTGCTTATACATAGCCTCAGATAACTGCGCTCCACTAATGCTCCTAAACCCCGGGTAATTTTCAATTTCATTGGTTATTGACATCTGTCCGCCATAAATAACCCCCTCAATGATAACAACAGACAACCCCGCACGCAAAGCATATATAGCTGCTGTAAGTCCTGCCGGCCCCGCACCTATAATTATAAGATCAGTCACTGCAATCAACTCTCAATCAAATATTTTGTTTATCCATAGTATCCAGAATACGAGATTTAAGCTCCTCTTGCGGCATCAAACCCATAATTCTGTCAATTTCTTTTCCTCCTTTAAACAGTATTACAGTCGGCACAGACATAATACCGTAGTTTTGAGCAATATCATCCGATTCATCTATATCAAGCTTTCCTATACACAACTTTGAAGATAAATCGATATCCTCAGAAAGCCGGTCGATAATAGGAGATAACGCCTTACATGGACCACACCATAGAGCAAAAAAATCAACAAGTACTATCTTATCACATTTTAGCACTTCTTCGTCAAAATTTCCCGAATTAAAAGACCTAACCATAAAGATACCCCCTGCTTATATTATACTATACAACAAAATTATTAAATCACTATATAATTATATATAATAAATGTACAATTATCAAGAGGTATTTAAGTAAAAATATGCCATTATAATTTATTTGTGTTCTGTTCTAGACTCATAAGCCTAAAATATAGTTAAACAACAAACGAGGCTCAATTCGCGAGCCTCTTTATTATTATAAAAATTTCTATTTATACACTACTGCCAGCTATGGTCGTCATTTACGCAGTTATCAGTGCCTTCATCCAGACTAATTCCAAATTTATCTAACAAACCTGACAGCCATTTTGCATCCTCCCTACATTCAGCCGTTGCATATTCACCCGCATTGTTTACATTCTTAATGTACTCCTTTAAGTAAGGAACATCACCCCTTAATCCCTCACCAAACTCAGGAGTATTAGAAAGTTCCACAAAAGCTTTTCCAAGCATCTCGAATAACATATCAGCTGACTTACAGTTGCTCTTTTGGGCAACATCCATATATGTGGAAACTCTATAAAATGCTGTTGTCACTGCCTTAAAAGTTTCAGCTATTAGCTTTTTATCCACAATTTTTTTCTTTACATCCTCCACCCTTTTCAGGACTTCATCTTTACTCACTTCAGAAAACAGAACGTTTTTACTTTCTTCTTCGCGATCCATATATCGCTCGGCATCGTCAACGTCACACAGTTCTGCATAATTCTCAGGTTTCTCATTTGAAAACGCGTACCTGTAGTCTTTCCAAATATAGATTCCTTCAATCTTATCCTCGTTTTTCTGCTTAGCCTCTGTTATCTTTTTCTCGATATCATCCCTTGTTAAGCCATCTTTAAACACAAAGTTACCAGACTGAAGTGCTTTCTCTACCTCACTGATTTCTATATTGGAAAAACTATGCTCCCGGAATTCATAGCATTCAAACTCTTTAGCGTAAAGGCCGGGAACCTTATCATCAACCTTTACACAATCTCTAAAACCCACATGTCCGCACTTGATAATTCTGAACACTCTCTTACCAATATCTATGTAGTTGTTATCATATTGCATACCTTGAAAAGCAGACTGCTTCTCACGCTTCAATTCATCCAAAGACTCACTCGTCTTCCACCACTTGTATCCACATATTGACGTTCCTAAAATTCCCACTAGCACCATACCCGTCCATAACACTGTCTCGCCGCTATTCATATTATATCCCCCTTAACAATATCAAAAAAACTATTGCCCCATGCCTAATCACAACGCCTCATTATCAGCGCAGTCACATCACCCTATATTCTCATTATACAACTAAATATAAATGCAATCAAGTATTAATTTTTCGGGGAGTGCCCCATGCGTAGATATAACAGAGTTAAATATGCAAAATGAGTTTTATAAAATTGGTATTTAAAGCTGTTTTACACCAAAGCAATCACCCTATTCCCACCAATCTTTCAGTACTATATCCCCTTTTATGGCACTCCCTTTCCCATAGCTATTTTTATACCAATACCCCTACACAATGTCCTTGCTTATTTCCAATTATGCGGGTGTTAATTATCTTGCCTATAATGTCATACTCACTTTTAGTCCTAACCGGTACATAATTTGATGTGTATCCATCATAAAAACCATCCTCTTTGGAGCTTTCATATAAAACTTCAAACTCCTTCCCTATACATTTATTCAAAAATGAACTTGTTTGCTTACCGGCTTCTTCCTGCGCAGCCTTTACACGCAAAGATTTAATCTCTTTGGGTACTTGATTCGGCATATTAAACGCCAATGTGCCCGGACGCCTTGAATAAGGGAAAACATGTACTTTTAAAAAACCTGCCCTTTTTATAACATCAAGAGAATCACAAAAATCCTCTTCATCTTCACCGGGAAATCCGACTATTAAATCCGTAGTTATGGATGCATGACTAAAAATATTATTGATTCTGTCAACAATATTCAAATACTCCTGTGCGGTATACAGTCTTCGCATGGATTTTAGTATTTTATCTGAACCGCTCTGCAGGGAAAGATGAAAATGTGGACAAAATTTACCATTTTGGGAGGTTTTTTCTAAAAACTCTTCACTGATTAAATCAGGCTCTAGAGAGCCTAACCTAATCCTATCTATCCCACCTAGAGCGCTTACTGCTTCAATAGCATCATATAAGCCCAAACCTAAATCTAAACCATAAGACGACAAATTAATCCCAACCAGATTGATTTCTTTATATCCGTTATTCGCCAAATTTTCACTTTCTGTTTTTATGTCTTCAATAGGCTTGGAACGCACCTGTCCTCTAGCATAGGGTATTATACAATAACTGCAAAATCTGTTGCACCCGTCCTCTATTTTAAGGAACGCTCTTGTATGCCCTGAAAAGCGTTTTATTGGCAGATTTGCAAAAAAAGTATTATGCGGTCTTATATCAATTAAAGAATTTTTACTCTTCATAAACTCTAAGATATAGGACAACAATTCATGCTTATTTGAATTTCCAATTACAATATCAAAACCCTGAAAATCAGATAATTCTTCAGGGCACGCCTGCGCAACACATCCCATCAATACCGTAATACAGCTCGAATTGCCGCTTTTGATTCGTTTTAACGATTTTCTCAGCTTTTTACTGCTCTCAGACGTCACTGCACACGAGTTAAATATAACTACATCCGCACTATATGGTTCTTCAGATTCTTCAAAACCGGAGCTTATCATCAACTCTAAAATTGCTTCACTTTCACACTGATTAACTTTACATCCGAAGGTAATGATATGAACCTTCATAAATATCTCCTAAAAACTATGGGATTGAATTATTTAGCATGGACTCTCAAACGCAGCCAAACAAGTAAAAAACAGCACCCAAGTTCCTTGGGTACAAATCAGTACCTAGCACCGTCCGGTGGTGCGAGTAGTGGGACTTGAACCCACACGTCAAAGACACACGCCCCTCAAACGTGCCTGTCTGCCTATTCCAGCATACTCGCAAAAATCATACACATCAGCTATAATTTTAGTATTAACAAACCAAAATGTCAAGGGTATTTTTTTGGTAAAGCGTGACACGCCCAAACCCAACGCTCGGGGATATCCTCCTGCAAGACTCCGCCGGTGCAGGCTGTGACGGTTGAACCGAGAATCCCCCGGCTAAAGCGTCGGGAGGAGTGTTAATATAATTAAGATATGTCAATTACATGATTGTTGACAAGATATATTGGATAAAGTGTATACGAGATATATCTCGAGTTGCTTGGATCTGATGCATCGAAATCTAGATATGTAAGCTCTGGAATATTATCATTTGCATCCATGCTATTTAATCCATCAACACATCCTTTAAGCCTTGATAATGATAACTTACATGTATCATCATTTTTCCATCTGATTAACTCTTGTTTTAGATCCCTTTCCTCGCAATTACCTATAAATTCATCAAAACGCGTTTGAAAATTTCTGGATTTTTCTCTTGTTATAACTTGCTCTCTCGCTGCCCTTATATCTTCTTCTGAGGCATTACAACGTTTTAGTCTTTGTTCCTCGAGGTCAGCAGCTTGGATAGCTCTGTCCTCACAGTCAACCGCTATTTTACAAAAATCATTATAGCTTATTTGGACTCTTGACATACCTTCTATAAGTTGAGTTCTTGTTCGTTCATCAAGTGCCGAAAATGTTTTAGAAGCTGCCTTACATATTCCATCAATCGAAATAGAGGCTGCATTCTTGTTAAAACTATCTACAATAACAGAATATTGCTTACCATCATTTACATCACTTAAATATCTCGTCAGTCTCCTATCTCCTTCGTCTGTTTCTAATCCAAAGGCACCGGAGAGTACGTACCTGTATGCTCTGCGATTTTCGGCACCGAATGCAGCACCATCAGTATTAGGAAGATTACTTAGAGCTCCTTCAAAAATGCTCCTTCTGTAAACAGTAAGTATCCGTTTACTTAACTCGTCAATATTATTTCCGTCCGGGTTAACATCACAGTCTACTGTAAAAGCCATGGTTCTTATCATTTCAGTAGCTCTGTTGACACACATATTATCATGCACAATAGCTACAGCTTGTATAGATGGCTTTACATCAGGATGCGTCTCTACATACGAAATTATATTTTTTAACAGTTGTTTATCGCTATCTTCTATAGAATCCCATCTCCTAACAAGATATCCTGCAAAGTTACTTCCTGCATCATTTCCATCCGTATTTAAGGTGGCTTCTATTCTTCTGTACAAATCACTATTTGTAAATCTATCAAACATTCTAACAGCACCATTGCTGTCCGAAATATCGACTGGAGTATTCCTCCAGGCAAAATCTGCAAACTCAAAGAATTTATCTTCCAGCACAAACCCTTTTTGACTTAACAACTTGCTATTGAGTAATAGGCGAAAATCTCCTTTGTTTATCGGATCTACATTTATTCTGTCTTCTGCTAAGGATAACTTCATACTTCCAAGCGCTTGAGCTCTTTCCTCTGAGGCCGCAACAGCCCGAGCTTGATATAGAGCAAATGAGACATCACTATCAAATAATAGAGCGACACCATCGGCAACTTTCCTTAGCTTATCAAATCCGTTACCTCCCTGTAATTGCTCATCATCTCCAAGGCGTATAGTCATCAGCCATGCTACCAAATCATCCGCACACCCATTTCCATGTTGAGCATTGATTGCAAGTCCGTTTTGGAGACGCGTTATATTTTGTCTTAAAGCATCTTGTTGACGATGCGAGTCATCTCTTTCGTTTTCGAGGCGCGTTATATTCTGCCTTAAAGCCTCTTGCTGGCGACGCGAGTCATCTCTTTCGTTTTCGAGGCGCGTTATATTCTGCCTTAAAGCCTCTTGCTGGCGACGCGAGTCATCTCTTTCGTTTTCAATTTGTTGGAGACGATCTTCAGCCATCCTTAAATCTTCAGATAGCCTTTGCCCGCGCTGAATCTCTTGCTGCAATCGGTATTCGGTATAATTAAGATTGCTTCTAGCTTCTTCTCCAGATCTCATTGCCAACCGAAGACGTTCAAAATTCTCATCTAAACGGGTTTTTAGACTAGAGTTAGTCCTTCTTAATTCTTCTAAACCGAGTTCCAGAGCAAGGTTAGCATCTGCCAATTTTCCATTTTTCTGCTTTTCTAACACAAAACAGTGTACACCTTTACCTGCTATACATAATACTATTGCGGCCACCCCTAGGACAGCAGGGTTTACTTTTCCGAACATTAATTTATTCATTAATCTATTCACTCCCCATAACGTAGATTTTAACATGTTTTTTCTGTAAAGTCAACAATAAAGATAGGGCCCTAAAAAATTGATACGATATTAAAAAATCAATGTAAATACTGCGGTTGGTTTAGGGCAAAATACCTCCAAGTACGGGCTTAATAAACCTTATTTTACATATTTAACTTTCTTAATATCTACGCATTTGGCACTTCCTTTTAATATCAAGGCAATTTTAAGAGAGCTAAATAAAATCATCAGCATAAAGTGAAACTCTTAAAACAAAATTTCAGAACCCCCTACGCAAGATACATCAGTGCCAAATATGCGGCGTCTCACAACAGAACTTAGAAAAAATAAAGGGTAGGTTCCAAAATTAAGGCCGATCTGCTGATAATGCAGCCCCTGAAATTTTTCATTTTTCGCAAAAATATGCGTTTTAACTCCCTATATTAAACGGCGATGCCTGCGATAGTATTTTGCCGTCCTTTTCTCCGGCACATCTGAAGATAATTCCTCATCCATAAGGATATTAGACCGTTAATTGTTTAAATACTTATTAAAAGGTATTTTTATTCTTGACATTAATACCTGTATGTGATAACCTTGCTACAGTATGTTTGAATTGGGACGTTTAGCTCAGTTGGTAGAGCATTCGCTTGACGTGCGAAGGGTCAGCGGTTCGAGTCCGTTAACGTCCACCATAACATGTATATCCGAACATTTAATGGGGTTTTTCAGTTATGTGTTTTCGGTGGAGATACTAATTTGATTACAATCGGTAGCGTTTAGACTCCTTGAGTATTCTAAGGAGTTTTGTTGTGCGTTGGCCAATTTGTCTTGAAATTCTTGTATCAGTAATATCTCATCTGCTGTATTCGTCAAAATAGTATAAGGCAAGAACCCCAACTATAACAATAACCAGGTCAACGGCGCCTCACAAAAATATACAAATGAGAACATTCCCTATTGTAACTCCCTCAGGTGATAGCAACAAAAG
>CASPLG010000007.1 GCA_949422855.1 uncultured Eubacteriales bacterium | reverse complement strand
CGTTCTTAGCGTGGGTAAACGACCAACCAAGAGGTCAGACAAACATAGAAACGCCCCTATCAACCATGGTAGAAGCGTTTAAATCGGCTCTGAGCAGCAGCACAGGAGGACAAAATATAGTCATTGAGGCAAACGGAGATTTTAACCAGTTTATCAGGCTCTTAAACTTCAAACTAAAACAAGAAGACGCCAGAATTGGTCAGTCTTTTGTTACAGGTGACGCCTGGATTTAGGCTAAAAGCCCAAATCACTATGAGTGCCGGTCCTAGCCAAATATAATATATTATCTTCTATCTTGTAAATTAACACCCAATCATTCTCAATATGGCAGTCTCTATATCCTTTATGATTTCCCTGTAATGGGTGGTCTTTATATTCCGGCGGTAGCTCTTTTTCTTCAACAAGCAAAAAAATAACGTCTTTCAGTAATTTTACATCCCAATTTCTTTTCCGGATAGTTTTGAAGTCCTTTTTAAATTTTGTAGTTCTAAATATTTCTAACATTTTATTTCTCCAAATCCTCAAATAAATCGTTTACTGTTTTAAAGGTTTTCCCTTTTTTACTTTTGATATGTTCTTCGATCTCGTCCATAGCTTCAAGTGTTTCTGCGTAATTGTCGGGCTGCTTGACGGCAAAGGGCAACCCATGGAATTTAAGCACTTGTGCAAAAAACATTCTTACAGCAGTTGGAGTGTCAAATCCTAAATCATCAAAAAGTTTATCCAGTTTTCGTTTTGTTTTTTCATCCACTCTAACCTGAACAACACAACTTCCCATGTGCAACAACTCCTCTTGTATTTATTTATATTACTATTGTATTATTAATTATTGCATTTGTCAATATAAAAAGAGAAAAATAGTATATACATTAAACATACGGATAATTCATTTTCCGCACGCTTTTCCTATTTAGATGGACATTTTTTGCTTAAAAAGGCGTTCTACTCAAAAGACAGATTTTTAATCTCTCAGCCCCAGAGGCAGCTACCTTGAAACAGCTACCGACATTTTGATACCGGATATTTCTGGAGAAATCCACTGAAATAGCGGATTTGAGGGAGATTAAAAGACACAAAGGCAGGTGAAAATCAGTGAACAGAAACCAATTTGACACGGAAGTTTTCAGCGGAGTTTTCAAAATAGATAAACAGGATTTCACAGCGGGACTTGTGAATATTCAAAGGAAAGTATCAGTGCTGGATAAATACGCAGAACGCACTATATACGGCGACTTAAAACGAGAAATTATAGGAATTTATTACAACTATAGCCTAACATTTTCACAGTTTTGGGATATGGAACAATACGACAAACTTTTTGCTAAACTGACAGAACCTAGAGAATTTCACATAATAAATCTGCCTAAAAATATTGGTTATTATGAATTTAAGGGATATGTTGCCGGAGTGGAGGACGTAATTGAGTTTGTAAGAGGTGAGAGTCGAAGAATCATAACCGGGCTGAAATGCGACATTATAACCAAAGAGCCGTTGTTGCGACTCAAAAGATAGGAGGTGACGTATGAGAGCGACTTTAGCATCGGTAAAATTTGAGCTTTTGAACGATGAAGTTATGGAAAATATTCAGTTTGGCAGCGGTATAAAAAAGGATTTTTCTGATTTATCCACGTCTGAAAATCCAAGGAAAAGAAGAATTACCCTTCATGACTTTTGAACTAAATCAAGGCATTTTAGATGGTTCACTTGGGAATTTTAGCCCGGATGAGCAAAAAACTATTGCTTTTATGAGTTCTTCCGTTTCATGTAAAGACTCTGAGAATATCACCATAAAAGAGTCCGGCATAAACTACGCTATTTTAGATGTGAAAGAAGACGGAGAATATACCCTAACGGGTCAAAAATACGAGGACAAAAGCTACAAATACACAAAGGAAATTATTGATGACATGAGCGTTAAAAAGAACACTCTTGACATTGACAAGGCACTGCTTATAAGTCCAAGTAATGTTGAGGATATTGCACAAAAGCTGATGTCTTTCTATAAACTATACAATTTGACGATAGAATTTAAATTTATATCTGACGGTCAAACCACAGGCTCAAACGTTGTTTTTACCGACAACGAAAATAGAATCTTTTCAGGTGCATTTATACGACAAAATATTGACCTCGGCGGAGGATTTTTAAGTAATTGTTACCTAATTGGCTATCAGCAAATCGGAGAACCTGACTATCTGTATGCCGGACAAGATGGCGTACAAAATCAGTCTACAGAGCTTTTCAGCGGCGAAATCTGCGGAATAATTTAAAGGGACGTGAGTTTTTATGTTTATTACTGCCATTTTTGATAGGACAGAGCAGGATGTACAAAAGGTGAGAGAATACCGTGAGATAGGATACAGAAATCTGACAGACGAACAGAAAAAAGAGTGGAATGATGGACTCAAAGGTGCATGGAACTGCAAGGACATAAACAGGGTGGAAAATAATATACAATTTTTAGCGGATTTATTTAAAATAGATGGGCTAAACACCAAAACAGACTGGAATTACACAGATATTGCGAGTGTACAGGATATTCAGCGGATAATCGATAACGTAAATGTATGATTTAAGACTTACAAAAAAGCAGGTAAAGCTAATTAAAAGCCCCAAAAATAATAGCATGGAAGACAAAATTAAATGCCTCCTGTATATTCTCAGAGAAAGTCCTTATTACCCCCTCCGTATGAGAAATTAACAAATAATCTTAAGGGAAAATATTCGAGGCGGATTAATGTAAAACATAGATTAGTCTATGAGCTACCGGATAGGTGTTGCAATAGATATTTATTTAGAGAAAGTATATCTTTCTTCTTCGCTGAAAATACATCCGCAATATTTTTGCATGTATAAACCCATACTTCTTGCAATACGTTGTCCTTCCCTAAAATACGGCCGGAAATCTCTGTAAATAAACTTAACCGCATATTCTTCTTCCATCTCTAACCCGATTTGACGTAGCATATTGTGTTTTTGATATGGGCTTATTAGTAAAGTAGTGGAAAAACAATCATATCCCCCTTCAGAGGCGCACTCAGCAGTCCTTTTTATGCGTTTCCTATAGCAGGTTTCACACCTTTTTAAATCAAAATCAGGATAAATATCACAAATAAATCTTCTTAATCTGTATTCATCCTGGACTAACACGTCTATATTATTACTATTGCAGTATTCTATGAGGGTATTTTTGCGAGCTTTATACTCAGTCCATGGATGAATATTCGGATTATACCAAAATGCCGTTATTTCAAAGTCGCCACTTTCCATTAAATCATCCATACACTTTATTGAGCAAGGTGCACAGCAAGTATGTAAAAGTATTTTCATTGATTTCACGTTCCTCTTCAAAGATATCTATTTTTTTATATCACACATTTAAATAGACAGCAACAAAAAACGTCCCATCAAGTGCATAATAACCTACACATGATAAAACGAATATTATAAACTAAAATATTTCCTCATATGCATCTGTTCTAACGCTGCATTTTTTTGCCCCGGTGCGCTGTATCAGGCACCGCTCATCCAAGGTGAGCCACAGCATGTACAATATCCGAACATGATCATCATGTAAACGGGGAGCCATACACGTGCTTAACCAGCCAGAACAAAGCCTCCTAACATAGCTAAAACCATACAAACACCTCTCGCCTCAGTTCGGAAAATAGACGCCGAAACCCTCACACACTTCTAGAGATTTGAGCCCTTCTCACTGCTGCACTACCACATCTTGACTTGCCGAATAAGGTGATTCAACAACATCTAGAGCCGCCATCTCCAGCTCACCAACATAATCTGACCGCCTCTGCTCCGCCAAAACAACAGAGTCAGCCATAAGAGGTCGAAAACCTATACATGGAGCTAAACATACCAACACAAGATTAACTAAAATAGTAATACCCATCCCGCTTAAAGTCACACAAAGCCCTCTTTTCCTCGCCTTATTAGGCACCATAGCCCGACAATGCGTTTCTAGACCAATGAGTCCCATTCCAATAGCAACGCACACCGGCGTATATACTTTGTCCGCCATAAAGTGGCTGCAATGCACGGAAATACGACGGCGAATCCAGCCACAGAAAACACACGAAACTCCCGTTAGGCAACAAGTAATATCGCAGCCTAATTTTCTGCGGAGTAAACCCAGCTGCACACCACATCTTTAGCCGTTTTCAGAAGACCAACTGCTGCCGCTTTGGGGTCGGAGATCGCCTTCTTTATGACAATCACACCTGTCACTACAACAGCAAGAAGCGCTAACTTAATTACAAGACCGACCGCACTAAAAACTTTAGTCATCAACAATATAAAAACCTCCTTCATTAACATTATATTATATATCAATTCAAATGTAAAGGTCATTTCGCTATTTTTAATCTCAATTTTTATTCTGAGAAAGATTTCTATATATTAATTATCAGAATATGTTATACTGTTAATTATAGTACACTCAAAGAGCAATTCGGGAGGAAATATGTCAGAGATTGAAAAGGTGAGGATACAGAAATTTTTATCGGAAAATGGAGTTGCATCGAGAAGAAAAGCCGAACAAATGGTAAAAGATGGTTTAGTCAGTATAAACGGTAAAAGGGCAGAAATAGGAGATAAGCTGAGCCCCGTAAAAGACAGAGTCTGCGTAAATAATAGAATTGTAAAGACCGGTAGTCAGAAAAAAAGGTACATTATGCTTAATAAACCCAGAGGATACATAACGACCATGAGCGATGAGAAGAATAGAAAATGTGTTGCTGAACTTTTCCCGGAAGTAAATGAAAGAATTTATCCCGTGGGGAGGCTTGACAAAGAATCTGAAGGGCTGCTTCTTATGACTAATGACGGGGATTTTGCAAATCACATTATGCACCCATCCAGGCACATCAGGAAAGATTATAGGGTAACACTTCACTCCAAAATCCTTTATCGTCATATAGTAAAATTTGCTGAGGGAATAGACATAGGAGGTTATATAACTGCCCCTTGCAAGGTCAGAGTTATAAGCGAAGAGCCAGGCAGAACGGTAATCGAAATAACTATACATGAGGGGAAAAACCGTCAAATAAGAAGAATGTGTGAGGCGTTAAAACTGGAAGTCGCCAGACTTAAACGAGTTTGTGTAGGAGGAATTAAATTAGGAGGACTCCCCATCGGCAAATGGAGAGAGTTAAGACCTGATGAGGTATCAAAATTAATGTCAGAGAATACATAGATTTGCAAATTAAAGAAAATATTTAATGTATATATGTGGACAAAATAAAGAAAAGTGAAAAATTTCCTATAATATGTGCTGTTTAAAAAATAAAATTTATCTGATTCGACATAAAATATATTGAATGGATTTATAAATAGATATATAATTTATATAAAATAATTTCATTTTAGGTATACTTTATATTTAAGAAACGGAGAGGGTAATATGAGTGATTTTACCGGTTTTACCGATAAAGCAGAAAAAGCTGTCAATAATGCGCTGAGTTTAGCTGAAAATCTGGGGCATACTTACGTCGGAAGCGAACATATCCTTTTGGGCCTTTTAAAGGAAAAAAACAGCGTCGCTGCAACTGCACTGGAAGAGTTAGGAATTGAGTTTGAGAATGTAGAGACTCTTATCAAAGAAGAGATAGGTGCCGGTAGCCGCAGCAGTGTAAGCAGAGAGGATTTTACCCCTCGCACAAGAGAAATATTAGAATCTGCTGTAATCTGCGCTGCAAAAGAAGATAAAAAATCTGTCGGTACTGAACACATACTTTTATCTATAGTCGAGGATGACGAAAGTTATGCAATGAAGCTTATAGAAAAATTCGGAGCCGGTAAATCAGATATAGTCGCTAAAATAAAAGGAGCCTGGTCCGGTGATGACGGACTTATCGATAAAAAAACAGAAGATATTTCCGGAATTATATTCCCTAAGCTTAATCGTGAGCCCCAACAAGGAAAAGTAAGCGTTTTAAATAGGTTTGGAAAGGATTTGACTAAAGAAGCCCTACAAGGGAAAATCGACCCTGTAATCGGAAGAAACAAAGAAATAGAAAGAATTATACAGATTCTGTCTAGAAGAAGCAAAAATAACCCCTGTCTAATCGGAGAACCCGGTGTCGGAAAAACTGCTGTAGTCGAAGGATTGGCACTTAAAATATCTATGGGACTGATCCCTGATATGATGAAAGAAAAGAAAATTATTGCTTTGGATTTAACCGGAATGCTCGCCGGAACAAAATACAGAGGCGATTTTGAAGAAAGAATAAAATCTGCAATAGATGAAGTTAAAAAAAATCCTGATATAATATTGTTCCTCGATGAGATTCATACGATAGTCGGAACCGGTTCAGCAGAGGGCTCGGCAGACGCAGCTAATATTCTGAAGCCTTACCTGACAAAAGGCAATTTTCAACTCATCGGTGCCACAACTTTAAAAGAATACAGAAAACATGTGGAAAAGGATCCGGCTTTAGAAAGACGACTGCAACCGGTGTTTGTAAATGAACCGTCACAACAGCAAGCATTCGAGATAATAAAGGGGCTAAAAAATAAATATGAGAATTTTCATGGGGTTGAAATTACAGATACAGCCATAAAAGCGGCTGTTGAATTGTCATCCAGATATATAGCGGATAGGTTTTTGCCTGATAAAGCCTTAGATTTAATAGACGAAGCAGCATCACGTACCAAAATTAACACCCATACGCTTCCCGACAAAATAAACGACTTGGAGAGAAAAATAAATACCCTTTCTTCTGAAAAAGAATCCGCCGTTAATAATCAGGATTTTGAGCTGGCGGCTCAGGTAAGAGACATGGAAAAAGAATTAACGTATAAACTCAAAAAAGAAAAGAGTGTTTGGCAAAATAAAAACGAAAAGACCTCAAAAAGAATATCCGCACAAGACGTTGCAGCCGTGGTTTCCAATTGGACAGACATACCTGTTATGCAGCTTACATGCGAGGAAACTAAAAAACTTCTAAATATGGAAAACATCATCCACAAAAGAGTGATTGGGCAAAATAAAGCTGTTTCTGCGGTATCACATGCCATCAGAAGAGGTAGAACAGGCATAAAAGACCCTAAAAGACCTATTGGTTCATTTATTTTTTTGGGTCCCACGGGTGTCGGTAAGACTGAATTATGTAAAGCACTTGCAGAGGCGGTATTCGGGACAGAGGATGCACTTATAAGGTTTGATATGTCTGAATTTATGGAAAAACATACGGCATCTAAATTAATAGGCTCTCCACCGGGTTACGTAGGGTATGATGAAGGCGGTCAACTTACGGAGAAAGTCCGCAGAAAACCGTATTCGGTCGTACTCTTTGATGAAATTGAAAAAGCAGATGCAGATATATTTAACATGTTACTTCAAATACTGGAGGATGGTCAGCTTACCGATTCTCAGGGAAGAAAGGTTAACTTTAAAAATACCATTATTATCATGACCTCCAATATAGGTGCGAAATTTATAACCGATAAAGGTGTGGTTTTGGGATTTTCTGATGTTGATCCTCAAATGTCGGACGAAAAGATTACGACCGAAAAGATAATGCACGAACTGAAAAATGTTTTTAAACCCGAACTGCTCAACAGAGTTGACGAAACCATAGTTTTTAAAAGACTTAGTCTACAAGACGTAAAGCTTATAACAAGAAAAACACTCGATATTTTATCTCAGCGTGTAAAATCCATGGATATCACCATAAGCTTTTCAGAAGAAGCCATTGAAAGAATATCCCAAAAAGGCTTGGATGATGCCTACGGAGCCAGACCTCTTAAAAGATTGATTCAACACGAAATAGAAGATAAATTAGCACAGCAAATTCTTGAAAAGAAAATTAAGAAGAGAGACAAAATGCTTTGTGACTTTAAAAACGGTGAATTTGTGCTCATATAAATTTCAAAGGCTATCCATGCTAAAGTTTCAACACAAAAGGCTTGGTAACACCAAGCCCTTAAGATTGCCACAACTACTGGTGGGCCATCAGGGACTCGAACCCCGGACCAACCGGTTATGAGCCGGTTGCTCTAACCAACTGAGCTAATGGCCCTCTTCGCATCAGATTAGATTATATCCGCTTTTAAAATGTCTGTCAATAGAATTTTGCGTGGATGTGTCTTATTTCATTGTTATTTACAAGTATTTCATGTTATGTCTTATTTTTATGTGTAGTTAGTGCGCTTTTTGCTCTGCCTAGCAGCTTGATAAGTAAATTTTTCTCATATCTATTCATAGCAAACCCCCACATCACCCCAAAATATAGAATTACATAAAGCAGTATTTTTATTCCCAGATTCAAAATGGAGCCCCCCCACCTAACATAATTTATAATAAATCCCGCTGCTAAACAAAGAACCACCGGTACAAGCATCGCTAAAATTTGCTTCCAAAATAGCCTCATATCAAAGTTTAAATGTTTCGCATAAAATATGTTTAGAATTAATACCAATATTAAAAAGCTCCCCCCTGAGATAGCTGCACATCCTATGCCGCCGTATACTCTAGCCGCCGGCACCGTCAGAGCTATACTTATAACATTTATAAATAGAAATACTATCACCCTAAACCAAAATTTGTTCACTGCCTGCAGAATCGTCTGAGCTAGTCCCTGCACTAAATCAATCGTCAGCGGCAGTATTATTATAAGTGTCATCAAATAACTATCTTCAAACCCCGTTTTCCCTGCACACCACAATGATATAAACTGTCTCCCAAACAAAATAAATCCCGTAACCACACACGAAAGCAGAATGAATTGTATCCTTCCCACCCTTATAAATATATCTGAAAGTTCTTTGTTTTTCGCCCCTTTCAACACCATAGCAGTAATGCTCGGTAAAAAAACTCCGGTTATCGCCGAGGATAAAATCATATAATTATATGCAATTTTGAAAGTTATAGAGTATGCCGCTACAGATGCCGAATTCCCTACAATACTTAAAATTATCATGTTTATACGCCAGAATAGCTGATCTACAATTACATTCAGAAAAATGAAAAATGAATATTTAACTATCGATTTAAACAGTTTCCTGTCGAAAAAGTGCATTTTGATCTTAATTTTCAGAACTTCAGAACAATAAAAATATCTGATAAGCGCAGTTGCTATGTTAAAAACCGTCTGTACTACTACTATCGAAAGTGCACAGCGAAATTTGTATAACGTTATCATTATGACAAGGGCTTGGAGCACGGTTATTAAAATTGTCGTCCCTTTTAAAAACGCAAACCGTTCATGAGCTGTTATTATTGCATTGAATATCTGAAAAGGAAGCGTAATTGCTATGTTTACCAAAAATATAACGTATATTTGTTTGGCACTCGATAACTGCTGTGCCGTAAGAGAATATGAATATATCGAATCCAACGAAAAATAAAGCGCTATCCCGACAGACAAAATTGCTGCGGTTATAGCTATATACATCCTGGAGCAAATAGCAAGCACATTATCCATTGAAGTTTTATCCCCGGACGCTCTATACCTTGAATAAAAGACAACTATAGTCGCCGGAAGTCCGAAATCAAGAATAGAAAAATATGCAATCAATGACCCTATCGTTTGATATACTCCATACTCCCCCACGCCTATAAAATTGAGAAATAACGGTACATTTATAATGTCTACCACTATGCTTATCAATAAACTTGCATATGATAAAATTACTCCGACCTTTTTCTGTCCTATATCCAAAGTGTGATCACCTCTATAAAAATTTACATTTGGGTAGTTCATTATCAATACATATAAATCTACACCATTTCTTTAATTTCCATCATTGCAAGCATTCCTCCTCTTTCCCCCTTCGTGGCTCTGTGAGAAAAAAGTAACTCCCTATTGCACATTGTACAGACATCCGACAATATAATATTTTCCTTTTTCACACCGCAATTAACCAAAATCTTGCTGTTTATCTCGCATAAATCTACATAATATTTGTTTTCTCTCTGTGCAACAACATCCTTTAAATCTATAAAATCTACCTCTTTTATGCCCTTTAAAACTTCATCTCCTACCTCAAAACAACACTTGCCTATCGCCGGACCAATACAGCAAATTAAATCCCCAGGGTTACATCCAAATTCCACTGTCATCTTTTTAACACACCGCTCGCAAATTTTTTTTACAGTTCCCCTCCAACCTGCATGTAAAAGACCAATCGCTCTTTTTCCAGGGTCAAGGACAAACACCACCGGGCAATCTGCATGAGAAGTTACTAATGTAATCCCGGGCTGATTTGTAACAAGACCGTCAGTATCGGGAAAATCTGATAAATTAAATCCCCCTGACCCTTTGTTTTCTCGCCTAGCCACACCTATATTATTCCCATGGACAAACTTCGGTATCACCAGAGAATTTAAATCAAAACCCGCCGCTCGACAAAATAATCTGTAATTTTCCTGAACATTTTCTGCTTTATCGCCCCTGTCAAGGCTGAGATTCATAGACCTGAATTTTCCGGTGCTAACTCCTCCCAGTCTCGTAGAAAAAGCATGCCTGAGAAAACCATACTCATCTAATTTCTTAAACGTAAGATATGCAACCGCAGAATTTATATTTAAGTTCATAACGCCGCTTTTAAAAATTGACATAACCGTATCATCTCCAAAATTATATCAAGCAATATTTTTAGACTTGCCTATGAAAAAAGTAACGAAGAATATTACAGAAGAAACTAAAACTATCGTTGCTCCGGCAGACGTGCCAATATAATAAGATAAAATTAATCCCGATATACCCGAAATCACTGAAAACATTATCGAAAAAATGTGGTAACTCCTCATATCAGACGTTATGTTTTTTGCCGAAGCAGCAGGAATTACAAGCAGTGAGTTAATTATAAGCATACCAACCCATTTTATTGATACCGTTACAATAAGTGCTATGATTAAAACAAATATGTTTTTGTACAATTTAACGTTTACTCGTTTGCTAAGTGCCAAATCAGAGTTTAAACTCGCTAAAATAAGTTTGTTAAAACACAAAACCCACAGCACCGTAACTATTATTAGCACAACTCCTAAAATTAAAATCTCTTTTTTCGTTATCGATAGTATATCTCCCACCAGATAGTTGGAATATCTCGAAATTCCACCCTTAACCGATAAAATCACTATCCCAAGTGCCACTCCCGCCGAAGAAAACACCCCTATAACAGTGTCCGGCGATGAAATTTTAGAGTTTATGACGCTCGCTATCCCCAAGGCAAACAAAACCGCAAAAAATAACATGGACAACATATAATTGTTTATCCCCAGCAGCACCCCAATGGCTATACCTGTAAGTGCCGAATGTCCCAATGCGTCGGAAAAAAAGGACATCTTGTTATTAACTATCATAGTCCCCACCAGTCCGAATAACGGGGCAATCAGGATTATCGCAATAAGGGCATTTTTCATGAAATTAAATTGAATCCACGAAAAAGGAAGAATCAGTTCTATAACTCTATATATAATATCCATTATATCCCTCCTTTGCCTATGTCAAACCCGAATAAATCCCTTACCTTTTCGCTCTTTGCAAGCTCGCAGGCACGTCCCGTCTCAATAACAGCACCGTCTATTAACGCATAAGATGTTGCATATTTGCTCACCTGTGCCAAATCGTGCGAGACCATCACGGCAGGCATATGAAATTCCTCACGCATAGATGTAATGAGTTTATAAAATACCTCTACCCCTTTTCTGTCCACCGCCGAAACAGGCTCATCCAAAAGAAGTATATCCGGCATCGGGTCGAGCGCAAATGCAAGCATCACTCTTTGGAGCTCCCCGCCGGACAGCCTCCCTATGGGTTTGTTTATGTGAGACCCGGCACCTACCTTTTCTAAAAGCTCATGTGCTCTGGATATCCGCCTCTTACTATGACCAAGCCATATTGGAAAACGATTTGAGTTAGTGCAAAATAAATCTAAAACAGTAATGGGAGTATTCCGGTCAAAACTCAGCTTCTGGGGGACATACCCTATCTTAGGAGAGGATATTATCTGACCCTCTGAATTAAAAAATTTTATCTCTCCCCTATATGCAACGCTGTTAATTATCGCCTTCAAAATAGTTGTTTTACCTGCACCATTTCGCCCTATAAGTGCCAAAATTTCCCCATGTTTTACAGAAAATGAGACATCCCTAAGGGCAATGTGCGTCCCTCTGACCACACTGAGATTTTTAACCTCCACACTGCAATGGCAAACATAACCTTTATGCATAAATCTATTCTCCTATTATTAAGACTACGACAAAGCCGATTCCAAAACCTCCATGTTTTTCTCCATTGCATTAATATACGCATCCTTCGATATTTCGCCCGATGACGCCGGGTCAAGAGTATATATCTTTGCTCCGGTTTCTTTGGCTATCGTCTTTGCAGATGTATCCGGGTATTGCGGCTCTACAAACAGAGCCTTTACTTTGGAATTTTTTACTGTTTCTATCGTATCTGAAATCTCTTTTACACTAGGTTCACTTTCCGGTTCCCTGTTTATAACCGCAACTATATTTAAACCAAATTCTTTTGCAAAATACGGGAAAGCTTCGTGAAAAGTAATTATGTCTTTGTTAGGCAAACTATCTAACTTATCATGCATTCTTTCTTTTAATTTCCCCAGCCTCTCCAGGTACTTTTCCTTATTCTCTATGTATTTTTCTCTATTATCCGGGTCAACCAAAATCAAACCGTCACAAATATTCTCCACCTGCCGAATATAATTACTGATTGACACCCATATATGTGGGTTACCATGCTCGTCAGAAGCCTCATCATAATGGTCATCATGGCCGCTGTGTCCGTGTTCATGCTCATCATCGATAATATCTATCCCTGTGCTTGAATCAATTATCGGCATATTTGGGTATGTATCTTTGACTTTATCTAAAAAAGTCTCCATCCCCGCACCATTTATAATAAACGCATTTGCTTTCTCAATTTTTTTCATGTCATCAGACTGAATCTGGAAATCATGAAGACAACCTGTATGATTTTCAGCCATATTTGTTATTGAAACATCCTCTATCCCGTCTGCTAAATTCATAGCAATTATATACATAGGGTAAAATGACGTTACAATATTAACACGTTTGTCAGACTGACGGCCGCACCCAGATAATATCACGATTATAAAAAAACTCAAAATTAGACTGCAAATCTTTTTCAACATCGCAACTCCTCTATTTTTACTACAAACAAACCATAAGTCGTCGAAGATAACCTCCAACGACACTAAACAACAAAACTATTATCTCTTCCTCCTGACAAGCCAAACAACAAGCCCCGTAACCAGCACCACAACCGGCAGGACTATTGCAAACATTATCGCTATGACAACGGCTTGCAGCGGATTTATATTAAGCTCCTGAACTCCTATGGATTTTGGTTCTATGTTAATCGTATCTTTCCGTTCGGTCAGTGTATTAAATAAATTCAGAAAATACGCCGAATTGTTTAGAGAATTCTGGGAAAGAAGTTTACTATCTACCGCCGTCACAGAGCCAACAACCGTTAAAGTGGATTTACTTTCGCCGCCTTCTTTGCCAAGTGTGGACATCGTCATGCACGGAATGGGACCTTTTATATCTTGCTCACTCGGCACCCAATCCTCTTTTGCGTTACTCGGCATAACCCCCGCACCTTTTGAGAATTTAAGCAGCGTCTTTGCTTTATCCGCATCTACAATCTCCAAAGGTCTGCTAAGCGGCATCGCAACAGGTATCAACTTATTCTTTATCAATTCCGTGTACTGCGAGGTCTCCTCATACTCGCAAAGCGTATTAAACATATGACCGTTCATAAACCTTTTTGATATATCCGTCTCAAAAACTAACCCGTCATTTACTTTTACCCCCCACTCCTTTACAAGTTCTTCTATTTTAGGCAGAGAGACCTGAGAAGGATTTATAAAATATATCAAGTTGCGACCGTAATTTTCGTTATTAACCAAGTAGTTTTTGAGTTTATTTATGGATTCATCATCATAGTCCCTTTTGGGTGCGTAGATAAACGACACTGTATTATCATTCATGTTGTCTGTTAGCATGGAAAGTGTGTCCACTTTATAATTATTCGTCTCTAACATCTTTACAAAACCGCCTGATGAACCGTCTTCATCAAATCCCGTAATCATGTTTACTCTTATTTCGCTATCGCTTGTCACATATACAAAGGCAGAAGTCATCGCCTGTTCCGCCTTTGACGATACAATAGAGGCACCCATTTGGGAATGCTGTATATTAAATATGTCGTAAGCAGACAAAACTCTATGTTTTTCACCGCACTTTACTATTATACTGTCCTCCCTTATGTCATCTTCCGGATATTCTGATTTTACATTCGGATTATCGTCTAAACTGACATATTTTACAGACACCTTATCAGAATATTTTGCATATTCATTTATAACCATGTCGGCTTGCTCAAAATACTCTCCATTCGCCAAAAACCTGTCTTTGGTATTTAAAACTATTATCTCTACGTCCTTATCAAGAGAGAAGATGAATTTTATAGAGTCTTCGCTAAGACTAAAAGCCTTATTTTGCGTAAGGTCAATTTTTCCCGTGTAAAGCTTTGACGCGACAGCCATACCAACCATAAAAAGTACCGCCAAAACAGTATAAAGCATATACATTATCTTATGTACAAAATTAGGATTGTTGAATTTACCTATAATCTTATTATTTTTTACCTTCATCTCACTCACCTCTTAACTCCACTTCCTTTTCTCCAGCACATATGCCGTCAAACATACGAAAATTACACATATGCTAATGAAAAATGTCATATCAGACCAATCAAGAATCCCTAAAGTGAAATTTTTGTAGTGTCCTGAAAAAGAAAGATATGAAAATATTTTACTAACAAACGATTTATTGAAAAATCCTGAAATTCCATCCATAAGAACTATGAAAAGTGAAATCGCATACGTCGCTACCGCCGCCACTATCTGGCTATCAGTAAGCGATGATATAAACATTCCAATCGATATAAGTGCCATGCCTAAAAGCAGAAGTCCTACAAAATTCCCGATAATCACAACCCAGTCGGGTACGGTAAAAAACGATATAGTAGCCGCATAAAACAGCGTTACGCAGATGCCCATTAAATAAACAAATACAGTGGAAAAATATTTCCCCAGTGCTATGGATGCCGTACTTATCGGTGCTGTGAGCAGTGCTTGGTCAGTTTTTAATTTCAAATCCTCACTTATAATACGCATCGTGAGTATCGGAATAATAAACTGCACTATCATCGTCATGTTATCGAAAACACCGCTGAGTTCAGCATTTTGGGGAAAAAGAGATGTCGCCCAAAAGAAAAGCCCTCCAAAAAAATAAATCACCGCTATAAAAATATACCCTATTATTGAATTAAAATATGCCGAGATTTCACGCTTGAAAATAGCAAACATTCTATCCTTCCCCCATTTTATTCCTGTTCTTTATCATTACCGTTTTGTGTGTCTTCTCCCTCAAGGTCGTCCCTCTCACCGTTTTGAGACTCATCTTGCCCGGCTTCTTGTACTTGTGCCTCCGCAGAATCCTCTTTAGTTTCGTGGCTTTCCGACTCTGCCCAGTCCCCTGCGGTCTCCTGTGAAGCCTCTTGCGGCGTGCTTTTTTCTTCGGTGAGCTTTAAAAAGGTCTCTTCAAGGCTTACATCTGACAACTCAAGTTTGACAAGAGGAAAGTTATTCGCCGCCAACTCCTTAAATACAGCCTTCCTTATATCATGAGAACTTTCATAGCTCATAACATATTCAGATACATTTTTTTCTATATCCGCCGTATTTTCTACATCTATGACGTTTTCTATCCCTCTTAGGACGTCAAGAACTTTATCTTTATCCCCTTCTATATGTACAACTATGCTCCTGTTTGCCGATGCACTCTCGATAATATCATTTTTATTGTTATCCGCAGCTACTTTGCCGTCATTAATAACAATAATTCTATCACATACCTCCTGAATCTCATGCAAAATGTGCGATGAAAAAATAACCGTATGCTCCCCGGCTAAACTTTTTATTAAATTTCTCACTGATACAAGCTGCTTAGGGTCAAGTCCAACGGTCGGTTCATCGAGAATAATAAGCGGAGGGTATCCGATTAGTGCCTGAGCAATTCCTACTCTCTGTTTGTACCCTTTAGATAATTTTTTTATCGGTCTGTCATATACATCTGTAATCTCTGTTTTTTCGCATATTTCCGAAATATGTTCCGACTTTTTTAACTTAACCTTTTTCAAGTCATATATAAAATTAAGATAGCCTCCCACCGTCATGTCTAAATACAGAGGCGGCTGTTCCGGAAGATACCCTATCTGAGCCTTCGCTTTTAAAGGATTTTTAAGAATATCAAACCCATTTATTCTTACAAACCCCTGTGTCGCAATAATATAACCTGTAATAATGTTCATTGTTGTGGACTTTCCCGCCCCATTTGGTCCCAGAAGCCCTACAATTTCGCCTTCACTTATGTTAAAACTCACACCATCTATAGCAGTCTTGCCGTTATAGCGCTTTACAAGATTTTTAACTTCAACCATTGCACCCCTGCCCCTTTTCATAGACTAAGTCTTAAAACGTAAATTACCCAAATCTCCGAATTTATTTGCATTTCGCAAGGCATTGTCAGATAACATTCACAAAATACTACCAAAAATCTCCGCACACTGCTTTAAAGCACATGCCCAGAGACAAATAATTTTCTGTATTAAACTAATCACACGTGTATGGTAGAAATGCAAGGTATCTCGCACGCTTTATCGCTGTAGTCAGAGTCCTTTGGTGTTTCGCACAAGTTCCCGTGACCCTTCTGGGCAAAATCTTGGCTTTATCTGACACAAACCGTCTTAACTTAGACGCATCTTTATAGTCTATAACCAAATTCCTCTCAACGCAAAATGCACAAGGCTTCTTTCTCTTGCGAATGTTTCTGCGGTCTCTTCTCTCTTCGTTGTTTTCCATCTTAGTAAATCCCCCCCTTATTCATTCTTCTAGCCTAAAACGGTAAGTCATCATCAGACTGTATTTCCTGAAAATCTTCTGCACTTCCACTTTTATATGAAGCTTCACTTTCCTCCAAAACGTCACTCTGTCTGGCCGACGCATTTGCCGCCTCTGCAGTCTTTTTAGATTCGGTAAAATGCGCATTATTGACGACAACCTCAAACACTTTTCTCTTTTTACCTTCTTTATCTTCATAGGTACGTGTTTGTATTGACCCTTCAACCGCAATAAGCTGACCTTTCCTAAAATAACGACTTATAAATTCGGCCGTATTTCTCCAAGCCACTAAATCTATAAAATCGGTCTGCCGCTCCTCACCGGCTTTTGCATAAGACCTCGTCACTGCAAGAGAAAAGCTCGTCACCGCAACGTTGTTCGGAGTATACTTAAGTTCGGGGTCAGCTGTAAGCCTCCCTACTAAAGCCACAACATTAAGCATTCTGTTTATCCTCCTTCACCTTGGTCTCTTTTTTAACTATAAGCGACCTGAGCACTCCATCGGTAATTCTGCAAATTCTGTCCAATTCAGAAGGAAAATCCGAACTGCTTTCAAAGTTAAATAAAATGTAACTACCCTCTGTTTCCTTATTTATGGGATATGCAAATCTGCGTTTCCCCCACTTATTCGTGCTTTCCAACTCTCCATGGCTCTTAATTAAATCCTCAAACTTCTTCACCATGGCATTAATTTCTTCCTCACCAAACTTAGGAGTAACCACCAAAAAGAACTCGTAGCATGACCTATTTAAAGTTTTTGTTTCTGACATAATCTTCACCTCCTCCCGGACATTAGACCCCCTAAAATATATAACTAAGGGGTAAGGTTAGGCAAAGTATCCATTACGATACAAGCACAACAAATTATACCACAAAATTAATAATTGTCAAGACACTTAAAGCAATTAATTTACCGGATTTCTAAATATTTGCTGCACATAATCCCGGAAATGTCACATGCGCGGATACACCACAGTTAAATCCACAAAATGAGTCTTATGAAATTGGCATTCAAAGCCCTTTTACACCAAGATAATTACCGTATTTCTACCAATCTCTCAGTACTGTGTCCTCTTTTGTGGTACTGCCGGAATCCCTAAAAAGCAAAAATATACTCCAAACTTTTCCTGTACCTTATGAGTCGCAAAAGCACACCGCACTGTGAGCCGACGACATGTTTAAATATTTTTTAACAATTATAATAGTGTATATATCCATGAATATAACCCCAAAATTATGGAAAATACTATATTAATATTTAAGAAACGGAGGAACTACCTTGGCAATATCTTTAATACGAACCGTCTTATTGTACATTTTAATAATATTCGCACTCAAAACAATGGGCAAACGTCAAATAAGCGAACTTCAAACATCTGAACTCGTTGTCACCCTTTTAATATCGAATATCGCAGCTATCCCTATGCAAAATACCGGACAGCCTCTAATAAGTGGAGTAGTACCTATTATAGTTTTGATTGCTTTTGAAGTAATAGTATCTATGTTGATGCTCAAAAACTCAAAATTCAGGAGATTAATTTGTGGCAGCCCTATCGTCGTGATAAACAACGGGAAGGTTATGCAGAATGAATTGAAAATGCTCAGGATGACCATAGAGGATTTATTTGAAGAGCTAAGACAAATGGATGTTTTTTCTCTCGCCGATGTTTCCTATGCAATAGTTGAGACAAACGGAAAATTGAGCGTGCTCAAAAAAACCGACAAACAACCTCCGGATGCCTCATCTCTGGGAGTTGTCGTTCCGGATAACGGGATAGAAGCGGTTGTTGTAAGCGATGGGGAAATATCCGACTTTTCTTTATCTCTTTGTGGTCTGTCAAAGGACTGGGTGGATGGTGTATTAAACGGGCAAAATATAAACATAAACGACGTATTTATAATGACCGCCAATAAAAACAAACAATACAACATTATTCGCAAGGAGATAAATAAATGAAAAATAAACTTCTTACCGTAAGCATACTGATTGCACTGGTTCTGGGGGCATGTGCTTATGAAATGATAACTATCGATAATGTCTTTAAAGATTCATGCGAAATTATAGATTCAATGAGCGATTTAGAGCGCCAAAATAAAAAAGATGAACTGCTTGAAGCATCAGATAAACTCTATCAGTTATGGGGGAAAAAAATGCCAATATTATCTATGTTCGTCCAGCATGAGATAGTAGACGAAATAGAACAGTCCATAGCAATTATTAAAAGCTCCGTCGAACAAGACGATAGCGATACATTCCAAACAGAAATTACACGTGCCGCCATACAAATCCAAAGCCTCAGAGATACCGAATTTCCATATATAGAGAATATACTCTGATGCACTCTATCCGGTTTATAAAGAAGCTGAGTCTCAATGTGAAAATATGCACCGCTGCCTATTTGCCTTCTTAAATATGCCACATGATTTCTCAAACAACAACTTTTATTATACGAGGTGAAATGTGATTTGTTCCTAAACAAAAAAATATTTATCCTCCTGGTCGGGTTTGCGGCAGGAATAATAAGCGGTCTTCTTGGTGCAGGAGGCGGACTTATAGTTGTTCCGTCGCTGATTAAGCTGGGACTTAAACAAAAGTACGCCCACGCTGCTTCGGTTTGCATAATGCTGCCTATATGTATTGTCGGAGCTTTTATGTATATTAAATCCGCAGATGTCAGCATCATGCAGGCTGTCGGTTATATTGTACCCGGAATTGCGGGGGCTGTTTTTGGGTCACTAATGCTTTCCAAAATAAACCACGATATTTTAAGGAAAATATTCGGATGTTTCAGTATTTGGGCGGCATTTAGAATGCTGGTACGATGAATAACATAGTTTCTGTGGCAGCGGGATTCTTTTCAGGTGCCCTGGGTGCTATGGGGCTCGGCGGCGGAGGGATACTGATAATATATTTGACTCTATTTTCTGACACAGATCAGATGCAGGCCCAGGGCATAAACTTAATATTTTTTATTTGTACGGCACTTGTAGCAGTCTTTACCTATTCGTACAAAAAATTAATCATGTGGCAGACCCTTCTCCCCGCAATTTTAACAGGAATCCCCGGAGCAATTATTGGATTTTATATGTCATCCTCTATAAATTCATCTGTTTTAAGCAAATTATTCGCAGGACTGCTTTTCATCATCGGGCTAACACAGATATTTAAAAAAAGTAACTAATAAAAATTATCTTTGGTGTATTCAAATTTATCCGCAAATGTGCAATAATAAAAGCATATTTAAATTTATCGGAGGACAACATGAATATATCTGTGCTTGGCTGCGGAAGATGGGGCACTTTTATTGCGTGGTATCTGGATAGAATAGGTCATAAGGTCATCCTTTTCGGACGGGAAAATTCTAAAAATTTAGAGGAGCTTATATTAAATGGAAAAAATGCTTATCTATCCCTCAGCAAAACAGTCTCACTTACATCTGACTTGGAAATGTGCTTGAATAAATCAAGTACTATTGTAATATCAATTAGCTGCCAGAATTTGCGAGAGTTTATCAGTGAAATTTCCGCTCTCAACCCTGCAAATAAAATAATAGTGCTTTGTATGAAAGGAATTGAAGAAAACACCGGCAAAAGACTGTCTGAGGTGGTCGAAGAATACGTCCCGTCAAGCACCAAGGTTACTGTTTGGGTCGGTCCCGGACATGTTCAGAGTCTGGTTCAAGGTATACCAAACTGTATGGTGATTGATTCAAAAGATACCAATGTCAAAAGTTTACTTGTACACCAGTTTACAAGCAATTTAATTCGATTTTATTATGGTACTGACTTAATTGGAAATGAAATCGGTGCCGCTGCAAAAAATGTTATGGGTATAGCTGCCGGTGCCTTGGAAGGACTTGGGCTAGAACCGCTTAAAGGTGCCCTTATGTCCAGGGGGGCCAGAGAGATATCGCAGATAATAAAAGCAATGGGTGGAAATGAAATTTCTGCCTATGGGCTCTGTCACCTAGGAGATTACCAAGCTACATTATTTTCTCAGCACAGTAATAATCTGCAATTCGGTAAGTCCTTAATCACAAAGGAAAATTACGGCAAGCTCGCCGAAGGAGCATCTACATCTAAAGCTCTCACCCTCCTAAGCAAGCAATATAAAGTAGATTTGCCAATATGCAGTACCGTTAAATCTCTTATAGAAGGAAATCTGAATATAAGCAAAACTATGGAAAATTTATTCCTAAGAGATGTAAAAAATGAGTTTTAACTAAGCTACTGCTAATCATCACCCTTACCAATATAGCCGTAATAGCCTTAGCAAAATAGCATCAGCACTTTCTTTAACGGCGATGTCTATGAGCGCTTGTGCGATACGTGGACGTGCATGGCGTGTCATAAGAAGGTGCTGCTCGTATACAGTCCCTGCCTTCGTGGTAGGGATAATGTAATTGTCAACACAGTCTCCCGTAAAATGGGGCAGAATTATAAAAAATTCAAAATAATTGGCTCAATGGACCTCTCTGTCAAATTAACTTAAAATTTAATTAAAATTCCCGGCCTGTGTCCCCGCCGGTCATAATATATCCAAAAGAAGATTCGATATTTTTAAGTTTGGAGTTACTTTGTGATGTACTGCTCAATTATATCCCTCGATAAAGTTAAAGTGAGTGCAAAATGTGTAGTCTGTTCGTTATTGGCACGAGACAGCGACAGAAGACGGCTGCTCGATTTAGGGATTGTCCCGGGAACCAAAATAGA
Organism: uncultured Eubacteriales bacterium; assembly: GCA_949422855.1. Classification (GTDB taxonomy): domain Bacteria; phylum Bacillota; class Clostridia; order Oscillospirales; family Acutalibacteraceae; genus CASPLG01. Next base: position 42,372 of record CASPLG010000007.1, on the reverse strand, counting down.
AGTACTTGGTAAAAGTCCCTCCGGTTCCCCTATCTGCTACCTTATACGCGGCACTGTCATTGCACTAAGAGATGATGATTCTAATAAAATAGTTGTCAAGGTTTTAAACTAATAGTCTTTTATATTGGAGTTGGTATAACCTATGGGACTTACTAATCAATCTACCGGTAAAGCCGTTGTGTCTGAAACAGCCCTTATCAAAAACCAAAACCCTAATGATATCATAATTGCCATAGCCGGAAATCCTAATGTCGGTAAAAGTACCGTATTTAACAGTCTAACCGGTCTCAGACAGCATACCGGTAACTGGCCCGGCAAAACTGTCGCCAATGCTCAGGGAAAGTTCTTCTATAATAACAAAACCTTTCGTCTCGTTGACATCCCCGGGACGTATTCTCTGATGGCAAACTCCGTCGAGGAGGAAATAGCTAGGGATTTTATCTGCTTCGGGGAAGCTGACGCCATAATTACCGTTGTAGATGCCTCATGCTTACAGCGCAGCCTTAACCTAACTTTGCAAATACTTGAAGTTACCAGAAATGTAGTGGTTTGCGTCAATTTAATAGATGAAGCCCGTAAAAAAAAGATCCATATCGATTTGGATGAATTGTCCCTTCAGCTCGGCGTCCCCACAGTCGCAACCAATGCCCGAAAAGGTCAAGGTTTAGAATCCTTAATGAATGAAGTCGACAAAATGTGCAGGGGTAATACCAAAACCTTCAATATAAAAACAGATTACGGTGATTTGATTGAGAGCTCCGTAGACAAAATACAAAAATACATCAACAATAATGACAAAGTCTCGAATTTAATGGACCCCAGATGGCTAAGTCTCAGAATGCTCGACGAAGATGACAAACTCATCAGAAAGGCCAATGAGTATCTAAACATAAACGATGTTAATTCCCACCGCTTAGAAACAGTCATCAGTGAAGAACGTGAAAGAATATTTCAAAATGTCGCGGATAAAAATTATATTAGTGATAAAATTGTCTCGGAAATTATACATAAATCAGATAGAATTTATAAGCAATGTGTGAAACTCCAAAATAAACAATATAACAAAACGGATAGGCTAATAGACAAAATATTGACGTCTAAAATTACAGGTGTTCCTATAATGATTCTCATGTTAATGGGCATATTTTGGCTCACCATAACCGGTGCAAATTACCCGTCCGAACTCATCGCCGCTGGACTGTTCTCCTTTCAGGATAAATTAACCCAATTTTTTGCCTGCGCCCCACTGTCAAACTGGATAGGTAATATGCTGGTTATGGGCGTGTACAGAACCCTCGCTTGGGTAGTATCGGTAATGCTGCCCCCTATGGCTATATTCTTTCCGCTCTTCACACTGCTCGAGGACGTCGGATATCTACCCAGAATAGCTTTTAATCTAGATAATTTCTTTAAAAAAGCCGGTGCTCACGGAAAACAGGCTCTGACTATGTGCATGGGCTTCGGCTGCAATGCCTGCGGTGTGATCGGATGCAGAATAATACAGTCCCCCAGAGAACGCTTAATTGCCATCCTTACAAATAATTTTGTTCCTTGTAACGGAAGATTTCCAACATTAATAGCCATAATAACAATGTTTTTTGCAGGATATATATCCTCACCTTTTCGGTCGTTTATCTCGTCTTTGATACTTACGCTTGTTATACTGCTGGGAGTAGCTCTAACTTTTCTGGTTTCTTCATTCTTATCCAAAACCTTTTTAAAAGGTATACCCTCATCATTTATATTAGAGCTTCCGCCTTATAGAGCTCCACAGGTCGGAAAGGTACTTATTCGTTCGGTCCTAGACAGAACTGTATTCGTACTGGCAAGAGCTGCCGCTGTAGCAGCCCCGGCAGGTATGGTTATCTGGATTATGGCGAATGTCTACATAAATAACACCAGTATATTAACCCATTGTTCGGCATTTCTAGATCCGTTCGCTCGACTAATAGGGCTCGATGGTGTAATACTTCTGGCATTTATATTGGGCTTCCCTGCGAATGAAATAGTAATACCCATAATAATAATGAGTTATATGAACACCGGAAGTATACTGGAGCTCGAAAGCCTGACAGAGCTTCATAGTCTGCTGGTCGCAAACGGATGGACACCTATAACCGCTATTTGTACTATGTTATTTTCATTAATACACTTTCCGTGCGGCACAACCTGCTGGACAATACGAAAAGAAACCGGCAGTTTTAAATGGACCGCTTTATCAATATTAATCCCCACCGTTATAGGTATATTTATATGTTTTATCGTGTGCCAAATCGGGAAATTAATATTATCAATATGACCTTTCTACATATGAATCCCGCAGCCCTCAGTATCTAGGCTTTATACGGAGGTTAGCGAAAATATCTCAGCTTGAATATGGTTAATTGTAATAAAAACATTAACAAATTTAGCCGATATATGTTATACTTTACATATTGGCTGTTTTGTTTTGTTAGTCAATTTATATAAAAACAAAAAGGAGGTGCAATTATGGCCAAGAGAAAAGAAGCACATGCACAGTTTACTCAGCTCAAGAAAGTTTTGGATACATCAGCAAATAAGGTGCCTCCAGAGATTCCCGCTCTTGTAGTCAGAGCAACCATGGACGACATTGAAAACGCAGGGTACGATGAAGAGAAAAAAAGAAGTGAGACTATGAAATTTGTAGGCTCTTTGAAACAAGCCGTAAGATATCCTGACAGCCCGCAAGCTCGTCAAGTTCGTTTGGCTGTCCTACGTAAGATTATTGATGATATTGCGCCATTGCTTGAAAACCCGAGCCAGCCCACCGAAAAAGATAAAAGGACTATATCAAAGATTACACCGAGGCTTGTAAATTATGACTGCAAAACATTCTATTTCCCTATATTTGATAAATTGTCTGCCGCATTCAAAGGCTTCAGTAAGGTCTTATCTAAGCAGAGCAAACCTTTGCGTAAAAGTTTGGGGCATATCTCTAAGTTTGCAAACAAAGAGGCCATAGCAACATTAGACAGAGTTCCAAAGTTTTTGGAGAATAGTAAGAAGAATTTCTCTACTGTCCTTTGCGATAGTCCTGATTATGATTATGAAGGTGAAATAATTCAGATGCTTTCAAACTTATATGGGAAGGATGAGGAAATAAAAAGTGGAGAAGCAAATGCCCTATTTACCCATCTCAAAGGTGTTTTGGATTCACCGCCGGATCATCCCGTAGATGTTTTAGCGTTTTTATGCCAAGCCACTATGCAAGATATTGACGATTCAGAAGATTTGCAACAGATGGCTGAGGCTACGCGATTTCAGACTGCACTATCAAAAATTAACTTCCACGATATCGGGGATGCCTTTTATAGCAAAAATTCCGAAAAAGTTCGTCAAGCAGAGGTTCGTTCAATTTGCAGTGAGATTTCAAACGGCAAAATACCGTTTGAGAATGCAAGAGACCCTATCTCGTCAAAAGATAAAAATACTATAAAACAAAAGCTTGCACCGAGACTGTCAAGGTACGCCTGCGAAAAACTGTATTTTCCTGTCGTTGATAAGCTCTCCGGTGAATTCAAAAAGTTCGGCAAAGTTTTGTCCAAGCAATCAGAGTTTGACAACAAACATGCCACGGAAACCTTAAATAGGGTTCCAAAATTTCTAGAAGATCACAAGCAAATCTTTTATAACTACTTCTGCAAGGAGTATGAGGAAAAGCTGCCGGAACTCATATCAAAAGCCGTCAAGGGGAGCTAGGCGTATACTGTGGCGACCTTTAAAAAGACTCTACGGTGTATTGCAAAATTTTACAAAAACGCACACCGGCGCTGGGACGCCTTGTCAAAAGCCCCAACGCTATTTTAGTTGCTCAGATAAAACTTTATCAGAGTCTGAAGTAATTCGTCTCTATCGATTTTCGCCATATCTGTCCTTGCGTTTTTATAATTAGTTATATACGTAGGGTCACCGGAGAGCAAATATCCAACTATCTGGCTAATAGGATTATATCCCTTCTCCGCCAAAGCCTGGTAAACACCAAATAAAACTCGTCTCAGGTTAGACTCCTTGTCATTTCCTATGGGAAAAAGCATCGTTTTGTCATCCATCAAAAGCACCTCCATAGATCCTGAACATAATGATACATTATAATTACCATAATTTCAAGAATGAATCTGAAGTGAGTCCTCCCTAAAGACTCATCTCTGTCTGCAACTGCACCTTATGCGCCCCTCTAATAAGCGTTTGAACTTCAGAAAAAACCCGCCCTCTTTGTTTAAAGGCTCCACAAGTATCGATTTTATTTTGCACAACCTCGCCCCCACAACATCGGTGAAAATCTGATCCCCAATAAGAACCGTATTGTCTCTTTTCGCTGATATTAGTCTCATGCACTTATTTATCCCAAAAGGAAGTGGCTTCATCGCTTTATATACATACGGTGTGCCCAGTATTTTGGCAAAATACTCCGCTCTGTCCTCTGAATTGTTAGAAATCAAGGCTATCTTATACGACTTTTCCTTAAGCATCCCCACCCAATTCAAAGTATCACTTGATATGGCGGTCCCATCGTTGGGAGAAATCGTATCATCTATATCCAAAAGAATATTCTTCACGCCAAGTCCACTCAATATCCCACCATTTATATTGGTTATTTTATCGACCATCAAATCAGGATAAAAAAACATCTCACTACCTCAACTAAATATCTGTATCAAACACAAAAAGACAGATACTATACCCTTCTATCCGTCCTTTGCTTAAGTAAGTTATCGGCTAAAATCCATTTCTTCTTCCGTAGCTAAAACTGCGCTTCTTACTGTTTCTTCGCCTAGCTTCCTTGGACTTCTTCTTACGCTTAACCGAAGGGGAATCATACGCTTCTCTTTTTCTATATTCAGCAAGCTTACCGGAACTGCTTATCTTAAATCTCCTAAGCTTATTTTGAAAATCTCTGTTCTTGTCAAAGCCATCCTTCTGTTCACCGGACTCAGCCGACTTATTTCCTCCGCTGCCATACGCTCTATCAACACGATTGCTTTTAGTGTACGCCCCTGCGGGGTTCGCACTAGAAGCTCCTGCTTGACTATCATCTGTAATAGAGGCATCGTCACCGGAAATCTTGTTATCTTCATCGCCGGAAGTTTCAATTATCAGGTCAGACGTATTATTATCTTCCATTTTCTGTTTCCCTCCTATCCGCTTACAGCAGATATCCGTATCAATCCAGATACAAATGATATTATAATTGTAATATTTTGTATTGTCAATAGTAATATTGATTAAAAACGATAAAATTTTACATTTTTATTATTGAACCTATTACTATGCTGTGTTAATATACTATATTATATACACTTTTTAGCTAGTAGCGGTTATTAATGATTTATGCTAACATAGTATATTATTATCCCTATCAATTTATATTATGAATTAATGTGAGTAGGAGTGACCAAAAATGCCAAAAATTAATTTAGCCATTCTATTCGGGGGCAAGTCGTCTGAGCATAATGTCTCCAGATTGTCTGCAGTCTCCATAATAGAAAATGTCTCTAAGGAAAAATATAATTTATTCCTTCTCGGGATAAATAAACAAGGTCAATGGTTCCTCTATGACGGAGATATTAAAAATATTTCCGACGGGTCGTGGGAAGAAAATCCTAACAACAAAAAGGCAATTATTCCACCTGATCCTTCATTTAAAGGATTGCTCTTGATTGACGAAAATATGTGCAGCACCGTTAACATAGACGTTGTTATACCCGTATTTCATGGAAGAAATGGTGAGGACGGTACAATGCAAGGTCTTTTACAGCTCGCCGGTGTGCCTTTTGTCGGGTGCGATACTTGTTCATCGGCTGCCTGTATGGATAAAGTAATAACTTGCACCATGCTTACCGATAATAATATTAAAAAACCAAGGTTCTTCTGGTTCAGATACTGCGATTTCCGGAAAAATAAGGACTCTATTATCAAAGAGATTGAATCTAAAATATCTCAGTACCCTATGTTCGTAAAACCCGCAAATTCCGGTTCATCCGTCGGCATAAGCAAGGCACATAATAAAGATGAATTAGTCGCTGCAATCGAAATTGCCAAGAATGAGGATGAAAAAATTATTGTCGAAGAGGCAATTGAAGGCCACGAAGTTGAGTGTGCGGTTCTGGGTAATGATGACCCTATTGCATCCATAACCGGTGAGATTGTTACAAGCGATGTATTTTACGACTATAACTCAAAATATATAAATAACACATCTGAACTGTATATACCCGCAAAAATCTCTGAGCAGACATCTAAAGAGGTTCAGTCCATAGCCACAAAAGCATATAAAATAATGGGGTGCAAAGGTCTGTCACGTGTGGATTTCCTCGTCGACAAGAAAACAAACGAAGTATTCTTGAACGAAATTAACACCTTCCCCGGGTTTACTTCAATAAGCATGTATCCTAAACTTATGGAGCATATCGGAATAAGCTTTCCGGAACTGATAGACAGACTTATCGATTTGGCAATGAAAAAGTAAAAATTAAAAATCTTAAATACGGAGGATAGTCAAAATGCAGGATAAACCCATTGGGATATTTGACTCCGGATTAGGTGGGCTTACTGCTGTGAAAGAAATTGTCAAGATGATGCCTAATGAGGATATTGTGTATTTTGGAGATACTCGCCGTGCCCCTTACGGAGATAAAAACAGAGAAATCATAACTAAATATACTATTCAAATTTTGTCTTTTTTAAAACAGCACAATATAAAATTTGCTCTTGCTGCTTGCGGAACAATAAGTTCAGTTGTGGAATTTTCCGATTTACAATTTGATATCCCGATTATCGGAGTTTTAACTTCTGCGTGTACCGCTGCACTGAGCAAAACCCAAAATAAACGTATAGGTGTTATAGCTACCCCCGCCACAATAAAGAGCGGCGCATACAAAAATAAAATCCTTTCATTAATGCCTGGTGCCACCGTCTATCAACAAGCATGTCCCATGTTTGCTCCGCTCATCGAATCGGGATTCGTCCTGTCTGATAGAAATTTGATACTTAAATATGCTGAAAAGTATTTATCTCCCTTCAAAAATCTAAATATTGATACGCTGGTCTTGGGTTGTACGCACTATTCCATAATCAAGGATATCATACAAATGGTTCTGGGAGAAAAAATCTATCTGATTGACTCCGGCAAAGAGTCTGCAAAATTCATCTTTGGTCAGCTGCGTGACAGACGGCTTTTATCTGAAAAAAAATCCCCCGGAGAATGCAGGCTTTTCGTAAGCAATGATAAACATAGGTTCTTGGAAACAGCTAACGATTTTTTGAAAAAAGATGTAAGTGAAAATACACATGTAGTAAACATAGATTCATGGAGTTGAAAATGGAAAAAAACAGTATTATATCTATACGCAATAACCAAATAATTGATTCCGAAAAAGACACTATCGAGCTTACAACCGTCGGGTCATATGTTAGAAAAAATGGTAAATGCTATGTAGTATATGAAGATTATAAAGATTCTCCACAAGAGAATAAAACTCTCTTATCGATTATCAAAGTTCAAAGCCCTAACTTAATTATTATCAGTAACACAGGACCCCTTAAGTCTCGGTTGACGCTGGAGAGAAACAAACGACATTACTGCCGGTACGAAACTGAATTCGGACCAATAACTATGGGTGTATATACAAGATTTATAAATTGCGACCTTAAAGAGTCGTCCGCAGAAATAAATGTCCTGTATTACATGGATATGAACGCTGATGTCACGTCAATTAATGAAATTTCTATAAGTGTAAAGGAGAAAATTAAAAATGTCAAATGTGTTAATAATGTTGATTGAAAATATCAAGTCCTCAATAAGGGATGCACTGAGCAGTGCTATGATGGATGGTAAAATTTTATCGTGCGACATCCCCGAAGTAAATGTCGAAATTCCGGCAGACCGCAATAATGGAGATTTGTCGTCTAATATTGCCCTGGCGTCAGCCAAGATCTTTAAAACCTCTCCTCTGTCAATCGCTGAGCTTATCCATTCAAACCTTAAGTCGCTCAGCACACTGGTTGATAAGACGGAAATAGCAGGTCCCGGGTTTATAAATTTCTTCCTCGGACAGGAATTTTATAAAGAGGTCCTTTGTGAAATAGATTATTTAGGGTCAAGATTCGGAAGGTCAAATATCGGTAGCAATAAAAAAGTTATGGTTGAGTTCGTCTCGGCTAACCCAACAGGTCCTATGCACATGGGTAATGCTCGTGGCGGTGCTTTGGGAGATTGTCTGGCCTCTGTGCTTGAGGCCGCCGGGTACAATGTTTGGAGAGAATTTTATGTTAATGACGCCGGAAATCAAATCGAAAAATTCGGTAAGTCCCTCGATGCCAGATATAATCAGATATGGAAAGGCGATGATGCTGTACCGTTCCCGGAAGACGGGTATCATGGCGAAGATATAAAGGAACTCGCACGAGAATTTTCTAGTAAGTATAGGGATAGTATCATGAATCAAAGCGAAAGTCAGAGAAGACAAGAGTTAGTAAATTTCGCTCTGCCCAAAAATATAAGAAAAATGCATGATGATATGGATAGATATAAAATACACTTCGATAAATGGTTTAATGAAAGTGAATTGTATAGAAAGGACGAGGTTCAAGATACTATAGATATTTTAACTAAAAGAGGTTATACTTATGAGTGCGATGGGGCACTTTGGTACAGGGCAACTCTGTTCGGCTCCGAGAAAGATGAGGTTTTAATCAGAAATAACGGCATCCCTACCTATTTTGCAGCGGATATTGCCTATCATAGAAATAAACTGCAACTGCGGGATTTCGATTTTTGTATAGACATTTGGGGGGCAGACCATCATGGTCACGTAGCTAGAATGAAAGGTGCAATGGCTGCCTTGGGTATAGAGCCTGACAGACTCGATATACTTCTGGTTCAGCTCGTACGCCTGCTGAAAGACGGAGAAGTCGTTAAAATGAGCAAAAGAACCGGCAAGGCAATACAGTTATCAGATTTGCTCGATGAGGTCGACACGGATGCTGCCAGATTTATATTTAATATGTATGAAGCTAATTCAAGTATGGATTTCGATTTGGATCTTGCAGTGAAAAAAGATTCTGAAAACCCCGTTTACTATGTCCAGTATGCCTATGCAAGAATTTGCAGCATCTTTAGGTCCTGCGATAAAGAACTGCTGGACAACATAAAACATAAAAAGGTAGACCTCACCCTCCTGGACACTAAAGAGGAAAAAGATTTAATATTTTTTATGTCCACACTAGCCGGAGAAATAATAAAGTCCGCTAAAACTTATGACCCTACAAAACTTACACGGTATGTGATACATCTTGCAACCCTTTTCCATAAGTTCTATACCGTTAATAAGGTAATTGTGGATGACCCTTTGTTAATGTATGCAAGATTATTACTGTGTAAATGCGTACAAACTGTAATAAAAAATATACTGGATATGTTCAAAATAACCACACCCGAAAAAATGTAATCCATTTTATGAAAAAGTAATCACAGTCTTTCGTCTGTCATCAAGCAGACATCTTTCAGTGGGATTTATTTAAGTGTTTTTTACTTGAAAAATTGTATTAAAAAGCTATAATTAGTATATAAATCCAAGGAGGCTTTATTATATGCCCAATACGTACTGGAAACAATTCAAAAGCGGGTCTGATATAAGGGGCATTGCGTCCGGAGACCCACAAAAAATAAATCTCACAAATGACGTTATTGAAAAAATAGCTGTGTCGTTTGCTGTATGGATTGCAAACAAAACTTGGACCGAGTATCGTGACATGACAATAGCCGTGGGCAATGACCCAAGAGTCTCGTCAATGCGTCTTAAAACCGCTGTTACAAATGCCCTGACTTCTATCGGAGTGAAAATATATGACTGTTCCCTTACTTCTACCCCTGCTATGCTCATGGCAGTATCAAGCCTGACCTGTACTGCGTCACTGCAGATTACCGCAAGTCATCAGCCTGCAGATAGAAATGGTATTAAATTCTTTACCAGGGAAGGCTCCCTTTCGTCAAAAAATATCGATGAAATATTACAGATCGCTCAGTCCGGCGACTTTCCGCCTATATCGTATAAGATAGGCGAGGTCAAGACTATAAATGTCATGAATTATTACTGCGAAAAGATAAAAAATGTTATTACAGAGAACTTAGAAGGTGAATCAAATAAAAAGTTTCCCCTCCAAGGATTAAAGATTGCTGTCGATGCCGGGAACGGTTCAGGAGGGTTCTTTGCAAACGATATCCTAAAACCCCTCGGTGCGGATGTTTCGGGCAGTATATTTTTAAGTCCGGATGGGAATTTCCCAAATCACATGCCAAATCCCGAGGATGAATTAGCTATAAAAGCACTTTCAGAGGCTGTTATTAAGTCTAAATCTGATATAGGTATAATATTTGATACCGATGTGGATCGTGTAGGGATTGTCGACTGCCATGGGCAAATGATAAACAGAAATAAGTTAATTGCATTCACCTCCGCTATGGTTCTTGAAGAAAATCCCGGGGCAACGATAGTTACAGACTCAGTTACTTCCGATAAACTCTCTGAATACATACAAAATTTAGGCGGGACACAATTTAGGTATAAACGAGGCTATCGAAATGTCATAGAGTACGCACAGCAGATGAACGCTTCCGGAATAAATTGTCCTCTGGCGATAGAGTCATCCGGCCACGCCGCCCTGAGAGAGAATAATTTCATCGATGATGGAGCATATTTGGCCGCTAAAGTTATTGCCAGTTACGTGAAAATGAAAAAGGAAAATGTCACTATCGAGGACGTACTTAAAAACTTCGTGGACGCAAAAGAACATATCGAAATCAGAATTACCATAAACGATTCCAGAATTGTAAGCTCGAGCCGACATGTCCTTACAAGCTTTAAAAGATACATAGATGAGGTTAAATCAAGCCATTTGGCGAAAAATAACCTTGAAGGCGTCAGAGCTTCATTTAAAGCACGCTGGCAAGAAGGCTGGTGTATCCTCAGAAAAAGCGTACATGACCCCGTATTGGTTCTCAATATAGAAAGTTACGTTCACCATGGTGCTATTTCCATACTCAATTCCCTGCTCCCGTTTTTTGAGAGGTTTCAGTTTATCGATATGGATGAAATAAAGGAGCAAATTCATAAAATTGAGAGCGAGAATACGGCATTGTCGGAGGTATAGTATGTATACCCCTCTTGCTGAAAAAATCCGCCCCAAAAGTTTAGACGACATCATAGGACAAACCCATATTTTAGGCAAAAATATGCCCCTTAGAAACTTGATTGAGTCAAAGCATATAGTCAATATGGTGTTTTACGGCCCGCCCGGCACAGGAAAAACAAGTGTTGCAAAAATTGCCGCCGGAAACTCTAGTATGAATTTTAAAATCCTAAACTGTACTTCATTATCGACGTCAGAAATTAAAGAGGCACTCGGCGAACGTGAAAATACATTTTTTAATACCTCGGTACTTCTCTATTTGGACGAAATTCAGTATTTAAATAAAAAACAACAACAGACCCTTTTAGAAAAAATGGAAAACGGAAATGTTAAAATAATAGCTTCTACCACGGAAAATCCGTATTTTTCTATATATAATGCCATTTTAAGCAGATGTGCCGTTTTTGAGTTCAAACCTGTTCCAGCCGATGATATATCACCTATGCTGAGAAAAACTCTGGATTCCTATGAAAAAGAACTCGGAGAAAAAATAGATTGCCCCGACGAATCCCTTGAAATTTTGTCGCAGTTAACAGGCGGAGACGTAAGAAAAGCCGTGAATACCCTCGAAGTATGCGTCTTATCACTGCCTAAGGGCTCAAGTTCCAAAATAATAACCAAAGAATTGGTTTTAAAAATATTGGGGAAACCTCGTCTGTCCTATGAAAAAAACGGCGATTCTCATTACGACCTTTTGTCTGCATTCCAAAAATCAATGCGTGGGTCAGACCCTGACGCCGCTGTTTATTATCTCGCACGCCTTTTAGAGTTCGGCGAATTGCAATCAATTTGCAGAAGGCTTATGATTTGTGCATGTGAAGATGTAGGACTTGCATATCCTCAGGTCATTTCGATAGTAAAATCTGCCGTGGATATAGCCCTTCAAGTAGGACTGCGTGAAGCCCGCATACCGCTTTCAGATGCAGTAATTTTAGTGTGTATGCTGCCTAAGTCAAACTCTGCGTACAATGCAATAAATAAAGCATTGGCAGACATCCAAAATGGTAAGACTTTTTCTGTGCCGCGTCACCTCCAAAATGTCCACTGTGACAGCTCCCATGAAAAAGGTCGTACTTCTGCTTACGTGTATCCTCACGACTTTCTAAATCACTGGGTTAAACAAGATTACCTCCCGGATGAACTAAAGGGAACTTCTTATTATATTTCGGGTCACAATAAAATGGAACAAGGTCTTTGTTCTTACTGGAGAAAAATTAAAAATGAAGAAACTTAAAACTGTTACCTTAACCGAATGTGCATTAATGGTAGCTCTATCGGCTGTCCTAGGTACATTATCGATTTTCAAAATGCCTAATGGAGGATCAATTACCCTAGGAGGAGAAGCTCCAATTATTATTGTGTCTCTAAGGCATGGTGCGTATTACGGCTTAATATCCGGTTTTGTTTATGCTCTCGTACAGATATTTACGGGATTCCATCCTCCGCCCGCTAAAAACATATGCTCTTATATTGTAGTGATTCTCTTGGACTATATAATTCCCTGCGTCTGTTTGGGAAGTGCCAGATTCTTCTATGATAATTTTAAGCATCATAAAATTTTATGTTCCTCTTTTACCGTAATGTTTATAAGATACGTGTCCTTAGTAATGTCGGGCATAATAATATGGAAAGATTTATTTCCTCCCACAGCTTTCGCCCTGCAGTATTCCGCTATATATAACTGCACTTATATGATTCCTGAAACTATTATTACGTGTCTGGTTTGCCTGATAATACACAAGCATAAAATGTTTTAAATTATATTCTGCGTCCCAATCTAAGAGCCCTAAAATATACTGTCCTATGCCTATTAGTGCGTTTTCAGCGAATGTTATCTGTTTGTTTTTCTCAAACGCCCGGCAAACTCAGACAGCATTCTAAAAATGGACTAAGATTCCCACTAAACGGTTGAGAAAAACGCAAAAATAGGTTTATTGACTATCTCATATTTAGTCTTAATTGTGTGCCTGCTCAATATACGATTGCTATAAACTTAAAATCATGAATATTCACTGCTTTAGTTATCTATATATTTAAGTAAAGGAGTGAGTCATTTTGGCAATTAAAATATTTATAGACCAAGGGCATAATCCTATGGGAGTGAATGCCGGTGCAGAAGGGTTCGGACTTAGAGAACAAGATATAACTTATAATGTGGGTAAATATCTAGCGGATTTATTAGAAAAAAACCCCAATTTTGAAGCGAGAACATCAAGGACATCTCCAGACCAAATCCTCGGTACAAACAATACTACAAGTTTGGCGGAAAGAGTAAATATGGCAAATTCCTGGCCTGCAGATTATTTCCTAAGCATCCATACAAATGCTAATGAAAATCCTGCCATAAACGGTACAGAAGTATATGTTTATAAGGAATACAGCCAGGGGTACTATCTTGCCGAAAATATATTAAATGCAATAGTTAAAAGGCTGGGAACTAAGGATAATGGCGTCCGAGTAAGGCCCTCACTGTATGTTTTGAGAAACACAGATATGCCCTCTGCCCTAATAGAACTTGCATATATAACTAACCAAAGTGATGCTGAAAAACTAAAAGATGATCAATATCAGTTCGCCTACGCAATATACGAAGGCTTACTTGACTACTTCGGCCTAAGATAATTTCAGAAATGCTAAAAGCATAAGCATTATTCCGCTCAACCATGATAAATTGAATGAAATTTTTTCTGCGACCCTATTGCCTAAAAAACAGCCCAGCATAACTGCCACCATATCTGAAATTAATGAAAAAGCAACTATTTGTACACTATCAGAGTTTACAAGTGATGCCCCAAAACCAACGGCCAATCCATCCAGCGACAATGCTATCGAAAGCGATGCAGCCTCGCTGGGTTTTAAGATTTTTTTCTCACTAATCTCTTCTTCATCATCGCTCGGTTCTACGTTTACGGTAAAAAGAAGCCCCATTAAGGAGAACCTGAGCGTACGGCAAAGATTCTTACCTCTTTTTATTGCCCACGATAATACACTGTCAGCCAGTTTCACAGCTCCCAATATAAACAATATTAAAAAACAAATTATATGCGTGAGCTCCTCAGGTATAAAACGGCTCACTATTGAACCAAAGTACAACGATACCGCCAAAATACTGCTGCATACCACATTAATAACCGTGACAGATGAAAAGGGTATTTTAACTCTATTCGTCCCATAAGCAAAACTAGCGACAAATGCATCCATTGACAATGCCGTAACTATCATTATAGACTCAAATATCGTTAGAAATATATTATCCAAAAGACACCGACCCCTCTCTAATTTTACCTAATAGCTATTATATGGTAAATACTGAGCATACGTTACAACGTATAAATCATTCAGAAAGGAGCCGGTTTATACTTGGATCATTCTCGTAGCCGGAAACAATGGCCTACCATTTTCAATGGTCAAATAAGCAACCCCCCTATGTATTTTAAAGGAGGTTGCATTTAAACATCTCTGATTTCATACGAGCAAACTATTCTTCCATTTGTTTCCCTAAAAACGTTGCTGCCGTTTGTGCAAGTTTCGTATTGGCCTCTATGATGTTTTCACCTTTTATCTCTTCATTAGCAAGCATAATCACTGCACCTGTTACATCTCCGGAGGCTATTATCGGATATACAAGGCCTGCATTTCTGTCAATTCCTTCAACAGGTTGAAAATTTGTATCCTTTGAACTAAATATCGAAAAGCTGTTTCTGGCCTCCATCAAATCCTCTAACGGCTGAGTGATCCTTCTTTCCATAAATTCTTTTTTGGGCACACCCGAGACCGCCACAACATGATCCCTATCACATACAAGAGTCGGCATGGATGTAGCTTTATAAAGTACTTCCGCATATTGCGATGCAAATGGCGACATTTCTCCTATGGGAGAGTACTTTTTAAAAATCACTTCTCCATTGGAATCTGTATAAATTTCTAGGGGATCGCCTTCACGAATACGTAGAGTCCTGCGTATTTCCTTCGGTATAACAATTCTTCCCAAGTCATCTATTCTTCTAACTATACCTGTAGCTTTCATTTTTACCTCCTTATAATTATTTATTATAAATCTGTCACATTTTTGGTGAACATAATTAGTTTTACATAAATATATATAAATATTCCTCTCTATTTATAAATTTTTACTATATTGTAAGTTCTACTTCGCAACTAATAATTAAATAAGTTATTATATCCAAATTTTCAACCAAAATCTGCTTAAAACCTTTTACTTTTACTTCTTCGTCTTTCATCTATAGTGTTTCATTCCACATCTATAATATCAACTTGACAAATTAATTTTTTTAAAATATAATTAACAAAAAGTCTAGAGAAAAAGGCAGTTTATATATGAAAATTATGAAGAGGTTCATTTTAATTTTGATCGTCAGTTTATTTGTATATTTATTTAATATGTGTTCTAACAATATTTTATTGGTAATAGGTACTTTATCTTGTGTTTTTATTATTTTATATAAGATTGATAAATTAAACCACTTACATAATAAAACTTTTGAACTTACTCAAATTGCGTTCTTAGCTTCTTTGTCCACAATAATAAGATGTTTTAGAAAAATATCTCCAAATCCAAGTTGCTTTTTACCTATTATTATTTTGGCATCATCCGTTATGGACAAAAATTATGGATTTATATTAGGTTCATTTAGTATTTTTATATCTAATATATTTTTAGGCCAGGGTGTGTGGACCCCGTGGCAAATGGTAGCCGCAGGGACTGTCGGTTATATGTCCGGATTTACGTTTTATAATAGAAAAATAAGTCCTGCGCCAATTTATCTTACTGTATTTTATTTAATATGTATAATTTTAATTTATTGTCCTATCATGAATTTGTTTTCTTTTCTCTTGATTGCAAAAGATACAAACATGAAAGGAGTCTGTACTTATTTCCTTTCATGTTTGGTAGTGGATACTATAAATTTAGTTGGCTCTCTACCATTTCTGTATATATTATATAATCCTGTCGTAAATACTATTAGAAAGACGACCAAAATCTACAAATGATAACTGTTCTGGTCGACTTTTTAATGATATGTTTAAATCGCACAAAATCATATTCAGAGAATCCTTCTTAAGCGCAAATTCCGAACTTAACGAGTTGACTACAGTTTTCCTTCTCTGGGAAAAAGAGGATTTTACTGTCCTAAAAAATGTATTTTTGTCAATTATATTCGCAGAATTTTTAGAATTTTTAGTGATTTTTATTACAGACGAATCTACTTTTGGACTGGGAATAAAACAAGACCTGGATACTTTGAATAATATTTCCGAATCAGCATAATACCTGATAGCTAGGCTAAGAGCACCACACTCTCTGCTACCCGGCAAAGCACAAATTCTATCTGCCGCCTCTCTTTGTACCATTAACGTCATAGATGTAATATCAGAATCTTCTTCTAAAAGTTTCATTATCACCGCAGACGTTATATAATAAGGCAAATTTGCGCACACCTTAATATCCTCAAATCCCCTAAACTCATCCTGGATTAACCCATTTATGTTTACCTTTAGAATATCATTGTTTATTATTTTTACATTGTCGTAAAAAGACACAGTATCAGAAAGAATGGGAAGCAATCTTTTGTCTATTTCCACAGAAACTACCTTTTTCGCTCTGCTAGCTATCTCGCGAGTCAAAACGCCTATACCCGGGCCTATTTCAATCACACCGGTTTTTTCTGTTATACCACTTTTACTCACTATCTTAGGGCAAAGGTGCGGACTGGAAATGAAATTTTGTCCCAGACCTTTAGAAAAGCAAAAATTATACTTATTTAATAACAAATTTATATCTTTAACGCTATATAAATTACACATATTTTCCTTTGTTAAAATAGGCTGCCACAGAAACCTCTAGTTACTGCGGCAACTTCTATACGATAATTACTTAACTTCTACCTGAGCTCCGACTTCCTCTAGTTTTTTCTTAATATCGTCCGCATCAGCCTTAGAAATCTTTTCTTTTACCGGCTTTGGAGCTTCGTCAACAAGAGTTTTTGCATCCTTAAGACCCAATCCTGTTATCTCTTTAACAACCTTAACAACTTTTATCTTGTTATCCCCTGCAGACTTCAACACAACATCAAACTCAGTTTTCTCCTCAGCGCCAGCCGCGCCGCCTGCTACCGGAGCCGGTGCTACTGCTACCGGAGCTGATGCTGATACTCCAAACTCCTCTTCAAGTGCTTTCACGAGCTCACTCAATTCAAGGACTGTTATAGACTTTATCTCTTCAATTAATTTTTCTACTTTTTCTGACATAATTCCATCCTCCATAATTATAAATTATTTTAAATCACTAATTAGGCGCTTTTTTTCTCTGTAATTGCATTCAATGCCACCACAAGGCCTCTGATTGTGCCACTAAGAACACTTGCGAAACCTGAAATAGGAGCCTGTATACCTCCGAGGGCTTTCGCAATAAGAACCTCTTTTGACGGAAGTTGCGCCAACTCTTCTATCTGCCCAACTGTGACGGATTTCCCGTCAATAAAACCTGCCTTAATCCTGTAGAATTCGTTATCTTTAGCAAAATTATATAAAATTTTGGCCGGAGCAATATAATCATCTTTACAAATAGCTAAAGCTGTACTTCCTTCCAAGACATCGGACGGGATATTTATACCCACGATTTCAGCAGCTCTTGACAGCATAGTATTTTTAACCACAGAGTACTTTACATTAGCCTCTCTAAGCTCCTTGCGAAGCTTCGTATCTGCATCCACCGTTATACCCTTGTACGAAACAATCACCCCAACACATGATGCTTCCAATTCCTTTGCCATTTGGTCAACGACTGATTTTTTAGCTTCCAACACCTTCTCATTAGGCAAATTTCACACCTCCTAAAAACTCAAATTCATACACGCAAACAAAGCCAACTCACCCTTTGAGGAGAGAGTCGACTTTACTGCAAAATACAAGTAAATCACTAAATGACTCAATCCTCGGTAGGCAGAGAACACCCCTTTACGCATACGCACCTACTGTCTTCGGACAAACAGTACTAGTATTATATACCAATCAAACTACATTTGTCAAGAGAAATTACCCAATTTTATTCGGATTAATTTTTATCCCCGGGCCCATCGTAGAGGCAACAACACAAGACCTTATATACTGCCCTTTAGATGCTTCAGGTTTTGCCTTTATTACAGCGTCAAGAAGTGTATCAAAATTTTCCGCCAATTTCTCGGCACCAAACGAGGCCTTACCAATCGGACAATGCATTATATTCGTCTTATCGAGTCTGTACTCTATTTTTCCGGCCTTTACCTCTTTTATAGCTCTTGCAATATCTGTCGAAACAGTGCCCGCCTTTGGGTTAGGCATCAGACCCCTTGGCCCTAACACACGTCCAAGACGACCGACTATTCCCATCATATCCGGCGTGGTGACAAGAACGTCAAACTCCATCCAGTTTTCATTTTGGATTTTAGCAACCATGTCCTCTGCGCCTACATAATCAGCACCGGCCTCTTTGGCAAGCCTTTCGTTTTCGCCCCGGCAAACAGCCAAAACCTTTATATCTTTTCCGGTTCCATTAGGAAGCACCACTGCGCCACGAACTTGCTGATCAGCATGTCTGGAGTCAACCCCTAACCTAACATGAACCTCTATAGTCTCATCAAACTTAGCCCTAGCAGTATCTACACACAATTTCAATGCATCGTGCGCACTGTAAAAAGCCTTTTTATCAAATAATTTCTCACTATCTAAATATCTTTTACCATGCTTCATTTCTTTTCCTCCTCAATAAGTGGTTAAATCGGATATCTTCCTCCCACCGGAAGACCTACTGTGCTACTTCTATACCCATACTTCTAGCCGTTCCCGCAATCATACTTGTAGCAGATTCAAGGTCTGACGCATTCAAATCAGGCATTTTATGTTTCGCAATTTCTTCCAGCTGAGCCTTCGTTATCTTCGCAACTTTTGTCTTATTTGGAACTCCGGAACCTTTTTCTATTGAACATGCCTTCTTTATCATAACAGCTGCCGGCGGCGTCTTTGTGATAAATGCAAAAGACCTGTCTGCATAAACCGTTATTACAACCGGAATGATAGTTCCCATGTCATTTTTAGTCTTGTCATTAAATTCCTTTGTAAATGCCATAATATTAATCCCATGTGGTCCCAACGCCGATCCTACCGGTGGTGCCGGAGTCGCTTTACCGGCCGGTATCTGTAATTTTACTATTGATTTTATCTTTTTTTCCAATTTCTGCACCTCCGCATTTTACGGTATCTACGAGATGAAATTATATCACCTCTACCGTCCCAAAAAAATAAACATTAAATTAAAATAAATTCAAAATTTTCTACATGATATTGACTGAATTTTTCAAAAGCACGCATTGGCTTACTATATTAGCACTCCCAACTCATACATCAACCATTGATCGTCCCAAAAGAACAATTCTGACTGTAAAATATTCATTTAAATCTACATAATCGGTTCAACCTGGTCAAGTTCTAACTCTGCAAGCGTCTCTCTGCCAAACATCGAAACTGTCACCTTGACGACATTTTTATCCTTATCAATATCCTCCACAGTACCCACAAAATCTTTGAGAGGGCCCTTGATAATCCTAACTGTATCTCCAACTGAGTAAGAAACCTCAATGTTACACACTTTAATTCCCAATTTCGCAGCCTCTTTATCAGTCAGCGGAACAGGTTTAGTCGCAGAACCTACAAATCCCGTACAGCCTCGAATATTCCTAACCGCATACCACGACTCATCAGTAAGCACCATCTTAACAAGAACATACCCCGGAAATATTTTTCTTTCCACTTCTTTTTTCTTATTATCCTTCACTTCAACGACTGTTTCAGTAGGTACACGTATTTCCTGTATCAAATTTTCCAGATGACGGTTTTCGACTGTTTTCTCTAAATTCGAAGCAACTTTATTCTCATATCCGGAATAGGTATGTACCACATACCACTTGGCCTCTTCACTAGTTTCCTCTAACATCATTCTACCTCCGGACTCAGTTATCTAGACACAGACATGACCACACCCAAAACCTGCATCAGTCCCATATCCAATAAAAAAACAAACCATCCAACAATCAGAATCATGACAAGGACTACTCCGGTATTTTTAAATGTCATTTTAGGTGTCGGCCATTTAATTTTTTTAATCTCATTTTTACAATCCACAAAAAAGGACTTTGCCTTTGTGAATATATTCTCTTTTTTCTCTGCCATTAATCCTGACCTCCTTACATTTACTTAGTCTCCGTATGATCGACATGTTCTCTGCAAAATTTACAGTACTTTCGTAAAGTCATCCTTCCGGCGACATTCTTTTTATTCTTCGTTGTAGAATAATTATGCCTCTTACATTTTCCACAAGCTAAAATTACTTGCTCAGTCACTATTACGGCACCTCCAATTATTATAAATTGTTTTTTACCTCCCTCTAGAACTCATAAAATAAATCCTCCCGAGGTGAGTTTGATTTTACCATATATCCCACTTCAAGTCAAGATATTTATATTTTGGGGAGCGCCCAAGATGAAGATAATATTATATCAGGTAGATGAATGCAATAATGTGGATAGCACGCTCAGTCGCAGCGTGGAAAGATTCGCCTTAACGTTATGGGGTGTGAAAAACGGGGGGTCCCAGATTTACAAAATGGCTAAATGAATCGGTTTTCGGAAAAATATTTGAAGGAGTCTTCGGTAATGCAGACAGCTCTAGTAAAATCTACCTAAAAATTAATCAATTACAAAACCTATAAACCCAACTTTTAGTTTTTCTGTATTAAAATCCTACAATTTAATATAAATTTTATTTTCAATAATTGCTCTGGAGTAGACAATTATCTTTAGTTTTTACACTAGTTATAGGGAGGTATATTTTTATGATAATAGTCGTCAAGGAGGAACTTGATTTATGGTTACCAAAAGAATAAGCCTAGATGTTTGGAACAAAAATAGCCTTGTTATTTGCGCCAATAGTGGAGAAGTAGATTGTAGGTATATCGAAGTTTCATTTAAAGATGAAGATCAAAATAACATAAGCCTTACCAATAAATCCGTCACGTTTTATGCCAAAAAGCCTGATAATACAACTATATTTAATTATTGTGCTGTGAACACAGTAAATAATGTAGCAACCGTTGAACTTACATCCCAAACGTTAAGTGTGCCGGGTGTTTTAGACTGCGAATTCCAAATTTTCGATGAAAACAATGTACTTTTGAAGGTTAGCGGATTAAAAATATTTGTTTCGGCGAGCAAGGATTTTTCAGAAGCAATAGAGAGCACTTCTGAGTCTAATGTATTGACTTCAGTGATAAATGAAACCAAAGAGCTTTCTAAAAATATAGGAGAATTAAATGAATTAAATACAGAAGAAAAAAATACTGTTGTAGGGGCAATTAATGAGGTTAATTCAAAAAATATCCCAATATCTCGGGGAGGTACCGGAGCAAATGATGTGAGCGGCGCACGAGCTAACTTGGAAATCCCCGCAACGGTATTATATAGCAATACGAGTGGAACAACGGGAACTATTACATTAATCCAGCCTTACACTAATTTTTCACGGATAGGCGTATATGCCCAGGGTCAGTACGATAATAGTTCTGTTTATAACGAAATATGTACTTACATAAACTATATGACCCTAGCTGCTTCTTCTGCTGCTGACAGTAATCAGAATTGTACCGTATGGCGAACTGCTTTTATAAACTTTTCAGAAAATACTATCACCTTTGTAACAAATTGTTCAAGCTCATATCATTCTACTGCCGGATATAATATAGGTACAACTGATGGCCTGAAAATAACATGTGTTGTAGGATACAAATACTAAAAATTTAGGAGGAAAATCAATGGCATTAATTAAAGAAATAACATTAGATAACGGAATTACAGTGAATTACCATAGAATCGCAAGTATAAATAATGTTACAAGTCAGGCAAGTATAATAGAAATTCAGTCATATACAAGCAAAAGCAAAAGAGAGGAAGAAAAAGATGCAATTAAAAATAATCATCCTATGAACATTTATATCCACACGGAATATTTAAATAAACAATATACCCAAACGCTTGACATCAATAAAGCATATGAATATTTAAAAACGCTCGAAAAGTTTGCAGGTTATACTGATGATATAGAATAGTGCAAAGTCTCTACAAAACTATACTTAGATAGTTTGTAGAGACTTTTTTATACTAGCCTATCAAAATTTCCCAACAAGTTTTATTCAGTTTATAACCCCGTTCCATGCTTTATGATTTCCCGTCCAATCTGAACCGGCATCCGAAAAAGTAAACCCAATTATTTTGAGACCGTTTTCTTCATTTGCAATTCTGATCAATTGTAAATGACAATTTTATTTCCTAATATTCCTAAATAATTTTTTCCGTTAGACTCAGCGTACTTTCAATTACCTTATCCATATCGAAATATTTATACTCTCCAAGTCTGCCACAAAAAATCACATCTGTTTCTTTATCTGCAAGAGCTTTGTATTTTTGATAAAGAATCATATTCTCTTCATTGTTTATCGGATAATAAGGCTCGTTGTTTCCGTTGTATTTGGCAGGATATTCTTTTGTTACCACTGTTTTCGGCTGATTACCAAATTCAAAATGTTTATGCTCAATTATACGCGTATATGGTACACTACGTTCCGTATAATTTACTACCGCATTGCCTTGATAATTTTCCATATCTAAAATTTCGGTTTCAAACCTCAAGCTTCTGTAACCTAATTTCCCGTACTGATAATTATAATACCTGTCGATTTCACCGGTATATACGATCTTTTCAGCAACATCCGGATGTTTTTTGATAAAATCAAAATAATCGGTATTTAATAAAACATCGGAACTCTCAAGCATCTTTTCGATTATTGGAGTGTATCCTCCAACAGGTATACCCTGATATTTATCGTTAAAATAGTTGTTGTTGTAAGTAAACCTTACAGGAAGTCTGCGAATAATAAACGCCGGTAAATCCTTGCAATCTTTTCCCCATTGTTTTTCGGTATAACCCTTGATTAACTTTTGATAAATGTCACGTCCAACTAAGCTTATGGCTTGCTCTTCTAAATTTTTAGGAGAAGTAATTTTACTTTTTTTAACTTGAGCCTCAATAATGCGCTTTGCTTCTCCCGGTGTTTTGATATTCCACATTTTACTAAATGTATTCATGTTAAATGGTAGATTATAGAGTTCCTTTTTGTAAACTGCTATGGGCGAATTTACAAAATTATTAAATTCGGCAAATTGATTAATATAATCCCAAACTTTTTTATTGCTCGTATGGAAAATATGTGCACCATATTTATGAACATTTATGCCTTCAATATTCTCAGTATAGACGTTACCTGCGATGTGGCTTCTCTTATCGATAACCAAACATCTTTTGCCCTTTTTGGCGGCTTCGTTAGCAAATACCGCGCCTGAAAGCCCTGAACCTACTATAAGATAATCATATTTTTGTTTGGTTGAATCCAAATTGTTTATAATTTTTGCGTCTGCATTCCCTGCCAACATGAAATTAGCTAAGAATAGTAAAGTACAAAGTATACTAAAAAATTTTTTCATATAAATCAGCCCACTTTATCAACTCTAAACCTTTGGTTGTCGCAACCGTTATAAGTCCAGCAATGGATATTCGTCCCATTTGCAGTACCGGAACATGAAACATCTAAATTAAGCATATTGCATTTTGAAACTACCATGTAATATCCGTTGCCGCATGGAATAATATACCATTTTTGTGCGTCCGTATTGTTAGGCGCATATTGCCAAACGTTGGTTCCTTTACCCTTTCCCGCACCTCTAACATCAACTGCCTTATTTGAACACTTAGCGGTTATTTGGAAACACCTGTTTCCAACATATCTAATATTAAATTTTTGAGCATCTGTATGGTTTTTATCCCAAAGCTGTAAATTTGCACCGTTTTGGCTTGAAGCACAGCTTATATCTAGAACTTTGTTTTCATTTAAAGCACTCGATATTACGTATGTACCGTCCTTGATTAAATATTTCTCTTGTATTTCTTTAAAGCAATCCGTTTTTTCTGCATATTTCCACCACAAATCAGCATTTCTTGTGGTCAAAATTTTCCATGGCTTGTTAATGTCAAGATAGTGTACGACAACTTGATTATCTGAAAAATCTCTATAGCTTGCGATGTTATAAACATTGGGGATATTTAAAATTTTTCCATAACACACTATATTAAGAGCATCCTGATCGTGAAACTCAAGATTATTTGACGATACGCAATTTAAAAGTTTGGACTCTATATCATCACTTCTCATATTCTTTAAGTTAAACAATGTAACTCCTGCATTTATGTAAGATTTAAGATAAGCATTTTCGCCATGTTCTTTAATGTATATATCATTCTTGCAGCATGAAGCTCTTCCGCTTATGACACTGATTCCACCGCTGACTTTAGCATCAACTACGCCGGCTAAATAGAAATTATCCACATCGTAATCGAAAAGCGAGCTTAAATCCTGCCGCACTATTATGTCGGAATCCAGATACAGAATTTTATCTAATTGGGGCAACAAGGAGGGCAGTATTAATCTATAGTAAGTAGCAGTGGACAAATGCCTGCTTTTGTAAAGCGAACTCAGTTTATCCTTCATATCTATAAGAGTAATAGTGCAATTTGAGTATTTTTCCTGCAGATGGAGTATTTTGTTTTTTAGGGATTGTTCTAAATCTCCGGAAAGCATAAGATAAAAATCAATTTTGGTATCCGAACGTTTATTCTCAAGTATGGAGGTCATAGAAACAATTGTAGGATAAATGTAGTTGCTGTCTGATGCCATTGCTATGGAAATCGGTTCTTTGCTTGTGTAATATTCCGAACCCACCTTTATAAACTTGAATTTCTGAGCATTAGAATTGTTTATGTACCAACAATGAATATTTGCACCATCATTACAGCCTGCGTTCTCGACGTCCATTGCCAAAAGATTACACACGGAAATTACATTAAAGCTGCCATCTTCACAAGGGATAATGTACCAATGCTGTGCTTGGGAATTATTACCGTTCCATTGACGTATGTTGGCACCTGCCTGCTGTGACCCATTTTCGACATCAAGTATTTTACCCGAACACACAGCCTTAATTGTGTAATATCCCTCATCGTGCCTTATAACCTCAAAATCCTGAGCAATATTGCAGTTGGTTTCCCATTGCTGAAGATTTGCACCGCTTTGTCTTGAACCCTCAGAAATATCCAAACGTTTCCAATATCCGCTTGAGGCTGTTGCTATGCGATATATACCGCTTTCCAGAGCAGGATTTTTATTGCTTGCACGAGAGTATTCAAGTCTTGCCAGTTCTTTTTGTATGTAATCCGGACACTTTCTTACATTTGTTGGGTTATATATATCAGAGCCAAATGAATCCAGCACTTCCTGAGCATATTTTAAATATGTATCTCCCCAAAATCTGGCCCAACGAATGATAAGAGTAATCAAGTTGTGTTCATTATTATCAAGACATCCTCCGACTCTCCAATTATCGCAAATATGCCTGAGCATCTTATAGCTGTTAATAAATACGTCTTCATTACTCATACGTGAAAGCGCACATGGCCTGATTCTGTAATTGTAAAATGTAGCCGGAATTGATTTTACTGTTTTTGCTCTGCCAAGTGCCATATACGTAAAACAAGTATCATCTGCAGGCTTTATTTCAGGAATAAATCTGATTTTATCTTTTTGAATTATTTCGTTTTTGAAAAGATTGTCCCAAACCCAAAGCCTAAAATTATTCTGTATGTAATCTTCGGCAGACATGACCGGTGAATCAGAAAAGTCTATATTGTTAATATGGTCATCTTTTCCGTCATCAAATGTTCTTGCTTTGAAATTCAAAATGTCAACATCATCTTTTTTAGCTAAATTATAAGCTACCTCATAGGTATGAATATCTACGTAATCATCAGAATCCAACAAAGCTATGTATTCTCCCGTTGCAGCATCCAAACCCGCATTACGTGCCATTTGCACACCACTGTTTTTCTGATGTATTACTTTAACCCTTTTATCTTTCCGGGCACACTCGTCCAAAATCTTACCACAGTTATCAGGTGAACCATCATCTACAAAAATAAATTCCATCTCTTTTAACGTTTGATTTAAAAGGCTGTCTATACATTCTCTAATCCAAGATTCCACGTTATAAACCGGTATAACAACTGAAACCTTCGGTCTTTCCTCAAAGTCCATTGCAAAGACCGAAAAAAATGAAAAACTAAAAAGTACAAAAAACAAACCAAGTAGACGTTTCATAACATATCCCCTTCAAACAATATTTAATAAAATTATGACTCCTTTCTGATAAATTCATTTAAAATTATACATTTTAATTGCTTTTTGTCAAACTACAAAAAGTTAAAATAATATTTGTAAAAATAAATAAATTTAGAGTATAATCTAAGCCTGATGTGTCCAGTTGCTGCAGCAAAAATAATTTTTGCACCTTTTAGATTTAAAAATTTTAATTATTACTTTGGTAATTGCTATTTTTTCAACAGCAGATTCTCCAATTTATTGTACCAGACTTTAGAGCAAATCGCAGTTTTTTATAGATTAGATTTCGAATATCATCATATTTAATTTCTGATTGAAAGTGAACATAGCATGCTGATTGCTTATGAATATTTTTGTCTATAGAATACTTCAGTGCGGGAGCTTATTAGACCCCCTTTTTAGCCCGTCCTTCACCACTCGAAGTAAAAAACTGCTTGACATACTATTAAATATATGTTACAATAAGAACGTAGCTGGAAGATCAGGTCAATTATCACATGTTCTTATTATTACTTTTTATTTTGTAAGGCCTATTTGTCCAGAGTTTTCAGAGCATGCCGTTTGTTGAGGCTTTTCAGTATTTTAACATTTGGTAATCATGTGCTTTCATTTCTTGGAAAAATTTTTGTTTGAAGGAGTTCATTAAAATGGGTATGGATAACATTGTTTATACAATTTCAGCTTCGTTTGTAGGTTTGACTCTAATCATGGGCGCAGGTCAGGCTATTCATGAGCTCTGCTTAAGTAATGCAGAGAAGAAGATAGGAATTATCCCATTGGATAGGTATGAGGAATTAATTGACGCCACAACCCTTAATGCTGTGAACAGAGCCTCCTGCGGTGCAGATTGTATCGATGATTATAAAGCTCTTGAGAGGCTGCAAAATCAGCTTTATAGTTATGCGACAAGCAAGCATGCAGAGGATAATAGGTTTACGAGGACTGTAAAAGGTAGGATTGTCGACCTTATGCAGAAGATAGATGCGTCGAAAGGAAGGGTCAGGGATGCTTTGCGTATCGCAGCGATCAATGGTAAGATCGGCGGTTAAGTTTTAGGGAATCGGGTGGTTTGATGCGCTTTTTGTTAATGTTGGGACTCGTTTTCGAGTCTCTTTTTTTGTTTTTTGTAAATTTTCTCCGGTGTTTGCGGCGGAATACTATGAAAAGTAAAGGGAGTGCCACATGCGTAATATAAAAAAGTTAAATATGTAAAATAAGTTTTTTTGGGCTCGCATTTGAAGGTATTTTACGCTAAACCAAGTGCAGTATTTTCCGGACCTTTCAATATCATGTCATCTTCTAGGGCAAAGAGGGCAAAGTAAAATTAATGGTTGATTTTGATATGTATTTAATGTTATAATACTTCGTAATTTATGTTGTGTTACCTTAGTAGTTTCTTATGACTCAACATAAAAATATTTTATATTAAGGAGGGATTTTTTAATGTCAGTAGAACTGGTGTCAACTTTAGGTAGAACTGTTGATTTTGTGTGCTTGGCACTAATAGTAGGAAATCTGTCAATCAAACTGCACGGAAAATTGACAGGCTCACCACAAACAGAACAAAGTACCGAAACACAAAATACTCAAGCAACTACCGTGTCCGTGCCAACAGTGAGTGTCGCCACGGATGCTACTGCATCTGTCTCGACGGCGGATACCACGGCGGACACACAAAACTCAAACAATACCAGCTTTGTGACTATCGATCCGCAGACTATGAATAAATTGAAGCTGTGCCTGGACAGACTCAGTGCATCACCGGAATTTAAACAATTTAGGGTGAAAAGACAAGATGCCGAAAAAGCTCCCGGCTGTATTCGCGTGAACGGTGTGGGTATAAGGAATGGTAATACATTCTATCGTACGAATGACTATAATGATACAGCTACCGTTGCCAATGTGCAGAATTTACTGCGCAACAGCAATGCTGCATTTTACGGGCTCGACCGCAGTTTCGTGAGCCGTCAGCTGGAGGCGGGACTGCGCGACTGCAAGGATGCAGAGTCAACCTCAGAGGATATCAAGGCGTTTGAGTATGTGGAGAGCGTGTGCCGCCGTATAGCAGAGCAGGGTGGTATGCACGATTAAGAGGCGTTGATGTTGGGTCTCTTTGAAATGTATCTACATCATACTTCGGTGCGTAACAAAGACATATTATCGAAAAAACACAATTTTTTTAACTTAATTTAATTAAAAGTGCTGAATTTATATTTGGGTGTTGCAATTTGGGAAGATACCTGGTATAATGAACATGTAGGATAAAGGTTAGGTTTTAGAAGAACTAATTAAATATTAAAAAGGAGAGGTTTTTTAATGAAAGATGTATTGATGGACGTAGTTTTACCAGTGGGCGGTAGTCTTCTTGGGGGTGTGTTGCTTACTTTAACTGCTGTAGGTGGAATCCAAAAGTGGAAGGATGGTCATGTTCATCTGTTCGGCTGCTCATACAGCAAAGAGAATATAGAGGCTTACCTGAAAAGCTTTAAGGACGACAATGATGGCAAAACGGCAAAGAATACAGCTTTGGATGCGATTGTTGGTGTTGGTGCTGTTAACGGTAAAGTTACCGCGCTGGCTGCTCAGAAGGCTCAGAATATTGCTTCTACATTTGATGGCTTGACTCAGGAGGAAAAGAATAAAGCAACATTTGCTGGCTTGACTCAGGAGGAAAAGAATAAAGCAACATTTGATGGCTTGACTCAGGAGGAAAAGAATAAAGCAACATTTGCTGGCTTGACTCAGGAGGAAAAGAATAAAGCAACATTTGATGGCTTGACTCAGGAGGAAAAGAATAAAGCAACATTTGCTGGCTTGACTCAGGAGGAAAAGAATAAAGCAACATTTGCTGACTTGGCTCAGGCTCAGAAGGATGCAATAAAGATTGCTAACTTGCCTGCTCCTGAAAAGGATAAATTGAATGGTGCAGATTCTCTGTACGCTAAGGCTGCTGCTGTAAGGTCAGCATCCAATACTATTAATCCTGCTAATCTCGAAGATATTGGTAATCACGCTAATAATAATGTTACTATTTTACAAGTTCTTGAATCGGGTAAGGAGTATGATGCGATGGGGCCTGCCTGTAAGACTTTCGTGAAAGAGAGAGCTGAGGCTGCTGGTTATGAGAACAGTGACAAGGGTGCAAAAGAGTTCTTAGCAGCCATGAAGGTTCTTAAGGGTTAGTATTTGTTCCGTGTTGAATTCAAAAGAGACTCAGAAATGGGTCTTTTTTGTTTTGTGCGGTGCCCTTTAACCCGATTTTATAAAATAATATAAATTTTTTTATTTTTCTCTTGCAATTTGGTTTTATGTATGCTATAATATATATGTAATCAGTTCTTAATAGTTTAAGGAGGAATATTTTAAATGGGATTTACGGAAATGAAGCTACTTCATCAGATGCTTATCACAGGAGGCGTGACCGGGGCTGTGGTCTCAGGGCTCGTACTTGGCGGAATTGGTGCCATTCATTATTTCAAAGATGATGAGTTCTACATACTCAAACCCAGCCCTTCAGCGTCATTAAACGAACCTGCACCTAACTGGACAAATTATCATTTTGATGATCAGGTATTGCAGTCTGTTCTAAACAACAAGCAGGTTATGGAAAAGATCAACGCTAAAGTTAGTGAGGCTGTCAATGAGGAGGCTAAGCAAAAGGGGGTTGATTTTAATAATCTTACTCCACAGCAGTTAAACACGCTTAAAAATAATACTCAAGTTGCGGCGCTTTTCAAAAAGGATCCCTCAGAGTTAACTGATACAGAGTTACAGAATATTGTAGATGGCTCAAAATTTGCAACGCGATGGGTTAAGGATCCAAAGTTTTCTAATCTGCAGAAAAATGAACAGGATAAATACGTTCAGAAGAGTGAACACGATAAGCTCATAGCTGACTTTGGAAAAATGCTTAACGGTAAAGCTGCTGAGTGGCGTGTAATGGGGTGTTATGGTGAGGGCCAGAAAGCCGAACAAAACCCGGGTGGAACATACCAGACTGCACTGCATCTACTGGAGTGTAAACTTAATAAAACAGCTCAGTTTGGGGACGAAGCTACACGGGGTATGAAGGAATTTGCAAAATATTGTGGGTTTGTTGATAGCAGGAACGAAGGCGACATAGATGCACTTGTA
The DNA here is from genome assembly GCA_949422855.1 of uncultured Eubacteriales bacterium. GTDB lineage: Bacteria > Bacillota > Clostridia > Oscillospirales > Acutalibacteraceae > CASPLG01. Next base: position 11,699 of record CASPLG010000007.1, on the reverse strand, counting down.
AAATTCTACAAAGATAACAATTTAAGTTCCTTTAAATAATAAAATCCAAGATAAAAAGGCCTAGAAATAGGTCTTTTCTTTTTGTGCACGGTGTAAAAATATATAAAAATGCCACTGCTATAGGTGAATATAATGGATAAAATTATAAATTTTCCAAACTAAGTAATTTATCTATTGATAAACGCCTTTAGCAGTGGTATAGTTATGTGGTGGAGTTTGTTTTACTTGCGCCTATACCTCAACTGGATAGAGGGTGCGGCTACGGACCGTAATGCTGGGGGTTCGAATCCCTCTAGGCGCACCAGGTTGATTGTTCTGTGTTTGCTTTTTGATTGGTTTCTCGTCGGAGATATGCGTTATTTTTCCGTTGGTAAAATCTTTTTTGGTAGGTCGAATGTTAGATCTATGGATTTGTTTGAACCTGTCATTTTGTGTAAACCAAAAAATACGAAAGATAAGTTTACTATGGCGCTGCAGCAAAAAATTTATAACGTTTAATGATGACTATTTAATGCCTTTTTACCTTATATTTGGGTTTCACGATAAAAGTCTCCAAAGTGCTTCGAAAATATCTACGGCACTTTGGAGGTCTGTATATTTTTGGATTTTTTAATTAAATTGCTCGCCATTTCCGGCATCAAACACTTCTTCACGTTCATCAGATGCTGCTGCCTTATGTCGCTTGTGGAAAATACCCTACTTTTTTGTAATGTCTTTCAACCTGCTCTTATACTGTTTTGCACTGACCGCAAAAAAGAATAAACTATTTGGAACAACCTTTGCTTTTATCATCTGTTGAAGGAGCGCTTCCTCTTGATCTGAGTTATTAATTTTAAAAGCAGGGTAGACAATCTTATATAAACTGTCCTTCTTCTTATCCTTCGTAAAAGCCGTGTAAGCACTGAATTTAAATCCGCCGGCCCCTGTGCTTAATATATAGTTGAGCTTATTCGCAGACCCGCTCAATTGTGAACTTTTAGAAGGCGGAACGAGCTTTCTGAAAAACGGTTTAATCCATTCATCCTTTTCACTTATATCATTGAGTAAATCGATAACTTTATTTCCACCTTTTTTAAGCTCCCCTAAAAAAGTCTCACCTTGTTCTTCATCATGAAACTTGTGTTTGCTAGAGATAAGCTTCTTATGAGCATAGTCTTCTAAAAAGTCGGAAAGCCAACGCTCAGCTTCAAGATTCGTCTTGTTGCAGTGGCACTTTGGCTCCTGCATCTCTACACCTGCCTCAGAGCATGCATGTTCAAAATCTTTTAATTCGTTTTGTATAGCAACCCGACCCATCATGACACACCATCTTTTGTTATCTTCCAACACTTCCTTAACTATGTCCGTCACATTAATTTCTGTCGGATAAGTCCCGGAAAGCTTTTCGATAAAAGTCTTTACGCATGCCGGTCCCAGATGAACTATAGCCATTAAAATCACTCCTTTGTCTAAAATAAGTGTAAAATATAAGATTAAATTGGATAATAATTGCACAATATCCATATATCTTACAGTTATATTATACACTTATATACATGTAAGTCAAGTTATTTTTATCTAATATATTAAACTAAAAAATATTGTCCGTTTTCCTGATATAAAATATACTCCCAAGACCCGGTAAAAAAAATATAAACCACATGGTTAGTATTAGCCTGAATAATCTAAAATTATCTTCGTAAAATCTACCATCCAAAAATATCTTTTTACTCGATTTTCGGGTATAAATAAATTAAGAACCTTGAGTTTAGAGTATTCATATAATGTAACCGAGCAAGGGAGTGTAGAATTATTATGATTAAATATAAAAATTTCGGAATAGTAGGGGGCGATATGAGACAGATATTTTTGTCTGAATCAATAGCCAAAGATGAAAACTCCGTGAAAATATTTGCAAATTCATCTACCGCATCCAACCAAGAAAATTTTACGGATAAACTGGAAAATGCCATAAAAACCAGCGACTATGTTATCCTGCCCCTTCCCGTCACTTACGATGGGGAAACTTTAAATGCACCCTTTTCAAAGTCTCAAATAAAATTATATGACTTAATGCGGGAACTAACAGATAAAACTGTATTCTGTGGAGGAATAAACTCACTTAGTCCATTAATACCGGAAAATACAAACATAAAACTAAAAGACTACTATGCACGTGAGGAGTTTCAAATATTAAACGCGTTAGCCACCGCCGAGGGAGCTATAAATATTGCACTGAGCGAATTTTTAGGAACTATCCATTCCAGCAGGTGCCTCATTGTGGGGTACGGAAGAATTGGAAAGGTTTTATCAAAGATTCTAAAAGACATGGGAGCAAATGTTACGGTCAGTGCACGAAAACCTTCAGATTTAGCCTGGATAGAAGTTATGGGATATGAAAGCATAAATACAAATAACATGCCGCAAAAACTGGATTATGATTTAATATTCAATACGGTGCCCTTTAAAATCTTTAACCGGGAGAATTTATTAAAATGTTCATACGAGACTAAAATTATCGATTTATCCTCAAAACCCGGCGGCGTGGATTTTGAATTAGCCGAGTTTTTGGGAATAAAAGCGATCCATGCACTGGGACTCCCGGGGAAATTTTCACCGATAAAAGCGGGAGACATAATAAAAAGAACTATATACAACATGATAGAGGAGGAAAGACTGTGAATAAAATTAGAGTCGGGTTCGCAATGTGCGGTTCATTTTGTACATTTAGAAAGGCAATCGAGCAAATGAAAAAACTCATCGAGGCAAAATATAAGGTATTTCCTATAATGTCTTTTAATGCCTCTCAGATAAATACCAGATTTGGAAAAGCCAAAGATTTTATAAGCGAAATAGAAGATATATGCGATAGTAAAATTATAAACACCATAGAGGGTGCTGAACCTATAGGCCCTAAAAACATGGCGGATATAATTTTAATAGCACCGTGCACAGGAAATACTCTAGGGAAACTTTGTGGTGCCATAACCGATACCCCGGTAACAATGGCTGCAAAATCACAACTGCGTGTACATAAACCGGTACTTATATCCTTGGCTACAAATGATGCACTGGGAGCATCAGCACAAAATATAGGAAAAATGCTAAACAATAAAAATATATATTTTGTACCAATGTCACAGGATGACCCGGTAAAAAAACCCAATTCTTTAGTTGCAAATTTTGATTTAATATTGTCATCAGTCGAACTCGCCCTAACGGGAAAACAAAAACAACCCATTTTTATATAGTTGGCGCCCTCCAAAAGAGTACACGCATACTAAAAAAATTACAAATTGAGTAAAAGTACCGGATAGATATTGCAGCACTATTTGTGAACCTGAACCACTGCTTTTTAACTGCAGTTACTATATAAAATCTGCGTGAATAACCAAAAATTCTTAGCCCGTTAGAGCTATCGTTTTGGAGGATTTTAAAAAAGGGAGTTAGGGCTCCCCTTTTTTGCAGTAAAAAATCCTTATTTATTTTGCGGTATTCATAAAAATGAAGGGGCAACCTCATACCAAATATTTTATTTTCAATTTTAAGTTCTAATTTTTGATACTGCTTAATATCTATGTACAAAGGAGGACAAGTAGTATGGATTTTGAGCAGAAAAATTTACCGTTTGACAGTATCCTTTATAATTTCAATGATAAAATCAGAAACGTTATTAAAAAAATAGACCCACAAATTAAAGAGTCCGCACTGGAAATCAGAATAAGGGTAAATAAAAATATTTCTGTGGTTTGTCCTGAGTGCACTTATTTTTTGGACTGTGATGGTAAGGTCTCTTTTTACGAAACTGATTTTTTCGTTACAAGAGAGGATATTTCGGAAATTATGAAAATAATTTGCAGTTATTCAGTTTACAGCTGTCAGAACCAAATTAAAAACGGGTTTATAACGTTAAACGGTGGTCATAGGGTGGGTCTTTGCGGTACGGCGGTAATCAGCGGTAATGAGATAAATAATATCCGTGAAATATCTTCCTTAAATATACGCATATCCAGGGAAGTAAAGGACTGCTGCGATAAAATCTTGGACAAAATAGGTAGTGATCCTCAAGGAACCCTCATTGCAGGGCCGCCATGCAGTGGGAAAACTACTCTCTTAAGAGATATTGCAAGGAAAATATCTTGTATGGACGGTAAACCAGCGAAAAAGGTTTCCATCGTCGATGAAAGAGGCGAAATCGCTGCGCTGCACAGAGCACATGCACAGTTTGACGTCGGTCTGTGCGATGTTCTGAACGGATATCCAAAAGAAATAGGTATTCTTCAGGCTGTCAGGGTGCTATCCCCAGACATAATAGTATGTGATGAAATCGGTTTTAATTCCCAGGTTCGGGCAATAGAAGAAAGCCTCAATGCCGGGGTTAAAATAATTGCCAGTATCCATGCAGGAAATAAAAATGAACTTTTTAGACGCAAACAAATAAGAAGTCTTTTGGCGACGGGAGCATTTGAAAACATAATACTGCTCAACAGCCGGACAAAATATACGGGTGACTTTGATTTTTTCAAAGCGGGGGATTGGGATGCTGAAAATAATGGGAGTCTTAATTCTGATACTGACCGGAACCATTGGGGGTTATTCGGCAGCGATTAAATTATCACGAAAACTGCGGTTCTTGGAAGGATATGCACAGTTTATAAAAGTATGTCAGAATGAGATTAGATATACCGGCAGATACCTTTCCGATATAATCAAAAATTACAACGCAGAGGGAATCTTTAGCCTATATCTCGACAAATGCTGCAATTACATATCATTCGGCGAGCCCTTCCCAAAATCTTGGGAAAAAGCATTTTCAAGTATACCCTGTGAGCTCTCTGTCTCACCTCGGCTCACTGAAATAATAATAAATTTCGGTCTCGGTTTGGGGGTAAATGACGTTGAGGGTCAAATGTCTCATTGCCAGTATAATTATGAACTGGTGCAGCCGTATATCCAAACGGTAAGGGAAGAAAAAAATACAAAAGGAAAATTATACAGTATTTTAGGAGTATGCTTAGGTATAGCTGTATCTCTTTTTCTCATCTAAAGCGGAGGGATTTTAAATGGACGTTGATTTGGTTTTCAAAATAGCTGCAATCGGAATAATTGTCGCAGTCCTTAACCAGGTGCTGATACGTTCCGGGCGTGAAGAACAAGCTATGATGACCACACTTGCAGGTTTAATTGTCGTCTTAATGATGATTATCCAGCAGATAGATATTTTATTTAAAACCATAAAATCAGTTTTTGAGCTGTAAGCACTATGAACGTTACTTCAGCTATCGGGATAATTTTCATATTCGCCATAATCTCCCTTATGACAAAAATTTATCTGCCCGCTTACTCCATCCTTATCAACGCCGCCGCCGCAGTAATAATACTTACGCTTATACTTACAAATCTTGCCCCTGTGATAAACAAAATAAACTATTTTTTGGATTTAAGCAGAATTCCCGGCGAATACAGAGTTATTTTATTTAAGTGTATAGGAATATGCCTGGTTACGCAGTTCGCATCTGACTCCTGCAGAGATGCCGGAGAAGTTTCCTTAGCCTCTAAGGCGGAGCTTATCGGTAAAATTGCTATGCTGACTGCTGCCATGCCTTTGTTTGAGAAGTTAATTCACACTGCAGTGGGATTGTTGGGAGGATAAAATGCTCAGAAAAATAATATTTATGTTACTGCCTATTTTATTTTTTATCCCCTGCGCGTCCGCACAAAATGACGTAAATGAGACACTCCTTGAGCAATTCAAACTCAGCGGAGCAGAAAAACTAATGGATTTTATCCCTAAAGAAACAGAAGAATCTCTGAATAATATGGGTGTCAATGGAAGTAATTTTAGCGACATAACAAAAATCACTCCCTCAAAGATTTTCGACCTGATAATAAAAGAGACTAAAAATAAAGTACAGTTACCTTTAAAGGTTATTGCGCCGGTTATAGGGACTATAGTTCTTTGTGCGATGGTAGACTGTATAGATTTGTCTCTCGGAAATACCAATATGAGCGACATTATGTCATCTATTGGGGGTATGTGCATTTGTACGTGCATAGTCACCCCGCTCGTATCGTTCATTGCGTCCGTTTCCTCCGTGATAAAGGGAGTATCGGTGTTTATAATGTGTTTTATACCGGTCATGGCAGGTATAATGATAGCCTCAGGACAAACTGTCACAGCCTCATCCTACCAAGTAACTATGCTCTGTGCCGGAGAAATAATATCTCAGCTATGCACCAATATGCTCGTTCCACTCATGAGTACTATCTTGGGACTAGCTGTCATATCTTCGATGTCTCCTAAACTAAAAATGCAAAATATATGCACCGCCTTATACACAGCCATCAGATGGTGTTTATATATCTGTACATCCATATTTACCATATTGCTGGCTCTACAAAATATAATATCCGCTCCGGCTGATAGCATAGGTAATAAAACCGCAAAACTTGCCGTTTCAAGTTTCGTTCCAATTGTCGGTAATGCCTTGAGTGATGCTTTTAATACCGTCCAAAGCTGCGTAAAGCTCCTTAAATCCGGAGTCGGTGCCTTTGGAATTTTAGCAGCAGGATTAATGTTTCTTCCTGCGGCCGTCGAATGCTGTGTTTGGAGAGCCCTTCTTGGGGTGTGCTGCATTGTGAGTGATATTTTGGTGCCCGGTAAAATATCGGTTTTGCTAAAGTCCGTTGAAAGGGTCGTACAAGTAATGCTTGCTGTTATATTTTCCTGTGCGACTGTTTTAATCGTATCTACTGTCATTATTCTTTTGCTGGGAAACGGGGCATGATTATGAAAATTATAACATCGTGGTCAACTTTAATTTGCCTGTCTTCAGCAGCGTGTGCTGTTATAGAGCTTATTATGCCCCCCGGAAATATGGCAAAAACACTTAGAATGATACTGGGTCTGTTTATGCTGGTTTCCTTCGTTTTCCCGTTTTCAAATGGTATTTCGAAATTCAATACGGCCTTTAAAACAAAGAAAATTAATGATAAACCTATCCGCGATTTCGTGAACGGAATAAATAAACAAATTGAATCCCTTGCAGAGAATAATCTCAAGGCAGTAATTGAGCAAATATTAAGCGAAATGGGTGTAGAAAATGAAAAAACCGAAATATTTATGGATACCGGTCAAGATAATTGCATATCAATTAGTAGGTGCAAGGTATATATTAAAAGAAATTTCAGAAAATCCGATAATAACTCACCTTTGACAAACTCGGATTTGCTGAAAATAAAAAAAGAACTTGAAAAAAGGATAAATATAGAAACAGAGGTTTTTATATGTGATTAAATAAAAGACGTTTTATGTGCAAGCAAAGGAAGGTTTTATAAATGCCCGTAAATGAACCGGAATATCAAAAAATAAAGTCAAAGTTTATGGAAATTATATCAAAAAGGGACTCTAAAAAATTAATAATAATCTTCGGCTTTTTGGGGATATTCTTGATTTCCCTTTCAAATATTTTTAAACCCGGATGTGATTTGCCCGTGAAACCTGCACAGACAAAAGTTAATTCTGAAGAATATGTAAGTCGTTTGGAACAAAGTCTTGAAAGTATAGTCTCTAGCATAAAAGGTGCAGGCACAGCCAAAGTGCTCGTCACTCTAGAAAATGGTACGGAAACCGTATATGCTACCGAAGAAAAGAAAAATAAGGCGGCATCTGAAGATAAATCAGGCGGAGAGACAACCCGTAGAAAAGAGAGTGATGATTGTGAAAAAAAATACATAACCATAAAAGACTCAGAGGGCACAGAGCATGCATTGGCGGTGACTGAGATACAGCCTAGGATTAAAGGTGTAATAGTTGTATGTCAGGGTGCAGATGATCCCTTGGTTCAGCAAAGAGTCCTAAATGCTGTGACAACCGCTCTGAGCGTGCCGTCAAACAGAGTATGTATTACAAGATCCAATCTTTAGATATCTTCTTATAAATCAACTATATATATAAAATTTTGGAGGAATAAAAATGAAACTTCGTAGACGTCAATTAATTTTAACTTCATTAGTGCTGTCCCTTGGTGCCGCAGTTTATCTGAATTGGCATTTTTCAGATGACAAAGGTCTCTCTGCCACGGATATTCTTCAGCCGCAAAAGGAACTCGGTGAGGCAAAGTATGTAAACAGTTCAAAGGCTTCTGAGGAAAAAGAGGATGCTGAACCAATTCCTACAAATATGTCTGAGCGGACAAAAGAGTATTTTGCTAATGCTAAGATGGAAAGACAGAAAAAACGTGATGAGGCAACAGATATTATAAGAAAAACTTTATCTGAGGGGAATGTTAGCGAGCAAACAAAAGCCGATATAACAAAACAGACCGAAGAAATAGCTAAAGCAACTCAGCAGGAATCAAATATAGAAAATATTATTAAAGCAAAGGGCTTCGGGGATTGCATGGTGTTTATACAAAACGGAGAATGCAGCATTATAGTCAACCCCGGCAGTTTAAATGACAGTTCTGTTATAACAATAAGAGATATTGTATCAGGTCAAAGCGGTATTGCGTTCGATAGAATAAAAATCACCGAAGCAAAATAGAAAACAGAATTAAATTGGTTACCAGTCATAATAGAATTTCGTAAATCTTTTGTTTTATAATAAACAAAGCACGCAATATATAACTGCGTGCTATATTTCTAAATACAATTATTTTTTCGCTTTTTCTGCCTCCTCCAGCTCTCTTTTCACTTTATCAGCCTGTGCCTCCATATCCTTTTTGCCTTTCACCAAAAGTAACATCGCATGCAGATCATTTAGCTCAGCTTTTCGATCCTCTTCCACTTTATCAACAAACTTAATCACATCCGCTATAGTCTTTGTGTCTGCGGTCGTGAGCTGAACCTTAGGAAGACCCTCTATAATTTCACTCATTTTATAATGACCTGTTATCCTCCTCCAATTTCCCGGGAAAGCACGTTTAGGGTTAAATTTCTTCTTGTCTTTATTCTCAAAAGCAGCACTATATAGTTTGGCATATCTGCCCTTAACCATCTCTGCCTTCAGATACTTAAAGCCGTCCTTTTCAGCGTCCTTAAGTCTCGCAATCTCCTTTTGAATTTCACTAAACGTATTAAGTTCATCATCCCCAATACCATACGTACCCTTGAAACTGCTAATTTGCACGTCAGCGTGATCAATTTTTGCCTGCAAGTCCGCGAGTTCCTCTTTTAACTCCAAAGGTGTTACCGCAGCTGCATCGCCTTGCTCATGTGCCTTCTTGGCATTAGCTTCTGCTACCAGCTTTCCAAGGTCGTATGCTGAAAGTGGCTTTCCGCCGTTACCTACGCCACCTTTAATCGGACTGGAAACTTTATTCTGGGGAGCCTCATTGTATCCCTTTTTCGCTGCCTTGATATTTTTACCTAATTCGGAGAAGCTATCCTGTCTTTTATCAATCTGCTCCTGTTGATAATCTATCGTATCACCTAAAACACCACTCATATTATCAAGAAATTTACCCAAATCCTTACAGAAATTCTTCCTATTAATAACCCGCAGCGAACCAGGGTTTTTATGGCTAGCGGTCCTATAATTTTCAACTATCCCCTCGACTTTATCCAACATCTCCTTAGCAGGCCGCAAAATGTTTCTAATTTCTTCATCCTCACCATAGGGTTTTTTACCGCATTCCTTCGAACCCTTATCTAAGAAGTCAACCAGCTCCTTAAACAGGCAGTCCGGACACTTTCTTAAATATTCCCCACCTTTATCCTCATAAATTTTCACCTTATGACCTGCCTGTTTTTCAAGTCCTTTGTTAAATAGCTTCCTGTCAATTATATCACGATATGCGGTCTCTTTACCTGCTTTATTTCCACCACTATTTCCGTCAGCAGAAGCATCATCAGAATCCGCAAGGTCACCGACATCTTTACTCTTTCCTCTCAGAAACAAGAACATCGGAACTGCCCCTAACAGCCCACCCCTCAATACTTCCAGAGTTTTCCCACTCGCCGTTACATCCAAATGAGGCACCGATCTTAAACTCTTACCATACGCTCGAACCTTTTTGTATGTTACTTCTGACATATAAATCATCCTCCCTTTTATACTTTTGAATATATCAATCTTGCAAGGTAATATTAGCACTAAAATTTGAGTTTGTCAATAATTTTATGTAAAAATAATTGATATATCATGAAATAACTAACAAAAATATTGTTTATACAGAAGAATTATTGCATATTTTATACTTTTATTCCTCCCTCACTCTTAGCCACTACCACCGCACAAATACAGTCACCCATTACGTTTACTACGGTCCTCGCCATATCAAGAATTCTATCGAACCCTATAATAAGTGCTATCCCCTCCACGGGAAGCCCCGCAGATTCAAGTACCATCGCCATCATTATCATGCCAACTCCGGGCACTCCGGCAGCCCCTACAGATGCAAATACCGCTGTAACAGTAATAGTTATCATGGACTGAATCGTCAGCGGCAAACCATACGCCTGGGCTATAAATACGGAACTTACACCTTGCATAATTGCTGTCCCCGCCATATTAACAGTAGCTCCTACCGGTAAAACAAACTGATAAATAGATTTATCTACACCTAGTTTATCCATCATCTCCATGCTGGATGACAAAGTAGCATTGCTCGATGAAGTGGAAAACGCAAGTCCCGCAACTTTCGTATAATTTTTTAGAAAATTCAAAAAAGACAGCCCTGTCATCACCTTGTACATTATGCCATAAACTAAAAATCCCTGTAAAAATAATGCTAGTATAACTACTGCCGCCATTTTTAAAATCCCAACCAAAGATTCAAACCCGATTGAGTACACCGTGTTGGAAACAAGCGCAAAAACCCCCACCGGCGCTATAACCATTATCATTGAAACAATCTTCATAATGCACTCATTTAATACATTAAACATCCTGATAATTGACTCCGATTTTTCCCCCATGCCTCCGAGTGCAATACCAAAAAATGCCGCAAAAACCAAAACCTGCAGCAAATTCCCCTTCGACATTGCCCTTATTGGGTTGCTGGGAATTATATCAAGCATAATATCAATTAAGTTTTTCGCAGACTGTGGTATGGATTTCGTTTCATAAGACAGATTTTCAACATTTAATCCAACCCCCGGTTTAAAAATAAGTGCCAAAGATATCGCTATCACAATAGATATTACCGTCGTTATGAAAAAAATAAGCAATGTTTTTGCCCCAACTTTGCCGAGTTTCTTTGTATCGCCAAAAGACGAAATCCCACACACAATCGATACAAAAACAAGCGGCATAACTGTCATTTTTATTAATTCTATAAATCCATTACCCAAAAGCTTGAAAAGACCGTTTACAATAACGTCATCCACATACACCCACGGCGGAAGTATTTTCATAACACCGCCGAATACTACCCCAAAAATAAGCCCTATAAATAACTGTGTAGTACTATTTTTAAGCACTTTTGTCATAGTATACCTCCTTGTAATTTACATATTAGACAATAATTTAAATAATTTCCGTATTTATTGTATCATATTTTCAGTTTGCTGTCATGATATTATATTGTTATAATATAATTCCTAACAGATTAAACCAGAAAGGGAAATTATTGTAATGAAAATATATTCATGCTTTATAAATACTCCTGTATCACACTTAAAAATTACTCAATTTGACTCCAGCATAGTTAAAATAGAATTTACACACCCAATTTCTGAGCACAATGCCCCACCCGAAACATCTCTCCTGAGAGAAG
>CASPLG010000006.1 GCA_949422855.1 uncultured Eubacteriales bacterium | reverse complement strand
GTGTCGATATTGCACAATATGAAGCTCAGTTCGACCCCGCTGATAAGGAAAATTATGATTGGGAAAATGTGGTTGATGGTGAGTATCGAGACGGCAAAGTCGTGAGGAAAGTGAAGCTCAAGGTAGATGTGGATAAAAGCACTTGGGGAAAAGAAGTAGACAGTAGTGGTATAATAAATTATGTTTCCGAGGATGGAACGACGAGTAGTGAGGTGGATAACAACGGTATGATTTGGCTCAGGGAGGAGTCTGGTGGAACATCAAATTGGTATGCTATAGATAATACTGATGGCATTTTCAGAAGGGGCTCACGTTTTTGGGTAAGGTGGCTAAACGAAGAGGAAAATTCCGAGGAATGGCAAAGATATTACAGTGAATTGGATGACGACCACAAACGTTTAGCTGATTCAAAAAAGTTGTGGATATTTCTCACCGGAGTTACTGACCTCGATGGCAATGAATGTAAGGTATTCGGCAAAGAGCTGCCTTATTACATTCAGTTGGGGGAGGATTGGGACGAGGATGACATAAATGCAGTATTTATAAGCAGAGGTACGGATGAAATATTAGATGTATCTTATATAAATCAGATGAACTCCCCCGAAGGTAGATTTGGGTTTGCAAAACTGACACTTAAACACTTTTCGCCATACGCAATTTACGATGAACTGACTGATGCAGAGAGAGAGACAGTATATACACAAAAAAATTCTAAAACCTCTAATGCACAGACCGCTCATGTACGGACAGGGGATGAGTTATATTTAGCGTTGCTGGATACAGCGCTGCTGGTGATTGTTTCGGGAGTTTCGGCTTTAGTATTGAAAAAGAAACGTGATAAGGGTAAATAAAACCTTAATATCATGGGTACGCAATGACTATCCCGGGCAATACGAACGCACTGTGGGATCTTTAATAATATTGGTTTTATAATTGGAGTAAAGGCAGAGAATATTTGCTGTAAAATTATTGATTTGTATGCCGACGCACTAATTAACTCCATATCTAGATTTGGAAAGCAGGTACATAGGGTTTAGCCTTGGAAATGTACCTGCTAATTTGTCTTCCCTTCACGTCAGTTTATAAAAATTTTGACTATGTCTGGTAGTACAACCTGAAATATGGTAATATGGTAGAAAAAATGGGGAGTGCCACATGCGTAGATATAGCAGGGTTAAATATGCAAAATGAGTTTTATAAAATTGGTATTTAAAGCTGTTTTACGCCAGAGCAATTGCCGCATTTCCACCAACCTCACAATGCTATATCCCCTTTCGTGGTACTCTCAAAAAATGAAAAGGGTGGAGAAGTTAAGAGCCGTCTGGTATAATTGAAGTATTTACTGTACGGGATAAGAGGAGGGGTGGAATATGGGATTTTTAAACTACAGTGTAAAATTTTTTATTAAGAAACTTCAGTCTTACGAATCAATATACAAAAATAGGGCTCCCGAGTCTATCGTACATGAGGCAAAGGTTTTGTTAAAATTATTATATGACCTCCGAGATGAGGGATATGAAGATTCATACACCTATATAGATGAGCGGTGCAATGCAGTTGAACGTTTGAATTCGTTTATTTATTCAAATAATGATACTCCTTTTGTTTTAAAAAAGGATACAGTTATTTCGAAACCCAAATACAGCAGACATGAATACAATTTAGAGGAATACATTGCATCCCTGGAACAAAAAATGCATAATACAGATTATTTGCCCACCTGTATTCCTGATGTTTTCTATGATATAGCTGCGTACTCAAGAAAACTTTTTGATTCGTCCTCACCGGATATTGCATACTGCTTTCTTCTGAGGGACACACTGCTCCCATACTTGGCTTTTAGAAAATGGAATAAGGATAAACTTTTAAATATATCCTATTTATTTGTCAGCAGGAAATATTTTTCCTTTTTTGAGACGCGAGATGAAGAAATTTACAATGCAGTACAGGAAGTAATTTTTAATGCACTTGATAGTGGTGCCAAAAGCGCCGGTGAATTAAAAGATTATGTCAGAATTTCCCTGGATACACGATTAAAGAGATTTGTAAGATTGTTTGATTCGTTGAAAGGAATGCTCAGTAACATTAAACAACAAAATATTATGATTGTTGAATCGGGATATATAGGAACAATTCCTTTGCTATTCAGTGCGCTGGACAGCAGGGTGGATTTTAGATTATTTACTACGATACCTTATTTTTATGACTGCTATAAAGGTAAATTCTATACCAATAAGTTTGAAAAAATAAGAGAGTTTGAGACTATAAATTGTCAGGATTCCTTATTTAAGCTTTCTTCCGTTTCTGCGGATAACAAAAGTTTTAAAGTTGTGGAGACTATCAACATTGAAGTAAAGAATAGAGCCTATGCGCAGTTGCAAGCTTGGAATAGGATGATATAAAATTCAATTGATAAGTGTGGATAGCTCCTTGTCGTATAAAAATATGGTCGCAAAAAGGCACTTCCGAACAGCTTGCCTATCCGAAAGTGCTTTTTAAAAAGGATTTACAATAATTTCCTATTTGTAAAAAACTATCTCTTTGAGAACTGGGGAGCCCTTCTAGCTGCCTTAAGTCCGTATTTTTTACGTTCTTTCATTCTCGGGTCACGAGTTAAAAACCCTGCTTTTTTAAGTTTTGACCTAAAAGCATCGGAATCGTACTGCAATAAAGCTCTGGAAATACCATGCCTTATAGCTCCGGCCTGTCCTGCAACTCCTCCGCCATTGACTCTGCAAATCACATCGAATTTACCGATTGTCTCAGTAGTGACAAGAGGCTGATTTACGATAAGCTTCAGAGTTTCGAGACCAAAATATTCATCGATATTTCTATCATTTATGATTATCTTTCCGGAACCTTCATACAAACTGACCCTTGCGACTGAACTTTTTCTTCTGCCGGTACCATAAAAATGAGGTGTTTTATTATACATTATTCAGCTACCTCCTTGTTTGCTTCCCATAACTGAGGATTTTGAGCTTGATTATTATGAGTATCTCCGGAATAAAGATGCATTCTAAGCAGTTGTTTTCTTCCCAGAGTTGTATCAGGAATCATTCCCTTTACAGCGAATTCCATTGCTTTTTCGGGTTTTTGAGTCATTAAATGTTTATATTCTATGACTTTGAGATGACCAATATATCCTGTGTGACGATAGCGGCGTTTGTTCTGCAGCTTCTTTCCCGTAAGGACAGCCTTAGAACAGTTAATAACAATCACATTGTCTCCGCAATCGACATGCGGGGTAAAGGTTGGTTTACATTTACCGCGAAGCAAGTCAGCAACTTGTACAGCAGTGCGACCGAGGGGTTTTCCGGCAGCATCTATTATATACCATTTGCGTTCTACTTCATGCGGTTTTTGCATATAAGTGCGCATTTATTCTTCCTCCCAATATAAAATCAAAATTAACTACTAAACTATAGCATACCTACCTTTAAATGTCAAGATATTTTAGGGGTAAATTTAATTTACACACATATTATCTCACTTTTTCTAACGTATTCACTATATTATCAGTTAAAAACTCACTTGTTATTTCAAAATGAGTTTTATAGTTTTAAAAATAAAAATCCCGCCTTACCGTATTGTACTCTAAATAACCTGCTACGTTAGCAGGTGGGTGCTCTGCCCATAGCCTCACGTTCCCTTCTTCCGACTAATGAAAATCGGGAGGTCTACAATCCGCTACAGGAACCAAGCTCCCTTAATAAAAGTGTAGGGTTAAATGAGTACAGTCCGCGAATAAAGCAGGATTTTTAAGAAACTCTATTGAGTTTTAATCCTCGGGTTCAAATTTATCGTTAAATCGCTCTTCAAAGATTTCTGCTAGTTCATCTAAAAGCTCATCATCTTCGACTTCTTCGAGGTGCTCATCACTTTCATTGTCAGATTTAGTAGCTTTAAATATAAAATACGTATCTTCGCTGTCATCTTCCATATCATCCAGCTCGAAATTCGGTACAAGGGCGTAAAACTTACCTTTTTCGTTTTCAACCTTCTCCAAAATTTCAAATTCCATTTCATTTCCGTCTTCATCGACAAGAGTAATAAAATCCTCTCTAATTTCGTCGCTCAACAAAAACAGCCCCTTTTCTTAAACCTATAATATAGCATTATATATCGTATCGAATTTTTAGTCAATTGCTATTTAGAAAATACATTAGCCACCGATTATTGGATTACCCTGAGTTTTTTCGTCAGAAACGCCGCCGAGCTTTGCGAGTTCATCCTCGCTCAGTCCTCTTTCTTTAATATCCTGAAGATCGTCTTTTTTGCTGCCATTTGGATTATCTTTGTCATCATCAAAACCCAAAGGATGCTCTCTAGCAGCTTTTAAAGTATTCATAAATTCGGTTCTGAACCCTATAAGACCCTTTATTGTATTTTCTTTTATGACGTCAATCATGTTATCGAACATATCGAACCCTTCCACACGATAATCAACAATTGGATCTCTTTGTCCATAGGCACGCAAATTTATTCCGCGCTTAAGTTCATCCATCGCATCGATATGATCCATCCATTGCTCGTCTACATTTCTGAGCAGAACCATTCTTTCCATATTACGCATCGATTTTGCACCCAGCATTTTTTCAATTTCCTGGTATTCTGAAATACACTTGTCAATTATAATATCTGCAACTTGTTCTGCGGTTATTGTATCGATTTCATCCAGATCAAATTTCAGTTCATCCCCTTCCAAAAGCCAGCCTCTGTAATAGTCCGTCAGCCCCTCGAGATTCCACTGTTCTTTAGGGGTATCATTGGAAACATACCTTTGTGTCACCTTTTTTACAGATTCAGACATCATATTTCTAATCTGCTCTTGTATATCTTCTCCGTTAAGAACCTTATCTCTCTGAGAGTATATAATTTCACGCTGTCTGCTAAGGACATCATCATACTGCAGGACATTTTTACGTATAGCAAAATTCCGACCCTCTATTTTTCTCTGAGCTGATTCAATGGATCTGGTTAGCATTTTGGCCTCCAGAGGAGTATCTTCGTCTACATTCAGCCTTTCCATAAGTTTTTTCATTCTTTCGCCGCCGAACAACCTCATCAAATCGTCTTCAAGGGAAAGGAAGAACCTACTTTTACCCGGGTCACCCTGACGTCCGCTGCGACCCCTCAACTGATTGTCTATACGTCTTGATTCGTGGCGCTCTGTACCGATAATATAAAGTCCTCCGGCTTTTTTCACCTCTTCGGCCGATTCCTTTATAGACTCTTTATATTTGTTATTAAGCTCCATATATTTACGTCTGGCCTCAATAATCTCCTCGTTATCGGTTTCAGAATAGCTGTTTGACTCATTAATGGCTTCGTCGCTGAATCCTAATCTTCTGAGCTCTGTTTTTGCCATGTACTCAGCATTACCCCCGAGCATTATATCTGTTCCGCGCCCGGCCATATTTGTAGCGATGGTTATAGCACCTTTTTGTCCTGCCTGCGCGACTATTTCTGCTTCTTTCTCATGATACTTTGCATTAAGCACCTCATGTTCAATACCTTTTTCTCTAAGCATATCGCTGAGCATCTCAGATTTCTCGATAGATATGGTTCCAACGAGGATTGGCTGACCTTTAGCATGGCTCTGTATGATTTCGTTAATTATGGCTCTGTATTTTCCGGCTTCCGTACTGTAAACAACATCCGGGCAATCCTCTCTAAGCAGCGGCTTATTTGAGGGTATTTCGATGACATCCAGCTTATATATTTCTCTAAACTCAGCTTCTTCAGTCATTGCAGTTCCGGTCATACCGGAGAGCTTGCTATACAGACGGAAATAATTCTGGAAAGTTATAGATGCAAGGGTTTTTGACTCTCTTTCTATTTTAACTCCCTCTTTTGCTTCTATAGCCTGGTGCAGACCTTCATTATAGCGTCTGCCGTACATGAGTCTGCCGGTGAACTCATCAACTATTACGACTTCGCCTTCTCTGACAACATAGTCTATATCTCTTTGCATAACCCCATTTGCTTTTATCGCCTGATTGATGTGGTGTTGGATGTTAGTATTTTCAGGGTCGGTGAGGTTTTCTATGTTGAAATAGTGCTCAGCCTTCTCCACTCCGGACGGAGTTAAAGTTGCAGTTTTGGCTTTTTCATCCACAACGTAATCCGAATCCTTAAATAATTCATCATTATCTTCTTTTGCATTTATTTCGGCAACTTTTACAGCTTTAAGGGTTTTAGCAAAATTGTCGGCTACAGTATAAAGCTCTGTAGACTTATTTCCTTCACCGGAGATAATCAGTGGGGTACGTGCTTCATCTATGAGGATGGAATCGACCTCATCGACTATTGCAAAAAAGTGACCTCTTTGGACTTTTGCTGATTTATAGACAACCATGTTATCTCTCAGATAGTCAAATCCAAGCTCATTGTTCGTGGCATACGTAATATCGCATCTGTAGGCTTCGGCACGCTGAGCTTTATCCATATCATGAGAGATAAGCCCGACCGATAAGCCCAAAAAACGATACAATTTACCCATCCACTCCGAGTCACGTTTCGCAAGGTAGTCATTTACCGTAACAACATGCACTCCGAGCCCCGTCAAACCATTGAGGTATGCAGGAAGGGTTGCAACCAAAGTTTTACCTTCACCGGTTCTCATTTCGCTTATTCTTCCCTGATGAAGTACAATTCCCCCTAAGATTTGTACGGGAAAATGTCTCATTCCAAGGACTCTGTCTGATGCTTCTCTGCATACGGCAAAAGCGTCAGGTAATATGTCATCTGTAGTCTCGCCGTTTTTTAAACGTTCTTTCAATACATTTGTCTGTGCGACCAATTCATCATCAGACATATTCAGATACTTATTTTCGAGCGCAAGAACAGCGTTACATATAGGTCTGATTCTTTTGAGTTCACGTTTACTGTAGTTCCCAAACAAAAATTTCAAAAAGTTCATAAACATTCCACCTCTTAAGTCAAGTATTTAATTATTTTCTGCTTTTCATTATACCACACAATAACTAAAAAACATACTTTTTCTTGAACAACTTCTAATTTTTACAATCCAAGTCTGTTTTACCAAGGGTATATTTCACATTCCCTATTAATCATAAACAATCTTAATCACAATATCAAGGGTTATATTGTAAATTTTATATATTACATTTGAAATCATTGTTGACAGTCGTGAGGTTAAGGTATAGAATGTTAGGTGTATTTTACTTTATAAATAGCTTTACAAGGAGAATATTAAGTATGATTAAGATAAACGGTATATCCAAGGTTTTTAAAAAATGTGAAGCGCTTAAGAATGTGACTTTTGACGTCAATGACGGTGAAATTGTGGGACTGCTTGGTGAAAATGGTGCAGGGAAATCCACTCTTATGAGGATTATAAGTACTATGCTTACTCCGACTTCGGGTGATGCACAGATAAGCGGTCATGATTTACTGTCCGAGCCTGAAGAGGTGAGGAAGAGCATAGGGATACTTTTTGGAAGTGAAGTGGGGCTTTATGAGAGGCTCACGGCAAGGGAAAATTTGGCATATTTTGCAAGTCTTAACGGTATGTCATCCAAAGATGCGTCAAAGCGAATTTCCGAACTTGCTGATATATTCGACTTTAACGACTATATAGATAGAAGAGTAGGAACTTTCTCACGGGGCATGAAACAAAAGATTGCGATTGCACGGGCTATCGTGCATGATCCGAGTGCCATTCTTTTGGATGAACCTGATGCGGG
This sequence comes from uncultured Eubacteriales bacterium, assembly GCA_949422855.1. Taxonomy (GTDB): domain Bacteria; phylum Bacillota; class Clostridia; order Oscillospirales; family Acutalibacteraceae; genus CASPLG01. The sequence goes on along the minus strand of CASPLG010000006.1, from coordinate 58,837 downwards.
ACTTGATTTTAAAGCGTCAAAGATTATATTTGATTTTATTGAGATGTCCAAGGCAAACAACAAAAGTATTATCTTTTCGAGTCATTCTATAGAAAACATAAAGAATTATTCAGATAGAATGGTTGTCATACACAAAGGTCAGATCATTAAGGTTTTTGACGTACACGAATACAGAGAAAAGTACAGTGACCGTGAAATTAACGATATTTTATTTAATCTGGTAAGTGAAGGTGAAGAAAATGTTTAAGACAGCAATGGTTGTATTTTTTAAGGAAATGAAAGATTTGTTGCGTGATAAGAAAACGTTCATAATGGGACTTCTTATACCGCTTACTCTTTTGCCGGTTATGCTCTTTATTATTGATTACTCAATGAACTCCTCTCAACGCAGAGCTGATGATGAAATACGCATAGCGGTTAGCAGTAAGGATAACTCATTTTATAGGTTCTGCACTGCTCACGACGACATAAAAGTAGTGGATGTTGACAACACAAAAGCGGCGATGGAATCAGGGATTATATCTGCGTATATAAAGGTTTCGGAAAATATAGACGATGACATTGTTAAAGACAAAGACTATACTCAAGATTTGGACATTCAGTTTAATACTTCGTCGATAGGGTCCATGATGTCAACGAGAAAAATTGCTTATTACAGGGACTTGTATTTTATTTTGGCGCAGTCGTTAAAGAAGCATGTCTCAAGTGCGGAAGAGCTAAGGAATATGATCTCGAATGCTGATATTAATGGTGCCGTCATGAAGGAGTACCCATATACAGATGATGATGGAGCTGCGAATATCGATATGAGCTCGATGTATTTTAACATGCTTGTTCCGATGATGCTTATTTTGTATTGCTGTGTAGGTTCCTCCAGTACGGCCAGTGATCTTAGTGCAGGAGAAAAAGAACGTGGTACATTGGAAGCACTTTTATCTACCGGAGCTGACAGAACTTCGATTATTGTCGGGAAGCTTTTGGCGACAACGGCCATGGGTGCAATGAGCGGGCTGTGCACAGTGCTGGGGCTTTCGGTTTATTTGATAGTCTCATCGGGAACGTCATCTTTTTCACTTACGTTTTTTGAATTTCTGGCGCTTCTTATAATTACCTTGTTTACATCCATGTTTTTTGCCGCTGTAAATTTGACTATAGGAGTATATTCGAAGTCATCTAAAGAGGCGCAGACATATCTCATGCCGGTTTCGGTTATATCTCTAATACCAACGTATTTTACTTATACTCTCGACGTTGGTTCCATTAACATTGAGTATCTGTGCATTCCGATTGTAAATATTGTTTGTGTAATAAAAGAAATTTTTGCCGGCTCATTAAATCCTTTGCACATTGGGATCGTTGTAGGATGGCTGTTGCTGTACGTTGCGGCTGCGTTTTCTCTTACATCGTATATGTTCAAAAAGGAGAGCGTTGTTTTCCGTAACTAATTCCCATTTTGTATTGGCAGACGTGAATCAAAAGTATCAAAGGGGCAGAGGCCTCTTTTTTTATCTATAAACATGCTGTGAATTCGTGTCTTAAATTGAAATATTAGGGTTGCATAAATATAATTTTAATGTTATAATACGAATATTACAAGATATTTTTTGGAAGGGAAGGCAAATTGGATGGAACCGCTTAAAATATTTTCTATAGGTGCAGGGGCGACATCGCTGGTCATGGGTACATTGGCGGTAGTGTTTGGGGTTAAGTGGAACAAATTGAGGAAAATTTTGGCAAATTCTCCGACTACCGGCGTAGTGGTAGATTCCGGCAGTCCGGGGCCACCGCAGGCTGTGCCAAATGGAGCAGATTTCCGTGGTGTGGGGGCAAAGCTTTTTGAATTTTTAAGATTTATGAATAAAATTGAGGGTGGGAGCTTCTCTGATACGGTTGAAGGTGCTTTTAAAGAAGAGTTCGAAATGATTGAGCTAAAAAATTGTAATTTCCATTACTCAAAGGTTCAAAGTCAAGATGGCTCTTATGTAATTGATAACGTGGATATACGAGCAGGTCAAAGTGGACTTAATATTAAGGACGCCTTTGAAGAGTTAAGGGAAGTTAGGGAGAATGAGCTTGCACTTTTAAATATAACCAAAGATGATCTTCAAAAGAAGATAAATGAGGTTGAAGGCACAAATGGAACTGTAATTCCTTCGCTGTATATAGGGGATGATGGGATAATTAGGTATGATAAGTCTCACAAGACTCATGTGGAGCTTACGCTGGAAAGGGCAAAGGAGATAGTGATGCGTGCTGATATAATAGAGAAGACGTTTAGTGGATACCCTGTGTGGCGCTTTAAGTCTGTGGCGCGTGGTGCTCTGGAAGAATTTGCCGAGAGAGCATTTAAAGCGCATAAGTTGGCGGGCTCGATTTTGGACATATTGCTACTGGGAGAAGAGGATTTTGAGGTTTACAGTCAGTTTGAGGAGCGCGATCCTTATTTTATCAAAGATTGTTTTAGTGGTTTGGGAGAAGCGTATGTAAAATATGCTGGTGAATTTGGTGCTTTTCAAGATATTCGCGGAAAATGTAATGATAAAATAGAGAAAGCCCAAAACCCCGGAAAAAATGCGGCGCCGCTTTATGTGGATCAGCTTAAAAGCGAGGCGAGCGAGGCACAAAAGGTGCTAGATAAGCTGGGAGAGCTGGATAAACTGGTGGAAGATGCAAGAAAGCAGGCCAAATAAAAAATTTTAAGCTTAAAATGAGGCTCTGATAAGGAGCCCCATTTTTTGATGCTAATTTAAAAGGTAAATTTGAGGTTACACAGAGTTATTCTGCTTAAACTGACTCTCATAAAGAGCACAATAACGTCCGCCTTTTTTGATTAGCTGATCGTGTGAACCGGTTTCTTTAATGTCGCCGTTTTCCATGTATATAATTATATCGGCGTCTTTTATTGTGGAGAGTCTGTGTGCAATTATAAAACTGGTGCATTTTTGGGTTAGTGTATTCATAGCTCTTTGTATGGCCTCTTCGGTTCTTGTATCGACTGAGCTTGTTGCCTCATCAAGGATTAGTATTTTAGGTTCAGATAGTATTGCACGGGCGATGGTGATAAGCTGACGTTCTCCTTGAGCGATATTTGCAGCTCCTTCGTGCAGAATCATATTATAACCATGCGGGAAAGTTTTTATAAAGCTGTCGGCATGGGCGGCTTTGGCAGCGTTTATTACTTCTTCATCCGTTGCACTGAGACGGCCATAACGGATATTTTCCATAACAGTACCGCAAAAGAGCCAGGTATCCTGCAAGACTATACCTATCATGGAGCGGAGTTTATCTCTTTTCATATCCTTTATATCGACCCCATCGATATATATGTGACCTGCCAAAACATCGTAAAATCTAAGTATAAGATTTACAAGAGTGGTTTTTCCGGCACCGGTTGGACCGACAACAGCAGCTTTTTGTCCGGGTGAGATTGTCAAATTAAAGTCGTGAATCAAGATTTTATCTTTAGTGTAGCCGAATTTTACGTGGTCAAACTGTATACAGCCTTCGACTTTCTCCGGGAATTTAGGATTTGCAGTTTCTTTAGGTTCCTCCTGGGCTTCGAGGAATTCAAATATTCTTTCGGCGGCGGCGAGGGTAGCCTGAAAGGTATTAGACATTTGTGCGACCTGGGTAATAGGCTGAGACAGTTTTCTCAGATACTGTATAAACGACTGTATCATACCAATGGAAAGCTCACCATTTATGCATAAAAATCCGCTGAGAACTGCTATCCCGACGTACCCGAAATTAGTTATGGCTTGGGATATAGGCATAATCACGCCCGATATAAACTGTGCCTTCCATGCGTTTTGATAGAGATTATTATTTATGACTTTAAAATTTCTGATTGTATTATCTTCCTGACCAAAGGCTAATATAACTTCATGACCATTATACATTTCCTCCACATAACCGTTAACTTTACCGATTGAATCTTGCTGACTGTTAAAGAACTTCTGAGAATTTCTCATGATAAGAGCTGAAATTACTATACACAGCACGACTACAGACATAGCAATCATGGTAAGCATAGGATTTATAACAATCATCATAATGAATATAATTACTACCGTTGTTATTGCACTGAGTATCTGTACTATACTTTGTTGGAACGTAGAGGCGACAGTATCTATGTCATTGGTGACGCGGCTTAAAATATCCCCATAGGAGTGCGTATCGAAATAATTCAGAGGAAGCCTCTTAAGTTTTGAATCCACTGCATTTCTGAGGTCGAACATAGTTTTTTCTGATACCCAAGACATAATATATTGGCTCAAATAACTAAATACCGAAAACATCACATATATAGCAGACAATATTACCAATATCCTCATGAAATCCGGTATAACCTGTTCTATTGGTGCGTTTTTGGTGACTATGGATGTTATTGTGTCGGTTGCTAATCCCAATACATAGGGACCCAGACTATTGAACACAGTAGATATTACCGCAAATATTACTACAGCTATCATACTTTTCCTGTACGGTGCTGTAAAATGGAATAATTTCCTAAGGGTTGATGTAATATTTTTAGGTTTGTTTTTCAGAGCGGCTGAACTTGATTTTTTGTGTGCAGTATTCATGCTCCCGCCTCCTCTTTAGAAAGTTGAGAGTGTACAATTTCTTGATATACACTGCAGCTTTTGAGAAGCTGTTCATGTTTCCCTATTCCGACGGCCTGTCCTTTATCCAAGACTATAATTCTGTCGGCATTTATAATCGTGCTTACCCTTTGTGCTACGATTATAACAGCAGCATTTTTTGTTTCGTCGGATAGTGCAGACCTCAGTGCAGCTTCGGTTTTGAAATCGAGTGCAGAAAAGCTGTCATCGAAGATATATATTTCGGGCTTTCTTGCTATGGCTCTTGAGATGGCGAGTCTTTGTCTCTGACCGCCTGAGAAATTAGAACCGCCTTGAGAGACGTCTGAATCAAATGTGCCTTCTTTTTTATCTATAAAATCCGTGGCTTGAGCTATCTGAGCAGCAGTTTTTATACGCTGCAAATCTGCATTTTTATTCCCGAGGGCGATATTTTCTTTAATACTGCCCTTAAACAAGAGTGCTTTTTGGGGGACGTATCCTATTTTTTCTCTTAATACGTGTTTGTCATATTCTTTAACGTTAATCCCATCAACTAGAACTTCACCTTCGGTTGCGTCATAGAGCCTCAGAATTAACTTTACAAGTGCACTTTTGCCGCTGCCCGTGCTGCCTATTATTGCGGTAGTTTCCCCGGGGTTTGTCTCAAATGAGATATTTTTTATAGCGGGACATTCTGCCTCAGAGAAATAGAATGTAACATTTTTAAAACAAACGTGACCTTTTAGTTTATCGGAATTTTTTGGGTTTTTTGTTTCGACAATTGAAGATTTACTATATAAGACTTCTTCAATTCGTTTTGCTGATGCCTCGGCTCTGGGATACATAACGAATATTATAGACATCATCGTTACGGAGAACATTATCTGCATGACATATTGTATAATCGCTATTATATCTCCCGCCATGATATTTCCCGACCGGACATTAAATCCTCCTATGCACAGCAGACAAACGACTGTAGTATTTAAAATAAGCATAAGTATAGGGTCCATAAATGCTATTGTACGCTGCATATGAAGTGAGTTATCCATTAAATCCAAGCTTGCACTGCGGAATCTTTTTGTTTCATAGTCCTCAGTGACAAAAGCACGTACGACTCTTATCCCAGTTAAGTTTTCTCTCATGACCAGGTTAACCCGGTCTATTTTTTGCTGCATACGTGTGGATAAGGGTATAGCTCTTCTGGATATCAAATATATAAATAGAACAAGGGCGGGAATAGATAGAAATATAACACTTGACATAGCCGCATTTTTATTAAATGCCATAATAATTCCGCCGACACACATAACAGGAGCCATCAATATTACTCTGAGGAACATGACCATAAAATTCTGTATCTGAGTTACATCGTTATTTGTACGTGTTATGAGTGATGAGGTTGAGAATTTATCAAACTGCTCAAGAGAAAAGTTCTGAATTTTTTCGAATATGATATTTCTGAAAATTTCTCCCAGTTTCATGGATATTTTTGCGGCATAGAAGCCCGTTATTATACTGAAAGCCATACCGATCAGAGTAATGAAAAACATAATTATTCCCGAATGATACACGAATTGCATATTATTATTTGCGATGCCGAAATCTATTATTTCCGATAGGTAGTTTGGCAGGCTCAGTGTACATAGGGCATTGCCGACTACGGTAAGAAAGATTATAAATATCTGCATTTTAAAATTCAGAAGTTCTTTAAATACTGTTTTCATTTTTATAGAACTTTATATAGTGTATTATACATAAAAAATGCATATAAATCCACAAATAATCAAAATATTATCAACAAAATTTATTGTTATGACACATTCAAGGTCAGTTGCCTAGTTGCCTTTGGACATTTTTAAGTATTTAGCAAATGATGTTATGAAAGATAAAGTTATTTTTAATTTTATTTTAGTATTGACATAATAACTATATTGTATTACAATATTTAATCATAGTAAATCAAAAGGGGTAGTTTTAATGAGAAAATTTTTTAGTGTTTGTTTTTTATTTTTAATCTATCAGTCATGCTTCGTGGGGTGTAGTGCGGTAGATCCGAAAAAACAATCACAAGGGTCACAGGAGTACACGACCTTACTAAGTGAGGGTAGAGTTGTGTTTAGACCCATGGAGATTAAAATAATGAGGAATTTATCTAAAAATCTTGGTACGGAAGACAAAAAGGAGGTGCTTAGTAAGCTTCAGGGTTTGGATATGGATAAGTTTGGATGTATTCTATTTGGGATGCGTAAGGATTTGCCGAAGTGCGAAAGCTTGCCGGAAGGATATCTTAGGATGAGAAGGGATGAGTTTTTGTCAAAAACCCTTGACTATGCCCGGTTAGTTAGGGATAAGTTGGTAAGTAAATTGGTTTCCCTCACTGCGGATAAGCAGGAGAAAGCTATTTCGCCCTTGGACGTAGAGGACATTTATATGCATGCCAAGTGTAAAAGGGGATCTAATGGGAAAGCAAATCAAGAAATGGTAGTTGACATGGATGGTTGTGCCACTGCTCAGGAGCGAGATAAGTTCAGGATTGTTCACAGAGAAGACGAGGAAATAGTAGATGACTATACTAATAACTACTTTTACCAAATAAATGGGATATTAAGAGGAAAATTGTTCGCATGTGGAAATCCCTACGCAAAGGGCAGAGATAACGAGGATATAATGACCTTGGCACAGTGTCTTTGTGACTCAAAGAAGCTGGTTGAGGTGCTAAACAGACAGAGCATTGACAGCAATATTAAGAAATTGTTCAGAGGAATGTCTGAAGAATCATTGAAGTGTATGCTGACAGAAAAAACAGAGGGAGAGATACAGGTAGGTCAAAGTTTCGTTGACAAGGGTTGCACGAGTACGAGTGAGGATATAGAAGTTGCAGAAAAGTTTGCCATTGATGACTTAAGGGATGGAAAGAAACCTTTAATTATTGTATTTGACACTTCAGAGCGCCTTCCTCTGGGCAGGAGCGTCTGCGGGAAAAAGTTTAAGGACTTAGAATCGGAAGTGTTATTAGCACCGAACCAGGAGTTTAGAATTACAGAAAAGTGGGATGGACAGGTGAATTTCGCGTTTAAAAATTACCCTGTGAAATTTATCAAGGTTGTTGCTGTTCCAAAGACTTAGTTAGGAATAAAAGTTAGATAAATGTGTAAGCAAAAATTGATTATCCTGTGTATTTCGTGGGAATTGATTCTTTTTGCTTGACAACTGAAAATAAATTATTATAATGGAATATATGCGAGAGTAGTTCAGAGGTAGAGCGTCAGCTTCCCAAGCTGAATGTCGCGGGTTCGAACCCCGTCTCTCGCTCCATTTGTCTTAAGATTTGCTGTCATTAAAAGAGGGTTTTTATGAATATCTTGGTTATTGGGTGCGGGAAATTGGGAGGCAGGCTGGCAAACAGTCTGTTTCGCTATGGTCATACGGTTTCCGTGGTTGATAGGAACCCTGATATGTTCAGGATACTTGATGATGATTTTGACGGTCTTACGGTAGTTGGAATGCCGATGGATATAGAGGTCATGAAAAGTGCCGGAGTTGAGAGCTGTGATGCTGTTGCCGCCGTTACCGGAGATGACAATTTAAATATAACAATATCTCAGATTGTCAGGGAGTTTTTCGGGATAAACAATGTGGTTACAAGGGTTGCCGACCCATACAGAGAGAAGATATTCAGTGAATTTGGACTCAAAACCGTATGTGAAACGAAACTATCATGTGCGTCTATGCTGGCGGCACTGGAGCAGAGCCCTCGAGAGAGACAAGTTACATTTGGTTCGTCCACGCTTTCGTTTTTCACGAGGGATGTAGAGTCGATATTTATAGGCAGGAAGATAAGCGAACTGCCTTACAGGGCTGGCGAAGTTATAATAGGAGCTTTGGACAGAGATGGTAGGGTGAGTATGGATAGGGAACAGGTTGTAGGTTCCAAGGATAAAATCATATATATAAGGGTTATAGATTAACGTTTGCAATTTTACGCAGAGGGTGAATGATTATGAAGATAGTGATAACGGGGGGAGGTAAATTAGGATATTATCTTTCTCAGAATTTGCTGGATAGAGGGTATGATATATCACTCATAGAGAAGGATAAAATGAGATGTGAGAAAATCGCAAATGAGCTTGGGATAGAAGTTATATGTGGGGACGGCACGGATATACGCCCTCTTACGGATGCACAGATAGGCAAGGCAGATTGTTTTATAGCGGTTACCGGTCGTGACCAGGACAATTTGGTGGCGTCGCAGCTGGTTAAAAGAAGATTCAGGGTGGACAAAATCATAGCAAGGGCAAATAATCCGAGAAATCTTGAAGCCATCAGGGCTTTAGGGGTTGATAATGTTTTAAGCAGCACGGAAATCATTACGAACATGATTGAGCAGGAAATAGACAGTACGGAACTGCAATTATTAGCCAGTTTAAATAAGGGGGAGGCATCGATTTGTTCGATAACTCTGCCTATGAATGCACGGCTTGACGGCAGTGCGATAAAAACAATTTCATTACCGCATTCTTCACTGATAGTTTCCATACTGCGAGACGAACAACTTATAATTCCGCAGGGAGACACTGTGATTTACAGTGGGGATGAGATTGTTGCAATATGCAATTCTCAAGACAGAAAGCAAATCAAACAAATATTCTCGGAGGTATCCGGGAAATAATTTTTGGATAGTTGGGGTGTTTTAGTGAGGCTGCGTGATATAATCAAGAATGTAGAAATTCGTAGTACGTCCGGTAACTGTGATGATGATATATTGGGTATAGCATATGATTCAAGAAAAGTAAAGCCCGGATATATGTTTGTTTGTTTGGAGGGCTCAGGCAAAGATGGTCATGATTATATTGAAGAAGCGATTAAAAGAGGAGCCCATACGATAGTAGTACAAAAAGAGATGACTCTTTCCGGGGTCAATGTTATAGTGTCAGATTGTACTCGTAAAACGCTGGCATTTATGTCGGCGAATTTTTTTAGGCATCCGGCGAGTGAACTTTTAGCAGTTGGAATAACGGGCACAAAGGGTAAGACTACTACATCGTGTATGATAAGGTCTATTTTGGAAGAGTCGGGGATTAAGACGGGACTTATTGGGACTCTGGGTATAATTGCGGGGGATGAAACTATAGAGTCGAATAATACGACGCCCGAATCTTATGAGATACAGAAAAATTTGAGATATATGGTTGACAAGGGCTGTAAAGGTGTGGTTATTGAGGCATCATCGATAGGTCTAAGGGAGCACAGGCTTGATGGATTTAAATTTGATTACGGAGTGTTCACTAATTTTTCTGAGGATCATATCGGCGGAAATGAACATAAAGATATGGATGAGTATTTGGAATGTAAAAGTATGTTGTTTAGAAAGTCTAGGGTAGGTTTTGTAAATATAGACGATAAAAATGCAGGCAAAATATTGAAAAATAATACTTGTGATGCGGTGCGGACGTTTGGATTTTCGGATAAAGCACAAATTCGAGGTGAAAATGCAGAGCTTGTGTCGGGTGGAGGGCATTTAGGATGTAAATTTAAAGTCAGTGGCAAGGTGAATTTTGAAGCGTATATACCCATACCGGGTAAATTCAATGTGTACAATGCCCTTGCGGCGATAGCCTTGTGTAATTACATGGGGATAGATAAACAAGATATAAAGCTGGGTCTAGAAAACACGGTGGTTAAGGGCAGGGTAGAGTCTGTTAATGTTTCGCAGGATTACGCTCTTATTATAGACTATGCTCACAATGCAGCGAGCATGGAGAGTTTGCTTACAACTTTAAAAAAGTACAAACACAACAGAATAGTAACCTTATTTGGTGCGGGGGGAAACAGACCTAAAATCCGAAGGTACGAAATGGGAGAAATTTGCGGGAAATTTGCTGATTTGTCCGTCGTGACGGAGGATAATTCTAGAGATGAAGATGTTATGGACATAATATCCGATATAAAAGTGGGTTTGGACAAAACCAAAGGAAAATATATTGTCATACCGGATAGAAAGCAGGCTATCAGATACTGCATTGAAAATGCGCAGAAAGGTGATATAATAGTTCTGGCAGGCAAGGGACATGAGACTTATCAAGAGACTAAGGGAATTAAATATCCGTTTGATGAGAGGGAAATAATTTCGGAAATAATGCGATAGAAGAGTGGGTCAGGGGGTATTATGGAGAGTATAAGTGTCGGTGAAATAGTTAAATGGTCTTCGGGAGAGTTAATAAGCGGGGATGCCGAGGGTATAGTAACTTCTGTATGTGTGGACAGTAGACAAGTGCAGCCGGGCAGTCTTTTTGTCCCAATCAGGGGAGAAAGAGTGGATGGTCATGACTTCATAGAGGAGGCTTTTAGAAGGGGAGCCGGTGCTTCTCTTTTGGATAGTTCATATAAAGGGTCTAAAGTCTGTGAGGGAACGCTTATAAGTGTGGATGATACTGTAAAGGCTCTGCAGGACATAGCAAAGAATTACAGAAAAAGGTTTGACATACCCGTAATAGGGGTTACAGGCAGTGTGGGCAAGTCCACAACAAAAGAGATGACAGCAGCTGTTTTGGGCAGTGAGCTCGATGTTTTAAAAACAACGGGAAACTACAATGGTCAGATAGGACTGCCATTAACGCTGCTGAATTTAGAATCGCACCATGGGGCTGCAGTTGTGGAGATGGGCATAAGTAAGTTCGGAGAGATGGACAGATTAGCGGATATTGCGTGTGCCAACATAGGTATAGTAACTAACATAGGGGTATCTCACCTGGAAAATTTAAAGACCTCTGAGAATATATGTGCCGAAAAGTTGAAGTTGTTAAAGGACTACAAGGGGAAATATTATTTAAACGGTGACAGTCCGCTCTTGGCGGGTGCGGCTAACTTAGAAGACGTGACATATTTTGGTCTTAACGGCTCTTACAAATACAGTGCACAGGGGATTTATTTTGGGTCAGACTCGACGGAATTTGTTTTAGTTGCACCTGATTTTAAAGATGATATAACTATTCCTTGTTTAGGGATGCACAATGTATACAACGCACTTGCTGCGATAGCTGTTGCACTTGATATGGGCATACATCTTGATGATATAAAGTTGGGACTTTTGGGCTATAAGGGGCTTTCCATGAGACAGCAGATTCTCAATATACAAGGGCTGAATATAATAGATGATTCATATAATGCGAGTCCGGATTCGGTCAAGAGCTCAGTGAGCGTTATGAGAGCACTGCCGATAAAGGGCAAAAATATAGTTGTGATGTCCGATATGTTGGAGCTTGGGGAACGTTCGGAGCAAATACATTACGAGTTGGGTAAATATATGGCTGTTGAGGGGATAGACGTTTTAATTACGGTAGGGAATTTATCGAAATTCATCCAAAGGGGGGCAGATGATTCGCCTATTTATATTAAAACCGTCCATTGTAAGGACAACGGTGATGCTTTTAAAGAGGTTATGACTTTTGCCGAGCCTGGGGATAAAATTCTTGTAAAGGGCTCGAGGGGGATGCATACAGAGGAGATAGTTTCTATGCTAAGGGACGCACTGAGTGAAGACCGTCCGCAAAATTAGCAGTGTTTTTGTTAGGGGTGTCTGTTTAGGAGGTATGGTCTATGTGGTGTTTCCAAAATTTTTAGTATTGTAAAGAAGAATATCTCTCTCGGTCTGACTCCGGGGGATTTTTTTATTTTAATTATTCTGCTTTGCAATGGCGTACACCTGTTTTTGTTATGCAAAACCCCTGCCTCTTAGCTTATCGCAGGCAGGAGTATGTTACTTATTCTGTCTCCTTGTCGAGTATTAAAATAGGGTCAATAAACTTGCCATCTTTGTTTATCATAAAATGCAAGTGTGGTTCTTCGGATATTTCCACCGGTACGGTATTAATCGACCCGATATCGTCTCCGGTTTTTACTGTATCCCCTTTTTTTACAAGTGTGGTATCACCAAGCCCGGAATAATAACCTACAAATCCTGCATTGTGCTCTATTACAATAGTTGTCCCGTAAGAAGGGTCGTTATAAATGTCCTTTACGACTCCGCCCGTAATGGATTTTACAAAGGTGCCTCGGTCGGCTCTAAAGTCCACACCGTCATGGACACGCCAGTCGCCCAATGTTTTTGAGTAGACAGGTTTTCCGTCGCTGAATTCCTTTATTATGTTGTTGTTGGTGGGGTAGACTATGAAGTCCTGCGTGCTGTCAGATAGTACTGATTGAATATTTTCCTCGTTTTCGTCTTCCTCAGCGAGAATTCTGTTTTCCGGATTAGCCGGTGTGACGTCTTTTTTGATGGGCTTGTCATTTTTCTTTGTGATAGGGCTATTTTTGGCAGTTTCGTTTTTAGTTGGTGGATTTTGTACAGCGGTTGTTTTTTTATTTTTAGTTATTTCCTCTTTTTTTATTTTGGGGGTCTGTTCGTGGGTATCTTCAGACGGTAATGTATTGGGAATATTGTTTACACTGCGGTAAGTCGACCATGCTGCGGCAACGACTGCTGCACAGCAAACTGCCAATGTAATATAAAATCCTTTTCCTTTTGGTATTTTTTCTTCTTGCTGCTCTTCGATTATACTCATAAAAAATGCACCTCCAACAGTTATTATTGGCAGGTGATTTATTTATATACTTACATTTAAAAATACTTTTTTTAGTATACTTTTGCTTCAGCACGTGTGCTATAAGATTAAAATGGGTTATTTTACAATTTGCCTTTGGGATGAATTAGGCTTTTTACGCACAAATTTTATACTTTTATATATTATGTAATTATAAATACGGTGGTGAAAAGTACGAATAAATTTATTCTGAGAAAGAGAAAAAGGAAAATATTTATTTTGGTAGGTATTATTTCGACAATTTTTCTTATCATTGACTTGAGGCTGAGACCGATAATAAAATCCATAGCAGCGAATAAAGCATCGACGATTTCCATACATGCAATTAACGACGCTGTTTTACAGGAGCTGGATGATTCAGGCATAAAATATTCTTCTCTTGTGAATATCGAGCGGACGGACACAGGAAAAGTCATAGCTCTGACGACTAATTCCTCACTCATTAACCGCTTAAAATCCAAAATAAGCATTGCGATACAAAACAGACTTTCTGAGTCAGGGATTAATAGAGTAAATATACCATTGGGGACGTTGTTAGGGGCTGAAATGTTTTGTGGATTGGGTCCTTGCGTACCGCTTAAAATATCCGTATCGGGAAGTGTTGTTACAGAGTTTGAAAGCAAATTTTGCGAGGCCGGGATAAACCAAACAAAGCATCAAATTTATCTAAACATTCATACCAGAATAGGGGCTTTGGTTCCGGGCTATCCTGTGACGACCGATGTGGACACAAATATGAACATTGCTGAAACCGTAATAGTGGGGGAAGTACCAAATGTTTATGTTTCGGGTTCGGGTTCAGAGCTTAGCCGGGTAAATGATTTAAACAATATGAATAAGTGATATTTTGTATTGATTGATAAAAGATAAACTTATATAATTACTTTATGAAATGTTAAGGACGTGAATGTTAGTGACGTTTGATGAGGCTAAAGAAATTGTTTACCGGTACCGCAAGAAAATAGAATACCACAATAAAAAATATTATGAAGAAGACTCACCTGAAATAGACGATTATGAATATGATAAATTAGTGAGGGAACTTGAAAAATTAGAGGCTGATTTTCCGGAACTTAAAAGTGAAAATTCTCCTACTGAGAAGGTTGGAGGAGCAGCTTCTGCAAAATTTTCTGCTGTTGCACATGCGGTAAAAATGGAAAGTCTGCATGATTGTTTCTCCGAAGAGGAGATTATTGCATTTGACAAAAGGGTAAGAGGCAGTGTAGACAGTGTGCAGTACGTGGTTGAGCCTAAAATTGACGGACTTTCTGTTTCGCTTGAGTATGAAAACGGAAAATTTATAAGGGGCTCTACCCGTGGAGATGGTGTAGTGGGCGAGGATATAACTGAAAATCTCATGACTATAAAAACTCTTCCTATGACGCTTAGTAAAAAAATCCCGTTTTTGGAGGTCAGGGGGGAAGTCTACATGTCAAAAGAGAATTTTGCCCGGCTTGTTAAGAAGCAGGAAGATGACGGACAAAAAACTTTTAAAAATCCCAGAAATGCGGCTGCCGGTTCTCTGAGGCAGAAAAATTGTGCTGTTACAGCTCAGAGGGAACTGGATTTATTCGTTTTTAATATACAGCAAATAGAAGGCGATGTAATATCAGGACATAAAGAGTCGCTTGATTATTTAAAAAGTTTATCTTTACCCGTAATCCCTTTTTACAAACGCTGCAGCGGTATAGATGAGGTCATATCTGAGATAAGGCACATAGGAAAAATTAAAAACAATCTTTCTTTTCAGATAGACGGGGCGGTTGTAAAGATTGATTCATTTGAACAAAGGCAGTTTTTGGGGAGTACGTCTAAATTTCCTAAATGGGCTGAAGCATTTAAATATCCCCCTGAGGAGAAGGTAACTCAGCTCACAGAAATAGAGATAAACGTGGGCAGGACTGGGGTTTTGACTCCCACAGGGATATTTAAACCGGTTATGATTTCCGGCACGACTGTGAGCAGGGCATCTCTTCACAACGAAGATTTTATAAAGGAAAAAGATATAAGAATTGGAGATAATGTAATTCTCAGAAAGGCGGGGGAGATTATACCTGAGGTTGTCAGAGTGGAGAGTCATCTGCCCGAATCCAAAGCTTTTTCCATGCCGAGAATTTGTCCGTCGTGCGGCTCCAGAGTGACCCGTGAGGAGGATGAAGCAGCTCTTCGGTGCAATAATACAGACTGTCCGGCACAGCTTATAAGACACATAATCCATTTTGTATCAAGGGATGCGATGGATATTGAAGGGATGGGGGAATCTTCGGTAAAGTCTCTAATCCAAAATAGGCTTATATCTTCTCCGGCAGACTTATACAAATTAAAAGCCAAAGAAATATGCTCATTAGAGAGAATGGGTGAAAAATCTGCGGATAATCTCATAAAATCCATAGAAAAATCCAAAAGCAGGGGTTTGGATCGTCTGGTATTTGCTTTAGGGATTCGTCATGTAGGGCAGAGGGCCGCCAAACTTCTTGCGGGGCGGTTTAAGAGTATGGATAATTTACAAAATGCATCGGCGCAGGATATATCTTTAATCGACGGAATGGGATTAGTGGTCGGCAGGAGCGTAGTTTACTATTTTTCTCTGCCGCAGACGAAAAATCTTATTAAGCGTCTTAAGGAATATGGGGTAGATATGACGTATACACAAGATGATGCTAAGGGGGTTTTATCCGGGAAAACGTTTGTACTGACGGGGACGCTGGGGAACCATACGAGGAGTGAAATGACTGAAATTATAGAAAGATTGGGCGGGAAGGTTGTTTCGACGGTGTCTAAAAATACATCATTTGTGCTTGCCGGGGAGAATCCGGGCAGTAAGATGGAAAAAGCCAAAAAATTGGGAATAAATATAATAAGTGAGGGTGACTTTAAGAACACATATATGTAATTTACTTAAAATTATATAAATATATAATTGATTAGGTCAGTTTTATATATTATAATAAATCGCATATAAAGATATTATATAGGTAGTGATATTATGAAGAAAATTAAATTATTGGGTTTGTGCACCGCAGCTTTTTTCGGTGTGACTTTATTCTTAACGGGGTGTGGGAAAGGAGATAATTCAGAAATGAAATCAACTAATACTGTGGGATATCAGCTCGACATGCCTTCTCAGGGTGAGGAGGTTGCGACAGTCTGTACGAATTACGGAACGTTTAAAATCAGGTTTTTCCCGGATGCTGCACCAAAAGCCGTTGAAAACTTTAAGACACTCTCACGCAATGGCTATTATAATGGAATAAGGTTTCACAGAGTAATTGAAAACTTTATGATTCAGGGCGGAGATCCCCAGGGAGACGGTACAGGAGGGGAGAGCATATGGGGGAAAGATTTTGAAGATGAGTTTTCTGACAGTTTGTTTAATATTACAGGTGCGCTTGCCATGGCTAATAGAGGAGAAAATACAAATGGAAGTCAGTTTTTTATAAACTATCAGAGCCCGGATAAATTCCCGGGATGGAGCGGATTTGAGCAGGAATATGAAATATACAAAAAAAATCCATCGGAATTTAGTAAAAGGTATGGCTCAACGGTTGATATGTCTAAGATTACCGACAGTATAAAAAAACTGTATGAAGAGCATGGAGGAAATCCTAATTTAGATGGCTATTATAGCACCGAAAAGAGAGGACATACGGTATTCGGGCAGGTATTTGAAGGGCTGGATGTTGTTGAAAAAATCTCGAAGGTCAAGACTGATGAAAGGGATAAACCGTTAGAAGATGTAAAGATAGATTATATTTCTATAGAGAATTATAATCAATGAGGATATGTAGAGTGTATGGGGGTGGGCTGTTTTGAATTATGACAAACTGGATGATATTGTTAGGATTTATTCCATGATTTCTTATGTGGGACCTCTTTTTATAGTGACACGCATGTCGAAGAGACGATTTAACAGGATGATGGATTTTCATTCATGGCAGGGAGGAATCTTATTTTTCACCGTAGTGCTTTTAGAGACATTTGCGAGGCATATAACTAATGTATTATATATTTTCCCGGTATTCGCAGAGATTCTGGGACTGCTTCTGCATACCGGGATATGGACACTGTGGGTAGTTCTCTCGATAATGGGGATAGTAAACGCATACAAAATGGATTTAAGATATTTGCCCGTAGTGGGGTGGATAGATACTGTTTTAAAAAACCATTATAAATACATGTAATATTTTGCTTTAGCCATAAAAATAATTAATATTTGTGTGTGAAAGAGCTGTTGACCGGCGGATAAAATTTTGAGATAATTATAAACACGGTTTTGAGTTTGGTTTGAGGGGAATGAATTTATTATGCGGGTTGTTTCGGGAGCTGCCAGAGGGCTGCACTTAGAAATGATAGCGGAGAAAGACATCAGACCCACTACCGAGAAAGTCAAAGAATCAGTTTTTAACATTATACAGTTTGATATTCAGGGCAAAGTATTTCTAGATTTATTTGGGGGTTCGGGGCAGATTGGCATAGAGGCCGCCAGCAGGGGAGCAAGCGAGGTTATAATAGTAGATAATAACAAGTCGTCCTTAGATGTTATAAAGAGAAACATGTGTAAGCTAAAAAATAGGTTTAATGTGCGGCTTGTTGACTCGGATGCGGTAGAATTTTTGAAGTATTCTCCCCAAAAAGCAGATATAGTGTTTCTTGACCCACCATATAACTCCGGCTTGCTTGAGGTTTTGCCGGGATATATTAACCATGCTGTGAATCAAGGTGGTATAATAATCACTGAGTCTTCGACTGAAAAAAATCATGGATTGAGCTTCGGAAGGTTTACTCATAAAAAGAATTACAGGTATGGGAGTATTCAAATTAATATGTATACTGACCGCAGTGGAAATTCAGAAGTATAAAATAAAGGAGTAGTTAAAATGGGCATGGACAAAATAATTGATGATCTATATGAAATTTTAGATACCTCTTGGCATTTGCCGTTATCAGGAGGGAAAGTAATTTTAGATAGTAAGGAAATTAGGTGTCTGCTTGAAGATATACGTCTTAAAATGCCGAAGGAAATAGTCCAGGCTAAGAGTATAGTTGAGGACAGCTCTAAGATTATAGATGATGCCAAAAAGGAAGCAGCTCGCATAGTAAAACTTTCAGAGGAAAAATTTCATTCTATGATAGAACAGAGCGAAATTGTAAAAAATGCTCAGATGACCGCAAATAAAATCATATCGGATGCTAAATCTGACTCCAAAAAAATCAAAGCAGCGGCAAACCAGTACGTAGATAATCTTATGAAAGATGCAGAACAAATTGTTGCGGCTCAGATGGCTGAAATTAAAAAGGCGAGGCAAGCTTTACGCTCTTCTGAACGCAAGGGCGATTAGGATTTTGCGGAGTTTTTACTAACCAATACTATAAAGCTGGATTCCGGGCAATATAGCTCGGAAAGTTTTTATTTTAAGGGAAAGTTCGTCTATTTTTTGAAGCGATATATTTATTTAGAGAACGAGAAATAAAATATTAGATACATAAAATAAGAGGTAATAATCCAAAATATTTAATAAAATTAGAGATTTTATATATCTTTTATATATAAAAGTATTGATTAATTCAAATTTTATTATTATAATTAATACCATGCAACTAATTTTTGTAAATTAACAAAATAAGGGAGGAGAATATAGTGGGTAAAGCAGTGAATAGTGCAGCAGAGAATAGAGTTAATCGTTGTATACAAGATATTAAAAGGCGTGAACGCAAGAAAGCAGATTCTGAAAATGAAATATTTGAAGAAATCTGTGAGACACAGAAAGATATGATGCCTATCCTTATATACCTCAGATCGGAAGGCAAAGACTCTGAAAAAATGCGAAAGCTGACTTCAAAAGAAAAGGCAGATTTGAATAAAACGGCTGAAAAGAAGAATAGTAACACCCCATATGCACGGTTTGATAAAATTATTTTTAACTCTGGTCTTCTCAAGATAGTTGCCATCATGCTTAAGGGGGGGGAGCCCAAATGGCAGGGCCATGGTGAGCAATATATTAAATATCTGCCCTCAGGATGCGTATATAGATTACTATTTGAGTATATCTATGAATATATTCAAATTAGCAAGAACCTTGAGGAGCTGGAAAAGAAGGCGGAGTTACTGAAGAAGAAGGCAGAGTTACTGAAAAAGAAGGCGGAGTTACTGGAGAGGATATTGGTGTTTCTCGAGGCTTTGTATAAGGGGGTTAACACCTACCTGAATAGTAGACATTATAGAAATGACTTTCCAAAGATGAAGGACAGAAAAGCTATTATGACTGGGCTAGATAAACTTATTACAAAGTGGCATAATGAATTGGTAGTCGTACAACAGAGATTAAGACAGGAAATCCTTCAAGAAAAAGGAGAAAAATTGGGGGAAAATTTGAAGAGAATGCAAGATAATACTATTAATGAGGGTGAGAGAGTAAAACTTATTTTAGACTCGTTAGAAGATGTGTCAGATTTGTGGGATTTTAAAAAAATACTTAATATGTTATCAAAAATTAACGCTGATGACGTCTTGGTAAATAGTCTGCATGATGTAGTCAGTAAATGGCCTAGTGGAGTGAGTCCAAGGGATCTTTACCCTGTTGAAGACATGGAAAGAGATAATAAAATAGTAGAGTTAGTAAAATCTGAATATAAAGATGAGATTTTACAGGAGAAGGATAGCAAAAAAATAGAAATAATTTTAGGTAAAATGGTTAAGTCGGCAGACAAGTACGCAAAGAATGCTCAACCCTTCATAATTTATGTAAATGGCGAAAAGAAACAGTTTTATGCAGGAAATAAGCTAACGCTTGCGCAGGGCTTAGATTTTTTAGAAAGGAAAGTTTTTCAAGGGTGCTCGGATGATAATATCTATATAGTGCTTAGAGCCAAAAAAGCGAAGGTTTCGCTCGCTGGGATCATAAATTTTAATAAAGCAGGGGATACGTTTTGTATACCTTACGATGAAGTATCGTATTATGTTACTTTTATACCTGACATTAAAACGATCAGAAAAGAAGCGGGAAGCAGCCTCATTGCCGAATTATGCTCAGAGTTTGACATTGCAGTATTTGACGATAAGAACAAGTTTTATAAGATAGCCCAGAGCGGAAAGGCAGATGCCAGTGTGGCTGCAAGCAGGGATACAAGTATTCTTAAAGACAAAAAAGTAGAGACGTTGGAAGAGAGAGAGAAGAGACTGTTGAACGAGAGAGGCGAGAGTCCGGCTGATACTGATATTGGTATTCCGGCGGTTGACGATGATGACGATGATGGCGGTGATACGGCCAAGACACCGGAAGAACTTAAAGCTGAGATTGAGGAAATTAGTACAGGCAGTGGTTTGGGTGTATGGCACAGGAGCGGAAATCTTGACAAAGTGGAGAAGAGTGCCAACCAAAAGCTGCAAAATAATGACGCTGCTTTAAAGACAGATGCCTATCAGCGTGGTTATAAATGGTTATTCTGGAAAGGCAAGGGACTTGAAGAGTGGGAAAAGCAGTATGATTGGGATGTAAAAAACAATAAAATAACGAAGAACAGAGTCGGTCTCAAGGAGGCCGCACACAATTTGAAGACTTGCCAAAATGAAATAAAGAAAATAGAGCAGGAGAATAAGCAACTCAACGAGATATTGGATTGTATTTATGAGGTAAGGGAGCTGGAATCGAAAAACAAATAAATTACAAGCGAACTTTGGGCGGCACACAGGTAGATGTATGCTGCCTTTTATATTTTTTAAATCGCTATTTTTGAGGTGCTTTTATTGTAAGGTGAAAATATTTAATAAAAACCGTTTAATTTTTACTAAAAGCGTGACTTTATCGGTTAAGTATGATATTATTATAGCTAGCTATAATGGCGTAATAAGCTAATAGAATATTTGAGGGAGAATATTTTTATGAATAAAGAAATTTTTGATGCTCTTCATTTGTTGGAAAGCGAACGTGGAATACCTATGGATTTTATGATTGAGAAGATAACAAAGGCTATTGTTACGGCCTGCAAAAACAGCTACGACGGTAATGAAGATGTAGTTATCGACATTAATGAGGATAAGGGAGAGTTCAAGGTAAGTCTTCTTAAAGAAGTTGTTGATGAAGTGGTTGTAAGTGGCAGAGAGATATCCTTAGAAGATGCAAAAAAAATTAACCCTAGTGCATCTATTGAGGATAAGGTTGCAATTCCGCTTGATACCAAAGAATTTGGCAGAATAGCAGCTCAGACGGCCAGAAATATAATAAGACAGGGAATAAAAGATGGCGAAAGGAGTCAGATTACAAAGGAATTTCAGCACAGGCAGCATGAAATAGTAAGTGCACTTGTTGAGAGGGTAGACCCTATTAACGGAATACTGACGCTGAGGATAGGAAAGGTTGAATCTATGCTTCCGCGGAGTGAGAAAATAGGCATTGAAAATGTGAAAGAGGGAGATAGGATTAAGGTTTATGTTTCTGATGTTCGAGAGGGAGATAAGGGACCACGTGTAATGGTTTCACGCACATGCCCCGGTTTTGTGGAGAAGCTTTTTGAGATGGAGGTTCCGGACATAGCGAAGGGGGACATTGAAATAAAAGCGGTTTCACGTGAGGCGGGGTCTAGGTCTAAAGTGGCAGTTATAAGCCACGATAAAAATATCAGTGCTGTTGGGTCATGTATAGGCAATTACGGGGCGAGGGTCAATAATGTCGTTGAGGAACTCGGCGGAGAAAAAATCGATATTATTAATTATAGCGATGACCCACATGAATTTATTAAAGAAGCTCTGCTTCCGGCACAGGTTTCAGAGGTAGATATTATCTCCGAAGAGGAGAGGACATGTGTAGCAGTAGTCCCCGATGACCAGCTCTCTCTGGCGATAGGAAATAAAGGGCAAAATGTTCGTTTAGCAGCCAGGCTTACCGGCTGGAAAATAGATATTAAACCGGAGAGTGCATTTTACGATAAATAAATGTTTTAAGGGGACTTAGTAGTGAGGAGCAATAATATTCCGCTTAGAAAATGTGTAGGGTGTGGCGCGAGGAAGCCAAAAAGTGATTTAATAAGAATAGTGAAAAAAGAGGAAAATGGTAAAATAAATATATTTGTAAGCAGCGGTCATGCTGAAGGGCGGGGAGCGTATATTTGCAGAAGTGTGGATTGTTTAATAAAAGCGAAAAAGGCCAGACGTTTGGAAAGAGCGTTTTCCGGAAGAGTTGATTTAAGTGTTTATGATGACGTTGAGAAGCTGGTGAATGAATCTGAACAATGAACTTATGTCGTTTTTAGGCATTGTGGTTAAGTCGGGAAATATGAGTTTTGGATATAACTGTGTAAAAGAGGGGGTATATAAAAATAAAATCAGGCTGATCTTGCTTACCTCTGATTTATCTGAAAAATCTAAAAAGAATATCTTATTTTTCTTGAAAGGTAGAGATGTTGAATATTTTCAGATTTCTGAGACAATGGCTTATGTTGGGGATCTATTGGGGAAAGCCTCGGGGATTTTGGGTATATCCGATGAGAATATGGCGTTGAAGGTAAAGAGTATATTGATAAGTAATGGCTGTTCGGGGAGGAATTAAATATATGGTGAAATACAGAGTATATGAAGCTGCGAAAGATTTAGGTCACACTAGTAAAGAGTTAACGGGCATTTTGAAAAAGTATCTGAACGAGGAAAAAAATCACATGACGGCTCTAAATGAGGAAGAACTGTCTGTTATTTTCGAATACTATACTCAGATGAACCAAGTGAAAAACTTTGATGAGTATTTTGAATCTGCAAAAAGGGAGGCTAAACCGGATAGCGCCGGGGAGGACAAAAAGCCCAATAAAAAAGAGATTGCCGAAAAGAGGGTGGCAGAAAAACCTAAAAAAGATAAAATCGAGAAAAAGAAAAAAGAAGAAAAGGTTCTGAAAATTCAGCCTAAGGACTCTTCAAATGTGTCTCCGGCTGAGGAGAGTAAGTCCCACAGCCGTATAGTCAACACTCGCAGTGTAAATGTCGATATAGAAAAGTACAACGAAAAATACGATAAAATGGCAGCGGAGAAAGTCCAGACCGATAATATGGTGAGAAAACAAAAAATTACTCAGAAATCTCAGCAAAGGGGTAAGCCGAAAAATTCCAGAAAAGAGACCGAAGCAGAAAGATTAAAAAGGATTGCGATGGAGCGAAAATCACGTCAGCTTACTATTTCGGTCCCTGAGGAAATTACTGTTGGTGAGCTTGCATCACGGCTGAAGGCGACTGCGGCGGAAGTGATTAAAAAACTGATGATGATGGGAATGATGGTGTCCATAAATGACACGATCGATTTTGATACTGCAAGTCTTGTTGCTATGGAATTTCATGCTAAGGTTGAGAAGGAAGTAGTTGTTACAATAGAGGATAAAATTATAGATGACAGTCCGGATGATGAAAAGGATTTAGTTCCAAGGTCTCCGATTGTTGTGGTTATGGGTCACGTTGACCACGGAAAAACTTCTCTTCTCGACGCAATAAGACATACAAACGTCATATCCACGGAAGCGGGAGGCATAACACAGCACATAGGGGCTTACCGTGTCGAGATAAACGGCAAGGAAATAACCTTTTTGGATACTCCCGGTCATGAGGCATTTACTACTATGCGAGCCCGTGGAGCACAGGTTACGGATATAGCGATTTTAGTTGTGGCAGCGGATGACGGAATCATGCCGCAGACCATAGAGGCGATAAATCATGCAAAGGATGCAGAAGTTTCAATAATTGTGGCGATAAACAAAACGGATAAAGAGGGGGCAAACCCTGACAAAGTAAAACAGCAGCTCACAGAATATGGACTTGTCCCGGAAGAGTGGGGAGGGGATGTTCCTTGCATACCGGTTTCGGCAAAAAACAGAGAAGGTATAGAAGAACTCCTTGAAATGGTGACATTGGTTGCAGATTTAAAAGAACTCAGGGCAAACCCGAATCGTCCGGCGAAGGGGACAATTATAGAAGCGAGGCTTGACAGGGGACGTGGACCTATTGCAACGGTTCTTGTACAAAACGGCACTCTCAGGGTGGGCGATACCGTAGTGGCGGGAGTTACGGTGGGGCACGTCCGAACCATGACAGATGACCGGGGAGCCAGAACAAAAGAAGCGGGACCGTCTGTTCCGGTTGAGATAACCGGTCTTGATAGTGTGCCGTCAGGCGGAGATGTGTTCGATGTTGTATCAGACGAGAAACTTGCCAGGCAGCTGGTTGAACAGAGACGCAATAAAGAAAAAGAGGATAAATTCGGGAGCCAGACAAAAGTAACGCTCGATAATTTATTTGATCAGATGAAAATGGGCGAAGTTAAAGAGCTAAAAATCATAGTTAAGGCGGATGTGCAAGGCTCAGTTGAGGCTGTAAAGCAGTCTTTGGAACGTCTGAGCAATGATGAGGTGCGGGTGAAGGTCATACATGGGGCTGTTGGTGCGATAAATGAATCTGATGTTATGCTTGCCAACGCATCCAATGCCATAATTGTGGGTTTTAACGTAAGACCGGATTCGATTGCTTCAGACACCGCTGAGCGAAACCATGTGGATATGCGTCTGTATAGGGTGATTTATGACTGTATAGATGAAATAAGTTCAGCTATGAAAGGGATGCTTGAACCTAAGTTCAGAGAAGTTCTTCTTGGCAGTGCACAGTGTCGTCAGGTTTATAAAATTTCCAGTGTTGGGGCTATTGCCGGATGCTACGT
Source organism: uncultured Eubacteriales bacterium (assembly GCA_949422855.1). Lineage (GTDB taxonomy): Bacteria > Bacillota > Clostridia > Oscillospirales > Acutalibacteraceae > CASPLG01. The sequence goes on along the minus strand of CASPLG010000006.1, from coordinate 33,970 downwards.
TGTCTCGGGCAAGATACTCAGGAATGCAGATATAAGGGTAGTCAGAGATGGGATTGTTATATCGGAGGATAAAATACAGTCTCTTCGCAGGTTCAAAGACGATGTTAAAGAGGTTGCACAAGGTTATGAATGCGGAATAGGGCTTGAACATTTTAATGATATTAAAGAAGGAGATATTTTTGAGGCATTCACCATGGAAGAATATAGAGATTAATAAGTTAGACGTTGAGTGGTAATAATTAAGTTAAAAAGAGGTGGATTTGGATGCCGAGTCATAGGATGCAGCATATGGGTGAGAGTATAAAAAGGGAAATAACAGCAATTACAAGGGATTTGAGCGACCCCAGGGTAAGGAATAGCTTTTTTGACGTGGTAAAAACTGATATTTCCAAAGATTTATCATCATGCCGTGTTTTTATAAGTTCGATAGAGGGTCTTGATAAGGCAAAAACAGCAGTTGAGGGACTAAATTGTGCCGTGCCGTATATAAAAAGGGAGCTGGGAAAAAGATTAGAACTTCGCAGTATTCCGAATATGGAGTTTAAGGCGACGGACTCGATTGAATACAGTATGAATATGATTGAGAAAATTGATAAATTAGCTTCAGCGGAGGATGGTAAACAGTGAAATCTTTATTGGATATATCGGTTATATTGAGAAGCAGGGATGACTTTTATATACTCACCCATAAAAACCCTGACGGTGATACAATAGGGTCGGCGTATGCGCTTTGCAGAGCTTTACAGAAGATGGGTAAAAGGGCTAAGGTACTATGCAGCGATGAAATTCCCAATAAATATAAGTTTATTGCAAAGTGTGCTGAGGGGGAGGACTTTGAGCCCCGGTTTATTATAAGTGTTGATGTTGCAAGCACTAATCAGTTTGAAGGGGCTCTGCTCCGGTATTCTGGCAGTGTGGATTTATGCATTGACCACCACATGACCAACAAAAATTATGCAGATATTACGTTTGTTGATGCTATGTCGGCGTCTGCTTCGGAGATTATTTATGCACTCATAAAGATTTTAGGTGTGCAGATAGACGAAGAGATTGCTTCATGCCTTTATGTGGGTCTAGCGACCGATACAGGCTGTTTTAAGTATTCAAATGTGACGGCTCAGACACACAAAATAGCGGCGGATTTAATAGAAAAGGGTATAGATTTAGGTAAGATAAACAAAATTTTATTTGATACTAAGCCAAAGAGGCTTATCAGTTTGGAGATGCTTATATATAAATCCTTGGAGTATTTCTTTCAGTACAGATGTGCTATTATAGTTGTTACGCTTGATATGATGAAAAAGACCGGGGTTTCAGAAAACGAATTGGAAGGTATAGCGTCGATTCCAAGGAGTATAGAAGGGGTCGATGTGGGAGTTACCATAAGGGAAAAACAAAGTGGTATTTACAGAGTATCTGTTAGAACCCAAGAAGACGTAAATGCAGTGAGCATTTGTGAGGAATTTGGCGGCGGGGGTCATGCTTGTGCTGCAGGATTCACATTTGAGGGTGACATTGACGATTTACGATCTGAGATACTTGGTGTAATTAAGGAAAAAATTAAGGTATGAGTGTAGATGGAATTATAGTTATCGATAAACCAAAAGATATAACTTCGTTTAAGGTTGTATCGATTGTCAGGAGAAGCCTGGGAATAAAAAAAGTCGGGCATATGGGCACGTTAGACCCTATGGCTACAGGTGTATTGCCGGTCATGCTTGGAAAGGCGACGAAAACTTTAGATTTAATTGTGAACCATAAAAAAAAATATAAGGCTTCGGTGAAATTTGGGCTTGAGACTGATACACAGGACATTACAGGCAAAATTGTAAAATACTATGACAAGAAAATTAAGTGTGATGAGTTAGAGCAAGCGGTCGGCCGGTTTACAGGAGAAATATATCAAATACCGCCTATGTATTCGGCAGTTAAAAGGGGTGGTGTTAAGTTATATGAGCTGGCACGAAGAGGCGAATGCGTAGAAAGAGATAAACGCAAGGTATTTGTTGATAGCATTGATATTATCGATTTTGATGAACAAAAGCAAGAGGCTACAATATTAGTAAACTGCTCCAGGGGTACATATATACGCTCCCTTTGTGCGGATATTGGTGAGGCACTTGGCTCTGCGGGGACTATGACGGGTTTGAGAAGACTGGAGTCTAACGGATTTAGTATAGACATGAGTTTGACTGTGGAAAAATTTCTGGATTACATAAAACTTGGTCGCATTGACGACATGATTGTACCGCTGGAGTCTCTGTTTGACGATTTGAAAGATATATATATTACGCATTCTCAGGCAGTCAGGTTTGGAAATGGAGTAGGTCTGCTTTTGGACAGGCTAAAAAGTTCTCAAAAATGGATAAACGGGGACAGGTACAGAGTTTTTGAAGGCAGTAAATTTCTAGGTTTGGGTGCGGTGGATATTTACAAAGAAGAATTGTCCGTTTTTAAGCTTTTAAGTTAAGGTAATAGGATAATGAGGAAAGATTGAAAGAAATTGAAAATACTGGATAAAATTATCAGTGCGGACTTTGAGAGTAGGACAGCCGTAGCGATAGGGTGTTTTGACGGAGTTCATATAGGGCACAGGGAAGTTATAAAGAAAATCTTGGATAAGAAGAAGCAGGGTATGACTCCGGTGGTTTTTACATTTGTGCGAAATCCAAAATCCATATTTGACAAAAAATGCAGAGAAATAATACCTTTGAACCAAAAATATAAGATATTATCTGATATGGGAGTAGATGTAGTTTATAGCATAGATTTTTTATCGATAAAAAATTTATCACCGGATGAATTTGTAAGAGACGTACTTTCAGGCAAATTAAATGCAGGATATGTTTCTTGCGGGTTTAATTTTAGGTTTGGACGTGGTGGAAGGGCAGATTCAGAGGATTTAAAAAATATATGTGATTTATACGGTATTGAAGTCGAGATTACACAGCCTGTAATTTACAAAAACCTGACTGTAAGCTCTACCAGAATACGTAAGGCTTTAGATTTGGGGGATATAAAAAGTGTTTCGGAGCTTTTAGGCAGACCATTTGGTGCTGACGGCGAAAATAATTGCACTGAGTAGGGGGTAATGATTTAAAAACGGTTATAAGTAAAAATATATATGATTATTTAAAAATTGGCATATAAATATTTTTAATTAATTTAGCAGTTTTATGATTAAAACCTTCAAAAGTAGTCAAAAATACTACCATAGACTAAAAAATAATACAAAATGGAGAGTGAAGGTCATGAACATAAAACGAGGGGATATATTTTATGCTGATTTAAGTCCTGTAGTCGGTTCGGAGCAAGGTGGGATGAGACCCGTGTTGATTGTACAAAATGACATCGGGAACAGATTCAGTCCTACGGTCATAGCGGCGGCGATAACCAGCCAACAGACAAAGTCAAAACTCCCGACCCATATAGAACTGAATACAAAATGCTGCGGTTTGGCAAAAGATTCGGTAGTTTTGCTTGAACAAATCCGAACGCTTGATAAAGTACGTTTGAAGGAGAGAATAGGTTGTATAGACAGGTTTTCCATGAACAGAATAAATCAAGCATTATCAGTAAGTTTCGGACTTGCGGTCAACGGAGAGGAAAAAGTGCGAAGTGCTACATAGTAAAAAAGTTAATTGAGTAGTGCAGATAGCTCCTACACGGCTACGCAAGGTATTTTTCATATCGATTAAAAAACTCCCGGCGCTCAGACTGAGAACCGGGAGTTGCAATTTAGAGCAAGGACGTAAGACTTCAGTTAAGCTGTCTCGCTGATTTTACTGGAACGCAGACATCTGGTACAAATATGCACATGCATAGGCACATTATTTATAACCATTTTCTTACGTTTTATATTTGGTTTCCATGTTCTGTTAGAACGCCTGTGAGAGTGAGAAACTTTTATACCGAAAGTCACACCTTTACCGCATATATCACATTTTGCCATAAGCTTATCCTCCATAATATAAATATACTTCATCTAATTCTATCAGAAACCGGAACTTTTTTCAAGTGATATTTTAGAAAATTAATTTGTGAATTATAGCTTTTATTGGGATAACGGTTTAAAGACAAAAATACACAGTGAAAGTCCATTTTGCAGAGCATGACAAAAATAAGAGATCGATTTTAGGAAGAAGACTAGATTTTTTATAACAGAGGGGTAAAATAATAATAAATGTAGGATTAATTCAAAAAAATAGTAATAAAAAACATGAAAAATTAGTTGTAATATGGAAAAAAAATTGATACAATATTAGTCGCTGTAGGAATACTTGATGATTAGAGCTATATGAATTATAAGTATAGTGAAACTATTTGGGTATTTTAGGTGTTTGTTGATTTATATGCTTGATACCGGTGCGTAAGGAAGTTTCTTATGCGAGTGTTGCAGCGTATTTGTCAGGGTTTATAGAGCGTATACCGATGTTTGTATAAACTGCTTCAGGAAGATGGTGATTTTTAGGAAAAATCTGTGTTAGTGTTCGCGTCAAAATATTTTAGTTATTCAGAAAGGGTGTTTTAGAATTATGGGTGGCACAAATAGTACCGCTGCGAGCAAGTCGGAATTTAATAAATTCCAATCCATTTTTTGGCCAATACACGGCTATGAACTTAAAAAATTTTTACCGATGAGTCTTTTGATGTTTTGTATACTTTTTGTGTATACGATGGTTAGGGATTTAAAGGACGTGTTTATTCAGAAATACGCAACTTGTGGGGGAGCAGAGTTAATACCGCCGCTTAAATTGTTTTTTGTAATGCCTGCTGCTTTTTTGGTTGTTATACTGTTTACGTACTTGGTGGATAAATTTGGAGTTGACAAAACTTTCTACATAATAGTAAGTATGTTTGTTGCATTTTACGCAATATTTGTACTTTTTCTTTTCCCAAGTGCGGTTGACGGTCATTTACATGCGAATAAAGAGGCAGTTATTCATATGCAGGAGACTATGCCGTGGTTTTTGCACTATATAATTCCGTGTGTGACTAACTGGGCATATACGCTGTTCTATATCGTTTCGGAGATTTGGGGAACTCTTGCAATTTCGTCATTGTTTTGGCAATTTGCAAACCAAATTACAATGAAAACAGAGGTAAAGAGATTTTTCCCATTCTATACCACGATAGGAAATGTAGGAGTAATCGCTTCAGGTTCTGTACTTCGCACTATGGCGACAGCTAAAGGTGATGCATTTAAAGCGAACGTAAAAATATTAGTGTGGGCATGTATATTTTTCTGTGTTGCGACTATGGCTATTTATTACTATATAAATTCTATAGTACTGAAAGATCCAAAATGCTATGATCCGTCTCTTGTTAAGAAAAAGAAGAAGAAAGAGAAAATGGGTATAATGGCGGGAGTTAGATTCTTATTCACGTCACCGTATTTCATGTTGATTTGTGCGCTTGTTCTTTGCTACGGTGTAGGAATTAATTTTACGGAACTTGTATGGAAAGAGCATATGAGAGCTATGCTTAAAGACCCGAACCAATATGCGGCCATGATGGGTAACTTATCAATGGTTACAGGGATTCTTACTATATTCTTTACGTTTGTTGCGAGTAATATACTAAGGAGATTTAACTGGAAAATCAGTGCACTTATTACGCCTGTCATAACAGTAGTGGGCGGCGGAATATTCTTCTTACTGATGGCGTATATACGTTTAGGCGGAGCATCAAGCTATTGGTTTGGGATGTCCGTACCGATGCTGGCAATATGGGTAGGACTGTTCTTTGATGCAACAGCCAAGGGAGTTAAGTATTGCTTGTTTGACCAGACGAAGAGTATGGCTTATATACCTCTTGATGAGGATACAAGGGTCAAAGGTCAGGCTGCGGTTGAGGTTATTGGCGGAAGGGCCGGTAAAGCGGGGGCTTCTGCAATTGTATGGACCTTAACGAACGTAGTTGCATCAGGAAGTAAGTTAATACAGCACTTGTTCACAATTATACCATTGTTCTTCGTGATTCTGGGAGCATGGATAGTCTCGGTATTTAAACTCAGTGACAAGTATGAGGCAAAGGTTGCGGAAAAAGAGCCGGAACTTAAATAAATTTTGGAGTTTTATGGTGTTAGTTAAAAAACGGAGGGCCTTTTATTGACCCTCTGTTTTTATTTTTCGGGTATCATGAGTAGCTGCCCGGGATAGATTGTATCAGTGGATAAGCTATTTAGCTGCATAATTTCCTTGTATCTGTTTCCGTCTCCCAGGAAGTGCTTTGCTATGCCCCATAAGGTATTATTTTTCCTCACGCGGTAGACAACAGGGATTTCACCCTCTGATGGAGGAAGCTGCTCATCTTGACCGTTTGAATTTTCGGTGCCATTTAGACCCTCGCTTTTAATTATGCCGGGATAGTCCTTAAATGACATGTTTAAATTGACATTACCGCTTATTCCGGGGACGATACCTTTCAATAAATACTGCCAAATAGTTACATTTTTAGTATATCTCATTTTGGGACCGGGGTCGGAAAGCCAGATATCCAAATCAGAAATTCTGTCCATATCTATGTAATTTCTAATCCAGTTGATGCTTACGTACAAAATGGGATAATATCTGTGGTCTTTTAGGGTCTGGATAAAAGCGATAATAATATCCGTTACAGTTTTTCTGCCGAGCTGAGCTATGGATCTTTCTTCCATATCCAGTGCTGCGGGGTAGTGCAGTTCAAAAGGCTTTATAGTATCGATAAAATGCAGTGCTTCATCTACAGCTTCTTTTGTATTCATGGCATAGCAATAATGGTACGCTCCGGGGTGGATATTGGTATTTTCGATGCCGGTGATATTTTTTACAAACATTTCATCTGTACCGTTTGAGCCGTAAGAAGCTCTGAGCATAGCAAAATCTATAGAATTTTCCGAGACCCGGTTCCAATTTATGTCTCCCTGATAGTACGAAACATCTATTCCTTTTGATTCCATAAATAATCCCTCCATATTTTTAAATTTGTAGTTGACAATGAAATTGTTTAGTGATATTCTTTATGGGTAGACAATTTTTGAGCTGGTGTAGCTCAGTTGGTAGAGCAATTGATTTGTAATCAATAGGTCGGGGGTTCAAGTCCGTCCACCAGCTCCATGTCGGATATAAGGGAGATTTCCCGAGCGGCCAAAGGGGACAGACTGTAAATCTGTTGTCTCTGACTTCGGTGGTTCGAATCCACCATCTCCCACCAGACGTCTGATCTTTAGCATTTATGTGTGCTAAGGATTTTTTGATTATCCACATAATGTTATATTATTCATTATGTGGATATACTGTTATACTTGATATTTTGTAAGAGGATTTAGAATGTAGAATTTTGACTAAACAGCGGTGCCATTCGAGTAGATATACAGGGGCTAAATAAGCAAAAATAAGTTTTATTAAATTGGTATTTAAAGTGATTATCTGGTACACAAATTGGATTACTTTTTATTAATTTTTGGATATTATATCCTAGAGTTGTTGCCCCTGTCTAAACGAGGTTATTGACAAATTTATATTAATGCGGTATAATTCAAATCCAGAGCAGATCTTGTAATCGCGTGTATAGAGCTGAAAAGCTTATATATGAGGAAAGTCCGGGCTCCGCAGAGCAGAATAACGGCTAACAGCCGCCGGGGGTGACCCTAGGGAAAGTGCAACAGAGATATACCGCCTAAATTTATTTAGGTAAGGGTGGAAAAGTGAGGTAAGAGCTCACTAGAAGGTATGGAGACATATTTTTTATGTAAACCCTATTCGGAGCAACACCGCGACAAAAAGCATAATGCTTGCTCGGCAGCTTTTTAGAGGTGGCATTGAGCCGTCTGGCAACAGCCGGCCAAGATAGATGATTACTTAAAACAAAACCCGGCTTAAACGTTCTGCTCAGTTTTGAATAAAACCTATTGATATAGATTTTGGGAAGGGGGGTATAATAGTTATGGCCATGAATGAGGAAAACAAAAAGGATTTAGAGCAAGTAGCAGACCCTTACAATCCGCAGGATATGGTTCAAATTATATGTCCGGAATGCAGAGCTTCCAATATTGTAAATCTAAAGAAGACTAAAAAAGCTCATTGTTTTGCATGCGGAAGGGCTTTAAATCTACCGAAAGCACCTAAATCTGAGTAAGGAGATTAAATTTTTAAGATTTAAGTTGTGAAATTACAGGAGAGCCGGGTGGCCGTGAATTGGGCGGGATATTTTTATTTTTTATGTTGGGGAGGTTTTATTTGGCGGATTTGATAATTTTTTTATAAAAAAAGAGGATTTAGGAAACAGGTCAGCGATCTCAACTAGGCACTCCCTGATTTTGGGGAGTGCCTGAGATGTAGAGGCAAGAAAATACAGAAAGCCGGTAGACAATAATATCAAATCAAAACCACCGGTGAAAATGGTGGTTTTGAGTACTATAATGAAATTTAATTATTTTGCACCTTGTTCATATAATGCGATAATTTTACTTAACATTCCACAAATCGTCCCGACCGGTACACTAATCCACGGTGGAATAATTCCCAGCGTAATTAAGGAAGACAAATATCCAAGCACTGCACCTTTGGCTCCTGAAAAAAGCACTTTAAAAGGGTGCTCTATTACATTCCTAAAACCATTGAAATTACGTGAATCTGATCCGCTTTTTATTAAAGCTACTGCTTCTTCTTGTTTAGGAGTAACGCAAACCGTCGCATTTTCAGCGTCCTTTTTAACTGAAGAAGTACTAACCGATGTATCATCGACTGGCGTACGAGCTGATACATTATTGATATTACTTACACACATTGGTAATGTAAACATTAAAGATACAAAGCTAGCTAAAAATTTAATTTTCTTCATTATTTAATTACCCTTCTTTATTAAATTTTATCATAACTACATTATAATACAAATAATAAAAAATGTCAACATTAAATTTGACAGGGGGTGTCGAATTTAGAGATAAAGAACTATTAAGTCTAATTCTGTAGTTAAAAAGTAATAGTAAATATGCCGGTTTTAAAAGTATATTTTGCGATGATTTTTTGATTCTATTTTTTAGGACACTCCCTATGTAAAAATAGTCTTGACAAAATCCGGAATGATAAGTATAATTGTTGGGTATGTGCTAGAGATGTCGCTATAGCTCAGCTGGATAGAGCGACCGCCTCCTAAGCGGTAGGTCGGAGGTTCAAATCCTCTTAGTGACGCCATTACGACGCCGGATAAAGGTTTTTGCAGATGTGGAGTCGGGACTGTGCGACTGTGGGTTTTCGTATTTTTCGATTATTAGTCCTCAAAGAGATTTGGGGGCTGTTTTTTGTTTAGTATATTTACTTAAAAGATAAAGTCCTAAATTTGGTTTCCATATAATGATTTGAATATATATATATTATATTGTATAATAGACGTATATTTTTATTTATATGGGGTGATTCCATTGTTTAACAGATTAGGACTATTAGAAAAGAGATTTGAAGAGCTTAATAAAATGCTTTGTGACCCCAACGTAATTTCAGACCAGCAGTCTTATAGGAAACTTATGAAAGAGCACAAGGAGCTTGAGGGTATAGTACAAAAGTACAGGCAGTACAAGAGTGCGGATTCTGATTTACAAGAGGCTAAAGAGATATTGGACGAACATGGGCTTGATAAAGAACTGAAGGAAATGGCAGAAAATGAAGTTTCGGATGCGAAGGAGAGAATCAAAAAAATTTCTGAAGAACTTAAAGTTCTGTTGCTGCCCAAAGACCCGAATGATGATAGGAATGTAATAATAGAAATAAGAGGCGGAGCTGGGGGAGAAGAAGCTGCACTGTTTTCCGCAGCACTTTTCAGGATGTATTCTATGTATGCCGAATCGAAAGGTTGGAAAACAGAGATTTTAAATTGCAATGAAACGCAGCTTGGGGGATACAAAGAGATAAGCTTTATGATTTCGGGGGAAGGTGCATATTCAAGGTTTAAATATGAAAGCGGAGTTCATAGGGTACAGAGGGTTCCGGAGACAGAATCACAAGGAAGAGTTCATACGTCGACGGTAACTGTAGCAGTTTTGCCCGAGGCTGATGACGTAGAGATAGAGATAAACCCTTCTGACTTACAAATAGATACCTATCGAGCAGGAGGTGCGGGTGGACAGCACGTAAATAAAACAGAATCTGCCATAAGGATAACGCATATTCCCACCGGAGTAGTTGTCGAGTGTCAGGATGAGCGGAGCCAATACAAAAACAAAGATAAGGCAATGAAAGTATTAAAATCGAGGCTTTTAGAGGCGAAAAGAAAAGAGCACGATGATGAAATTGCACAGGAGAGACGTTCACAGGTGGGTACGGGGGATCGCTCTGAGAGAATCAGAACATATAATTATCCCCAAAGCAGGATGACTGACCACAGAATAGGGCTTACAATTTACCGTTTGGAGGACATTCTCAATGGGGATATCGACGAAATAATAGATGCTCTCACGACTGCGGACAGAGCAGCCAAACTTGCCGGCGAGGATGAATACGACGGATAAATCGGTTTGCATGTTCAAGCACTTAAGTCTTAGATTACAAAGCATAGATAAGGATGTTTGAGTTATGATAGTATTGGATGAAAACAGTTTAGACTGTGCGGCGGAGTTGATAAAAAGTGGGGAATTGGTTGTCATACCGACTGAGACGGTGTATGGTTTGGCATCCAACGCTTTAGACGGAAAAGCTGTATCAAAGATATTCACCGCTAAAGGTCGCCCTCAGGATAACCCATTAATCGTACATATTGCGGATATTAATGAGGCGGATAATCTTGTTTCGAGTTTTCCGGAGAAGGCCGGGATATTAACTGAAAAGTTTTGGCCCGGACCTCTGACGATTATATTACCTAAATCAGATATTGTCCCGGGGGAGGTGACTGCCGGACTGGACACGATAGCTATCAGGATGCCGAGTCATCCTTTGGCACGAAAAATAATAAGTTTATCCGGAGTGCCTTTGGCGGCCCCTTCGGCGAATCGTTCCGGGAGTCCAAGTCCGACGAGCGTCTGCCATGTTATTGATGATATGGACGGCAGAGTTAAAGCTGTTGTTGATGGGGGCAATTGTACGGTGGGGGTTGAATCCACTGTTATAAGTTTTGCACAGGAAAAGCCTAGATTATTTCGTCCGGGAGCGGTTACAGCGGAGGAAATTGAGGATTTAATAGGGGATATTGAAATAGACAAGGCAGTATACACTAAGCTGGACGAAACGATAAAACCATCTTCGCCGGGCATGAAATATAAACATTATTCTCCCCATGCAGATGTCATTATGGTTGGCGGCGATCAGGAAGAGTATATAGATTTTGTCAAGGTGCAGTGCAGCAGGGAGGGTGCTTATGCCCTTTGCTATGACGAAGATGTACCGTTTTTAGGTGCGAAGGCACTGTCATATGGGAAAAAAGATGACTTTTCCGAACAGGCAAGAAAGCTGTTTAGTTGTTTTAGAAAACTTGACAGCATGGGAGCAGAAATTATATTTGCGAGGGTACCTGAGAGGACAGGTATGGGTTTAGCAGTTTATAATAGGCTTATACGTGCTGCGGGGTTTAATTTTATAGACCTTAGCAAGAGGCAGTGAGAAATGGTAATAGGGCTTACCGGACAAAGCGGTGCAGGAAAGACGACTTTATCAGAAATATTTAAGGGATTTGGTTTTTGTGTAATCAGCGGTGACATAACTGCGAGAAATGCTATTGATAGAAGTGAGCGGTGTAAGAAAGAACTCAAGAACGCATTTGGGGATGGGGTCATCTTAAAAAACGGGTGTATTAACAGATTAGACCTTGCCTATTGCGTCTTTGGAGATAAAAATGAACTTATTAAATTAAATAAAATTACACATCCTTATATTCTGCATGAAGTAGAAAGAAAAGTAATAGACTTGAAAAGAGATAATAAAAATATTATTATAGATGCAGCAGTGCTGTTTGAGAGTGGAATGAATAAATTGTGTGATTACAGTATATTTGTCACCGCACCGCAGGACGAGAGATATGAGAGGATAGTAAAGAGGGATAAGATAGCGAGAAATCTTGCATATAAAAGGATTAAATCTCAGCATGGTGACAATTTTTATAGAGATAGATGCGACTTGGTTTTTGAATGCACAGGGGGAAAAAGTGCAATAATAGAGGAAATAAATAATATTATGAATAAAATCGGGGGTCTTAGCAATCGACATGAAACAAAATCTTAGGTCCTTGGTTATTTTTATATTTATATTTGTCCTGAGCTTGATAATATTTATTTTAAGTTATACATTTTTTTTAAAATCGGCTTACCCTATTAAGTATGAGAATATTGTAAATGATTCGGCTAAGAGGTATAATATTGAACCGGAGCTGATTTATGCGGTGATAAAGAGCGAGAGCGGATTTGATGCTAACGCAAAATCATCAGCCGGTGCGTTGGGGCTTATGCAGATAACTCCGGACACTTTTGATTGGCTCCAGACGTACACAAAGGAAGAGTTTATGGGGACAAATGAATTATTTAATCCTCAGGTCAATATTCGCTACGGGACGCTTTTTTTATCAATGCTCAGGGGGAAATATGATTCAGAAGAGTTAGTTTTGTGTGCGTACAATGCAGGTATGACTGCCGTAGATAGGTGGCTACGGGATGAAAGAATTTCCAATTTTGGTGAGGAGCTTAAATTTATACCGTATAATGAGACCAAAGACTATGTGATGAAAATAAAAACATCGAAGAGAATATATAAATCTCTATATTTTGGCGTTTAATACACATAATTAATCTATGAAAGGTTTATGTGGATAAAAATAATTTAATATTGGGAGGAATCATTTATGTTAAAAGGTAAGGAATTAGCGGAAAAACTTCTTCTTAAGAAGAAAAATGGAGGAAGGGTTCTTTCTGAGGAGGAAATCCAAAATGCGGGAGAATTTGGTGAGGGATACAAAAAGTTTTTGGATGAGGGCAAAACAGAGAGAGAAGTTGCCTATTACGCTATAAAATACGCTAAGAGTAAGGGATTTGAGCAGTTCGATAAGGACAAGAAATATAAACCGGGGGATAAAATTTATTATCTTAATAAAGAGCGTTCTTTAATAGTGGCGGTTATAGGTAAGAACGGTTCAAAAAATGGCGTAAGGTTAGCTGTAGCACATATAGATTCTCCGAGAGTGGATCTTAAACCACGTCCTCTTTATGAAGACAGCGAAATGGCACTTTTTAAGACGCATTACTACGGAGGAATAAAAAAATATCAATGGACAGCTATGCCTTTATCGCTCCATGGCAGGGTGGTAAAGTCAGATGGGAGCCATATAGATATTAGACTTGGTGAGGACAAAGATGACCCATGTTTTTGTATTACCGATTTACTTCCTCACCTTGCACGTGAGCAAATGGGAAAAACCATGTCAAAGGCTATACTCGGAGAAAATTTAAATGTCCTTGCGGGGAGTCTGCCGCTTAGGGAATACGATGAGTCAAACAGTGTAAAGCTTAACATTATGAGGCTTATAAATGAGAAATACGGCATAACTGAAGAAGATTTTATAAGTGCGGAACTTGAACTTGTGCCGGCGTACAAAGCCCAAGATATAGGTTTTGACAGAAGTTTAATAGGGGCTTACGGTCATGATGACAGGTCATGTGCGTATGCGTGTTTTATAGCGGCGATGGGTATGCAGCAGCCGGAAGATACTATTATAACGGTTCTGGCGGATAAAGAGGAAATAGGCAGTGACGGTAATACAGGAATGCAGTCATCATTTTTGAAATATTTTATAGCGGACATAGCTGCTCAGGACGGGCTAAAGGGCAGGGATGTTCTAAGGAAATCAAAATGTCTGTCTGCGGATGTAAATGCGGCATTTGACCCGACGTACTCAGGAGAATACGAAGCGGCGAATAGTTGCTATGTGAATAGGGGTGCGGTTATAACAAAATATACCGGCAGTGGAGGAAAGAGTGATACCTCTGATGCGTCTGCGGAATTTATGGGTGAGGTTAGGAATACTCTGAATAAGGAAAATGTACTGTGGCAGACAGGTCAGCTTGGCAAAGTTGATGCCGGAGGCGGAGGGACAATCGCAAAATACGTAGCTAATTTATGCGTAGATGTCGTTGATATGGGAATACCGGTTTTATCCATGCATTCTCCGTTTGAGGTAATATCCAAGATTGACATTTATATGCTGTATAAAGCGGTTTTAGCATTTTTTAAATAAAAAACTAAAACAATATTTGACAAATTTATTGTAGAAAATCATGAAAGTGTATTGACATTTTTTATTTTTAATGGATAATTTTATTTATATACACCATATTTCATCGAGGGAGGTGCAGTTTAATTTGAAGGACATGATTGAAGAAATCATAAGCACTGATAAAAAGTCCAGAGAATCTATAGAGCATGCCAAACAGCTCAAGATACAGTCCGCACAGAAGCTGATTGACATGAAGGAGCAAAAAAGAAGAGAGTATTTGGAAAAGGCCAGAGCAAACATAAAAGTTATTGAGCAGGAGGAAAGGGTTAAGGCTGACGCCAAGTTGGAGGAGATTGAAGAGGAATACAAAAAAATAGAGGGGGGAATAGATGAGATTTATAAGAAAAATTATGAGCCGTGGGTAAAGGCACTGGTAAAGAGAGTGATTGAGGGGTGAGATAAGGGATGTTTTCTTATGCTTCAAATGCGGTTTTATCTAAGGCACGGGCAATGTATGGCAAGAGAATAAAGGAAAAGAATTATGATGAGCTTTTGATATGCAAGAGTGTAACGGAAATAGCCCTCTACCTCAAAAATAAGACAACATATTTTGATGTACTTCAGTGCATGGACGAAAACGATATACACAGAGGAAAACTGGAAGAGAATTTAAGGAAGAGGCTGTTTTATGATTTTGCGAGGCTGGGAAGATATGATTTATCGGTAGGGGATAAATTTTTTGAATATCTTGTGTCACGCGCCGAGATAGAAAAAATAATGCATAGCTTGTTGTTTTTCAAGAGTGAAAAATCAGGGACATATAATTATCCCCTGCCGGAGATATTCGAAAGCCATACTAAAATCAACCTAAATGGCATTTTAAATATCAAAAATTATGACACATTTTTAGAAGCGATAAAAGGGTCTGCTTATTATAAAATACTTCTGCCGTTTAGACCGAAAAGTGGCGAGTTCATAGATTTGACCAAGATAGAGACTGCATTGTACACTTATTTATATGGAAGAATGTTTGATATGATAGGCAAGAACCTAAGGGGTAAGAACCGTTCAGATCTTAGCGACTTGTTTAATTCATACATAGATTTGAACAATATGGTGAGGATAAAGAGGATGAAGAAAAATTATAAATTAGATAAAGAATATATTCTATCTTCACTTTTGCCTTTTGGAAAGCTTAGCAAGCAGCAAATTAATGATTTTGTCGACGCAAAAGACTATAATAAGATGCTGGAGGAAATGAAGAGTACAAGGCTGGGCAGAAAATGGTTTACGGGCGAGGCAGGTGTGAGTGATAATGCACCTAAGCAGATGAGGTTTGATAAATGCACTTATTATATAAGGTTTTCGATTTCACCGCCGGTAGTTCTCATGTCGTATATCTTTCTGAAAGAAATAGAGCTTTTGAATATAACGAACATTATTGAGGGAGTAAGGTACGGTATATCCGCAGAAGAGATAAAAGAGATGCTTGTAAAGCATTGATAGGGGGGTGTAGAGTTTGTCTGTTTCAGAGATAAAGGTAATAAGTATAATAGGGCTTATGCAGGACCTGGGAGAGGTTGCGAAAATATGCGGAAAATCAGGGATATTTCAGCCGGACGATGTTTTTTCATTTTATTCGAACACCGAGAAATTCACTCCGGTAGCGGAGGAAAATCCGTATTCCATGCTTTTAAAGAGACTGACAGATACAGTAAAAAATTCCGGGAAGTCGCTTGAGATAGTAAATATATCTGATTTCGATGCTGATGAGAGTCAGGTAAAGGAGTACGTTGAGTATATATCGGATAAATTGGGCGAGCTTATAGGGAGAAAGAAAGATTTGGCGGATGAATTCAAGGAGCATAAAGAGGAAATTTCTAGAATTGAGAAATTTAGGAGTCTTGATTTGAAAATTAAAGATTTGACGCAGTGTGAGTATGCAAAAGTCCGGTTTGGGAAGTTGCCGAGGGAGAGTTATGACAAGCTTTCTTTAAGCAGCGAAGGCAAAGACATACTGTTTTTTCCATGTACGAGTGATAATTCTTATTATTGGGGGATTTATTTCGCACCTGCAAACGAGCTTGACGAAGTAGATAGGATATTTTCGGGGCTTTATTTTGAAAATATAGATGTAAAACCGTTCGATGGTACTGTGTCTGAGAGAATAGAAGTTTTGAAAGAGAAATGCAGGCAAATAAATGATGAAGTATACAAAACGGATAAAAAGATAGAAAGTTTCTGGAAGCAGCAGGTTGGACAATGCATGAGAGTTTACTCGAAATTAAAAGAGCATGAGGCATTTTACGGGATTAAGAAATTTGCAGCGAGGTATAACGAAAGTTTTATATTGGTTGGATGGATTCCGGCTGAGAATGAAAGAGAATTTTGCAGTAGATTGTCAGAAATCAATGGAGTAGAGTATTCTACCGAGACCGGGAAAAACATATTGAGTCATTCACCGCCGGTACGGCTAAAAAACAAGAAACTATTCAGACCCTTTGAATTTTTTGTTGATACTTATGGGGTTCCATCGTATGATGAGATAGACCCGACGATATTTGTATCGATAACATATGCTGTTTTATTCGGAATAATGTTTGCTGATTTAGGTCAAGGGCTGGTAGTTTCGATAGTAGGCTATCTGATGTGGAAGCTAAAGGGGATGAAACTTGGTAAACCGCTTATAAGCTGCGGGATTTTCTCGGCATTATTCGGGACACTTTTTGGCTCGGTATTCGGGTACGAAGATGCTTTGGACCCGTTTTACAAGAATGTCTTCGGACTAAAGGGAAAACCGATAGAAGTTATGAATTCACGCACTACCAATGTAATAATTTATTTAGCGGTTGGTATAGGTATAGTGCTATTGCTATTTGCGATGATGCTAAATATCTATTCATCGGTTCGCAGACATAAATATGGTGAGGCACTTTTCGGTCCTAATGGCATATCGGGGTTAATATTTTATTCGGCGTCGGTTTTGCTGCTTTTAGATTCAGTAATGTTTCACTTAGGGGTCGGCAATATATTTTATATAATAGTTTTCATAGCGGCTCCGTTGGTACTTATAATGTTTAATGAGATTCTTAGTAAAACGGTAGACGGTAAATCAGATTGGCAGCCTGAGAGTTGGGGGGATTACATAGCACAGAGTATCTTTGAGATGTTTGAAGTAGTTCTGAGCTACGTTACAAATACGATGTCATTTTTGAGAGTAGGAGCATTTGTCCTTGTCCATGCGGGCATGATGATGGTAGTATTTACCATAGCCGAGATGCTAGGTGGATTTGGGTATGTGTTAGCTGTGATAATAGGCAATATATTTGTAATAGCTTTAGAAGCACTTCTTGCCGGGATACAGGTTTTAAGACTCGAATTCTACGAGCTGTTCAGTCGTTTCTTTGAGGGGCAGGGCAGACCGTTTACTCCGGTAGTGGTAAAAGAACAAATTTAAAAAATTTTGGAGGTAGATTATATGTTTGGTTTAGAATTAGGAATATGTTTTGCAGTTCCGGCACTGTTTATACTTTTTACGGCATTGATTGCGGTTAAGGCGGTTAAGAAAGGTGCAAGCAAGAAAGCTGCTGTACTTGCCCAGATAGGTTCTGTTGCGTGTGCGATGATGATGTGCTTTTTGGTTCCGGAGGTCTGCGGGATTGTAAAGGCTGTGGAGAAAACCGAGGTGACATCACAGTCTGAAAGTGCACAGGAAAAGAGTGCGGCATCGATGGGATTTGCTGTAGGACTTATAGCTGCAGCGGTTGTTACGGGACTTTCCGGGATAGGTGGAGGAATAGCAGTTGCTTCGGCGGCTCCGGCAGCGATAGCAGCGACATCGGAAGACCCTAAGGCATTTGGTAAATCTCTTATATTTGTTGCACTGGGCGAGGGTATTGCTCTTTACGGGCTTCTTGTTTCGATAATGATATTCAGCAAAATAGACCAGTTGGGGGTGTAATTTTTGAAGTTTTACCTTATAAGCGATAATGTTGATACGGTTGTAGGGATGAGGCTTGCCGGTATAAGCGGGGTACTTGTGCATGAAGAGCAAGAGGTAAAAGATGCAATTGATAAGGCCGTCAAAATGGAGGACATAGCAGTTATATTGATAACAGAGAAGCTTGTTAAACTTTGTCAGGATATGATATATCGACTTAAGCTTACATGTCATAGACCTCTCATTGTGGAAATACCCGACAGACATGGAAACGGACGGGCGAAAGACTCCATAACAAGATACGTAAGGGATGCAATAGGGGTTAAGATATAAAATTACTTTGCTTATTTTTCCGATTAAGGGGTGTGATGAAGGATGTATGACAGAGAAAGGGCGAGCAGATTTTTAAGGGCGATAGATAAAAATGCTAAAAAACAGCAGTCTGAGATATTGGAAGAGATGAAAAATTTTGAAAAGCGTGAAGTGGAAAAAGTTGAGGCTGAGATTATAGAAGACGTTCGTGTGATGATTCAAAGAGAAATAGAGAGCATGAAAAATAAGATTGCCATTGAGGTTTCACATAAGGAGATGGATGAGAGAAAGAAAATCGCACACAAAAGGCAAGAAATGATGAGAAGCGTCTTTGAGGAGAGCGAAAAGCGGCTTATAGAGTTTACGAGGACGCAGGAGTACAGAGAATGCCTCATTAAATACACGCAAAACATCTCAAAAAAGCTAAGGGGCGACGATGTGGTACTGTATGTATATGAGGAAGATTTAAAGTACAAGGAAATGATTGAAGAGGCTTTTGGTCGCAGTTGCAGGGTCGAAGCGGACGAGAGCATAAAAGTCGGGGGTATACGGGGATTCAGCGAGCAAGATCAGTTGGTTGCGGATGAAACGATAGATGAAAAACTATGTACACAAGAGGAATGGTTTTTAGAAAAGTACGGCAATACACTTGTTCACGACTTTCTGAAAAGCGATTCTTAAATATCTTACGAAAGGCGGGGAATACGGGCGTATCTTTACGCTTTTTATTATGGAGAAACAAGGCTTAATATACGGCATTAATGGACCGGTAGTGACGGTTAAAAATACAAGAGCGTTTTCTATGATGGAGATGGTATATGTAGGTAAGCAGAGGCTTGTTGGAGAGGTTATAGGAATAGCCCAAGACCGCACTACCATACAGGTTTACGAGGAAACAACGGGCTTAAAGCCGGGAGAAGAGGTAGTTGGAACCGGGGGACCTATGGATGTATGTCTTGGACCGGGGATAATCGGCAATATATTTGACGGAATAGAGCGTCCGCTTAAGTCCATAAAAGAGCAATCGGGAGCATTTATATCCAGAGGATGTAATGTTGCATCGCTCGATGAAAACAGAGAGTGGTCAGTTAAAATGCTTATTAAAAACGGGGATAAAGTAAAGCCGGGGGATATTTATGCCGAGTGCCAGGAGACGTCCGTAATAAAGCATAAATGTATGGTTCCGATTGGTGTAAGCGGCGAGGTGAAAGAGTGCAAAAATGATGGAGATTATAGGGTAAATGATGTAGTTGCGCTGGTGAAGGATGAGAGCGGTCAAGAATATAAATTAACGTTGTCTCAGAAATGGTCGATACGCCGTGGCAGACCGGTCAAAAAAAGGCTGCCGCCGAACATCCCGCTAATAACCGGGCAAAGGGTAATTGATACGCTGTTTCCCGTGGCTAAGGGGGGAGCTGCTGCGATACCCGGAGGATTTGGTACGGGAAAAACTATGACTCAACATCAGCTTGCCAAGTGGTGCGATGCAGATATAATAGTTTATATAGGCTGCGGAGAGCGTGGAAATGAAATGAGTCAGGTTTTGAGCGAGTTTTCAGAGCTGATAGACCCTAAATCCAATAAACCGATGACAGAGAGGACAGTTCTTATAGCGAACACATCGAATATGCCGGTTGCAGCCCGTGAAGCGTCCATATATACGGGCATAACGCTTGCGGAATATTATCGTGACATGGGATATCATGTTGCAATAATGGCTGATTCCACGTCGAGGTGGGCAGAGGCTCTAAGGGAAATATCGGGAAGGCTTGAGGAAATGCCTGCTGAAGAAGGGTTCCCTGCATATTTGCCATCCAGGCTGTCTGAATTTTATGAGAGGGCCGGGAGAACCCAAAATTTAAATGGCTCAGAGGGCTCTGTTACGGTAATAGGTGCTGTTTCGCCTCAGGGGTCGGATTTTTCTGAACCCGTTACACAGAACACGAAGAGATTTACGCGGTGTTTTTGGGCACTTGATAAGTCACTTGCGTATGCGAGGCACTATCCTGCGATAAACTGGACACTCAGTTACAGTGAATATTTTGTGGATTTAGACCCCTGGTATGCAAAAAGGCTTGGCGAATCTTTTATTAGGTACAGAAAGAAAATATCAGCAATTTTGCACGAAGAGAGTAAGCTTATGGAAATAGTCAAGCTTGTTGGGGCTGATGTTCTTCCGGATGACCAAAAATTAATAATAGAGACTGCAAGGGTAATAAGGGTGGGATTTTTACAGCAAAATGCGTTTCACCGTGATGATACCTATGTACCGCTTGAGAAACAGAAGAAAATGATGCGTACAATACTGTACTTAAACAGAAAGGCAAGACAACTGATAAAAGCATCGGTGCCAATATCCAGGATTATTGAAACGGGTCTTTTTGACAAACTCACGAAGATGAAATATGATATAC
Source organism: uncultured Eubacteriales bacterium (assembly GCA_949422855.1). GTDB lineage: Bacteria > Bacillota > Clostridia > Oscillospirales > Acutalibacteraceae > CASPLG01. The sequence continues at coordinate 13,135 of CASPLG010000006.1, read as the reverse complement.
CCAACGACCGCTTAGAGATGTTTGACGAATATGCAGCTGACATTGATAAGGCTATAAACGGTATAATAGGAAAATAAACGGGGAAAGGAGGAATGAAAATTGATACTTGATTATGTTGGAGTGAAGGAAATACAGGGTTCTCTGATAGTTTTAGACGGGGTTGAAGATGCATCATACGATGAAATGGTTGATATACGTCTTGAAGGCGGAGGAAAACGGCAAGGAAGAATTGTAAAGATAGAGGGCAAACGGGCGGTAATCCAAGTTTTTGAGGGTACGTCTTCAATATCCCTTTCAAATACCAGGACTCGACTTATGGGTCATCCTATGGAGCTGTCCCTTTCCCCGGAGATACTTGGCAGAGTATTTAGCGGTGCGGGAGAGCCGATTGATGGTTTAGGGAAGGTATTTTCGAGGAAAAAAGTTGATATAAACGGTATGCCTATAAATCCTGTATCGAGGGTATATCCCAGGAACTATATAAATACAGGAATTTCGACTATAGATGTACTTGCAACTCTTATAAGAGGACAAAAGCTTCCCATATTTTCCGGTTCGGGGATGAAACACAATGAACTGGCAGTTCAGATAGCACGTCAAGCGAAGATATTGGGTGCAGAGGGGAATAATTTTGCTATAGTTTTTGCAGCGATGGGCGCAAAGAATGACGTAGCTGAGTATTTTAGGAGAAAATTTGATGAGTCGGGAGTTTTACAAAGGGTTGTAATGTTTTTGAATTTGTCAAATGACTCTGTCATAGAGAGAATTCTTACACCGAGATGTGCATTGACGGCAGCGGAGTACCTGGCATTTGAGCTCGGTATGCATATACTTGTTATAATGACGGATATGACTTCTTATGCTGAGGCGGTAAGAGAATTTAGTTCATCCAAGGGAGAAATTCCGGGCAGAAAAGGGTATCCGGGATATCTTTATTCAGATTTGGCGTCTTTATACGAACGAGCCGGTATGGTAGAGGGGAAAAAAGGTTCTGTTACACAAATCCCGATACTTACCATGCCGAACGACGATATAACGCATCCTATACCGGATTTAACGGGGTACATAACTGAAGGTCAGATTGTGCTCGACAGAAATCTTGAAAATATGGGGTTTTACCCTCCTGTTTCGGTGCTTCCGTCGCTTTCAAGGCTCATGAAAGACGGCATAGGTGAAGGCTATACAAGAGAGGACCACTCTGCGCTTGCAAACCAGCTTTTTGCATCCTATTCAAAGGTAATGGATGCAAGGTCTTTAGCTTCGGTAATAGGTGAGGATGATTTATCTAGTGTGGATAAACAATATATAAAATTCGGGAAACTCTTTGAAAAGAAGTTTGTAAACCAAGGGTTTAATGAGAACCGCAGTATAGAGGAAAGTCTTGATTTAGGATGGAAGCTGCTGTCCACTCTCCCGAAAAAAGAGCTTGACAGAATTGGTGACGACATGCTTAATAAGTATTATATTGAAGATGAAGACTTATTGGAGAGAAATGATAATCCGGATATTTTAGGTGAAGAAAACGACCGAGAGGACGATAACGAAGATGAGAGTGAAGATGAAGAAGAATCATAATTTATCCTGAGTGTGTGAGTTAGGGAAGGGGCGAATAAGTATGTCTAATCAGGTGGCGCCCACAAAGGGAAATTTAATATCATCAAAAAAGTCGCTGAATCTTGCTAAAGTAGGCTTTGAGCTTCTGGACAGAAAGAGAAATATTCTTATAAGAGAAATGATGGCACTGATTTCGCGTGCCGAGAAGATACAAGAGTCAATTGACAGCACATATTCGAAGGCATATTTGGCACTCCAGAAGGCTAATATAACGCTTGGAATATGCAATGAGCTTTCTGAATCCGTACCGATTGAGGATAGTTTAGATTTGTCGTACAAAAGCATTATGGGAGTAGAGATACCTATTGTCTCGTCGAATGTAAAAGATGCAGACCATATACCGTTTGGGCTGTACGGGACAAATTCCGACCTTGACAATGCATATAATTGTTTTGTTGAGGTAAAAAAGTTGACAATCGAGCTTGCAGAGGTCGAGACGAGTGTGTATCTTCTTGCAAATGCGATAAAAAAGACTCAAAAAAGAGCAAATGCTTTGAAAAACGTGATGATACCAAAGTTTGAAAAAAGCGTTAAAGTAATCACGGAAGCTTTGGAGGAAAAAGAGCGGGAGGAATTTTCCAGACTAAAGGTAATAAAGAAAAACAGAAAATAGTAAAACTTATATAGAAAGCCTCAGGGATTAACCTGAGGTTTTGCCGTACCTGGATACAAATGAGGGTAAAAAAGGATATTTATTAATTATGATAAGCAGTATTTTTTGGCTAATAATAAAATATAGCCTGATAAAATAGATATTTTAATTATAATTTTACGTTGTAATTAGGTGAAATGATTGACAAAGGAAAAGTGTAGTTGTAAAATTATACATAACATATTAAATAATGCAAAATATTATGTATTTATTATACATGAAAGGGATGATAAACTATGGAAGAAAATAAGAAAGAGAGTTTATTCAGGAAAAGTTCACTTGAAAGGGTATCCTCTCCGGAGCAGCTTAATGAATATATCAAAATAATTAATCCCAGTCTTATAGCTATACTTGCTGCTATATTTCTGATTCTATTTGGATGCAGTTTTTGGGTGTTTTCAGGCAGCATACCCAAATATCTTGACCTTACGGGGGTAGCGGTGACGTCTAAAAGCGGAGTGCAGAAGGTTTATTGTTATGTACCGATATCTACGGCTAAACGCTTGAGTTTAGATATGGATGTACAGATATCTCCTGACTATGCACCCAGAGAACAATATGGATATATAAATGGTAAAGTCATTGACATAGGTAAAGACATTGTGACGCAGGAGTATCTGGAGAAGAATTTTGATAATCCGAGAATAGTGCTGCCTGCGATAGCCGACAGCAGCGACAATCTGATACAGATTAAACTTAGTTTGGACGGGTGGTCTAGTGAAAAGGGCGAAACGATTCAGATTACTGACGGGTCTGTGTGCAGAGCATCGGTTATAGAGAGTGAACAGAAACCATATCAACTTATATTTAATGCGTAGGAGGTGAAAATATATGGGAAAAATCTTAAAGGTTCCTGTGATAATGCAGTTGGAGGCATTAGAGTGCGGAGCGGCTTGTCTATGTATGATAGCTGCCTACTATAAAAAGTGGATTCCGCTTACACAAGTTCGTTCTGATTGCGGTGTTTCAAGAGACGGCAGCGTTGCAAGAAATATGCTCAATGCCGGTCGAAGCTATGGATTTGAGGCATCGGGATATAAGCTTGAGCCATCTGCGATAGAGGAGCTGGAGTTGCCGGCGATAATTCACTGGAATTTTAATCATTTTGTAGTACTTTGTGGGATAAACAGAAAAAAAGGTAAGGTCTACATAAATGATCCTGCTCGAGGAAGGGTAACTGTGACTATGGAGGAGTTCGACAGGGCATTTACCGGGATAGCGTTATGTTTTGTTCCAAATGGGGATTTTAAACCGGAAGGGAAACCGAAAAGTGTATGGGGATTTGTAAAAAAGTGTTTAAGAGGTTCTCTTGTACCGTTTGCTCTTGTGATTGTTATGAATTTGGTAGTTGAACTCATAGGGATGGCTAACCCGATATTTGGAAAAGTTTTTGTGGACAATATACTTTCTAAGAAAAATCCTGAATGGTTGATGCCGTTTTTGGGAGTGATGTTAGTTGTTCTTTTGCTGCAGGTGCTGATAGGTATAATACAGTCGATATACTGGAGAAAAATAGAAGGTAAATTTGCAATATCAGCGAGTGCGGAATTCATGTGGCAGGTATTGAGGCTTCCGCTTGAGTTTTTTTCGCAGAGGTATATAGGAGATATCGCCTCCAGACAGGAATCCACATCTGACATAGCACTTACTTTAATACAGAAGATTGCACCTATATTCATAAAAATTTTTTCTCTTGTTTTTTATTTATTGATAATGATAAATTACAGCTTGCCTTTGACTTTGATAGGTATAGCCGCAACGATTATCGATATATTGATTGCAAGGTACACGTCAAAGAAGACTCTTGATTTTCAAAGAGCTTCTGTTCCGAATAACGGTAAGCTGTCAAGTGTTACGTATTCCGGATTTAATATGATAGAGACAATAAAATCCACAGGGGCGGAAAGCGGATATTTTGAACGGTGGGCAGGATACTATGCAAAGCAGAATAATGCGGTTGTAAATATGAATAGATTTATATATTATGTAGGATTAATCCCGAGCATAGTGCAGGAGCTTGCGGATACGATTCTGCTTTTGTCAGGTGTTTATCTGATAATACAAGGAAATTTCACAATAGGTATGTTGACAGCATTCCAGGGATTTTTAAGTAAATTTTGGTCTCCGGTAAATGAGTTTATAGATATATACAAAAACTTTATATCCATGAGATGCGATATGGAGCGTATAGAAGATGTTTTGGAATACCCGAGAGACAAAGGCGTGAACTTTGAATATAAATCCGGTCAAAATGATAAATTAAAGGGGTACGTTGAGGTTAAAAATATTACATTTGGATACGGCCGGCTTGCAAAACCTGTTATAGAGAATTTTTCTATTTCATTGAAGCCGGGTTCCAGAGTTGCACTTGTTGGGGGAAGCGGAAGTGGAAAATCAACTATTGCAAAGCTTATTATGGGATTGTATACGCCGTGGTCGGGTGAGATAACTTTTGACGGAAAAAAAAGAAGTGAAATAGAGGGATATAAATTTCACAGCTCTGTGTCAATGGTGGATCAGGAAAAGACTATGTTCAATGACACCATACGAAACAACATAAAGATGTGGGATGAGTCAATAGAAGATTTTGCTATGATTCTAGCAGCCAGAGACGCTGATATTCACGAAGATATTATAAAGCGACCAGAGGGGTACAGCCATGTCATAAGAGAAGGGGGAAAAGACTTTTCCGGCGGACAGTGCCAAAGAATTGAAATAGCAAGGGTTTTAGCTCAGGAACCGACCGTCATTTTGTTGGATGAAGCGACGTCAGCACTGGATGCTAAAACAGAAAATATAGTAATGGATAATATAAGAAAACTGGGATGCACATGTATAGTAGTTGCCCATAGGTTATCTACGATAAGAGATTGTGATGAAATAGTTGTTTTAGATAAGGGGAAAGTTGTAGAAAGAGGGACGCACAGTGAGCTTATGGAAAACGGAGCGATGTACAAAAATCTAGTTATAACAGAGTAGGAGAGGGGGATATAAACAAATGGATGCTGATCTTTTTGAAAGTCAGGTGGAGAAAAGACGTAAAAGTGATCAGGAAATGTATGAGGATGCCTTTTCTGACCTGGTGTCGGTTTTGGGAATAAATACTGCACATGCGGTTAGAAGGACGACGGGTGCGATATCCGAAATACTGGCATATTTGGGATATGATTCGCCTAGGGTACCGGAGAGTATAGAGGATATGAATTCTCAGTTAGATTACATGCTGAGACCTTCGGGTACAATGAAACGCAGGGTAGAACTTTTTGGACAGTGGTGGAAAGATTCATCGGGGTGTTTTTTAGGAAGCACGAAGGATGGAGATATAATAGCGTTAATCCCGGGTAAGTGGTCGGGGTACGAGTATACGGATGCAGATGGGAAAACGATAAAGATAAACAAAGAAACTGCTAAAAATATAAATCCGGATGCATTTTGTTTTTACAAGTCATTTCCTCTTACGAAGCTAAAAATACGTGATTTAATCACATTTATGATAAATGGAATTCCACGCATTGATGTGATATATGTGCTTGTAGCGTTTGCGGTAGTACAGCTGTTAGCTATGTTTACTTCACCGTATATCACCCACATTATATACGATATTCTGATTCCGTCTAATTCAGTGGCGCTTATTCTTCCCGTGGCGAGCTTTTTAATAGGAACAGGATTAGGTAAAATAGTCATTGGATTGATGAAAACCATTACTCTCAACAAGTTTCTCAGAAAACTTAATATTCTGGTAAATAGTGCCGTAATGATAAGAATGTTTAGTTTGCCGGCGAAATTTTTTAAGAGCTACTCAGCCGGAGAGCTTGCGAGTCGTATGGGATATATATCGTCTTTATGTCAGACAATCGCCGGAGATATTTTTCCTGTTTTGCTTACGGCTGTATTTTCCTTTGGATATATATTTCAAATGTATCAGTTTGCTCCGAGCCTGGTGCTGCCGGCCATGGCGGTAATATCAATAAGCATTTTGCTATCTGTATTTTTTACACTGATGCAGCGGGAAATAACTAAAAAAAAGATGGATTTATCCCCGAAAATGCAGTCATTTATATATGCTACTTACAGCGGTATGCAGAAGATAAAGATAACAGGTTCTGAAAAAAGAGCGTTTGCAAAATGGGCAGAAAAATATTCAGAAATAAGTAAACTTGATTATTCTCCTCCAATGATACTGAAATTAAGACCGGTTATAAATACCGTTGTTAATGCTTTGGGGCTGATTAGCATTTATTATTTTACGGCACGTTCGGAAGTTTCGACGGCAGACTACTATTCGTTTAATATTGCGTATGGATATATGACTTCTGCAATAATGGCTCTTAGCGGAGTAGTTTTACAGATAGCTAATTTAGGTCCGGTGCTTGATATGATAAAACCGGTTATGGGAGAGCAGCCGGAGGACAGTAAGGGACGAAAAATAATTACAAGGCTTTCGGGAAATATAGAGATAAATAATTTGAAATTCAAATACAGTGAAGATGGTCCGACTATTCTCGATGATATTTCGCTTAAGATAAAAAAGGGAGAATATTTAGCAATTGTAGGCAAGACAGGATGTGGAAAATCTACTCTTATGAGGTTGCTTTTAGGGTTTGAAACCCCTTCTGAGGGCGGGATATATTACGATGGCAAAGATATAAACAGTCTGGATTTAAAGAGTCTAAGGCAAAAGATAGGGGTTGTAATGCAGGATGGAAATCTGTTTCCGGGGGATATATTTTCAAACATAATAGTGACATCTCCATGGAAGAAGCTGGATGATGCATGGGAAGCGGCACAGCTTGCCGGAATAAAGGATGATATAGAAGCGATGCCTATGGGTATGAATACGATGATTTTTGAGGGAACCGGAGGAATATCAGGTGGACAAAAGCAAAGGATAATGATTGCAAGGGCAATTGTTTCAAAACCGACAGTTCTGTATTTTGACGAGGCAACTTCAGCACTCGATAACATAACTCAAAAGCATGTTTCAGACAGTATTTCAAGTTTAAATTGCACGAGAGTTGTAATTGCACATAGGCTTTCGACAATAAAATATTGTGATAGGATAGTGGTTTTGGATGAAGGAAAGATAGCAGAGGAGGGAACGTATGATGAGTTGATGGAAATGAAGGGTAAATTTTATGATTTGGCAATACGCCAAATAGCAGAATAATACCAAATAATACAAAATAAAATGGAGAAAATATATATTTATTTGAAAAATATGCATAAATTAGTTGACTTATAGCATTTTAAATTATATAATATTCTATGAAGTATAAAAATAGAAAGGATGATTTAAAATGTCAGAAGAAGCTTTGGTAAATTCAGAGGATAAAATAGTTTTAGATTTGAGTAAAATTAAGGATAATTCACAAAGCAGTATAAACTGGGTTAAGAAAAATTTTAATGCTTTGAGGGCATGCGTACTGACGGAGACGCTAGAGGATAATTTTGAGTTAGTGGACGGCAAAGGTGAGCCTATTGATAAAATAACTTCTCCGCTTGTAGTGAAGGTAGCAAGGTATGGTAAGGGAGCGATGGTATGTACCTGGAGCGGATTAATTATTGGCTTGCTAATAAGATTTGGGATTGCTAAGGCTAGGGGAAAGGACAACGTATGTAAAGTGATTAACAAGTATATTCTGAGATATGTGGTGCCATGTAAGTCAAAATATCCTCAAACGATTGACGATTTGAAAGATGGTAGTAAGCAAAAGACGCTGTGTTGCCATACTGATATCCTCAGGAATATAGAGAAAGTAGAAAAGAGCTGCAGTCTAGTGGCTTTGTCCAAAATTGAGGGAGTAAAACAGGAAGGCATTGCTGTGAGTGGAAGTAAACCTTATGCAGATAATAATGAGGATAGCCATATCGACAGCTTATTGCAGGATAAGTCTGATAAATAGAGTTAATTAAAATCAGGCTACATAAAGGTGCAGTAATTTGTTTTACTGGGGGTGGTTATAAAATAGACCGGGATAAATATATAGGACAAGTATGACAAACTCTGAAGGTTTCCTTAGGTGGTGGCGCTGCAATTGGGAAATTTGGAAGGACAGGGGTTAGTGAGACATATGAATATTTATATAATTTTCAGGGATAGCAGTCAGATATAAGCATTGAAAAGTGTTTGCTGCTGAGGCAGGTACCTGAAAGATAAAATACAGGAGGGGTGATGAAAATGTCAGGCAGTAATATACAATTAGTCCTTGCTAGAGTCTTAGGCCATGAACCTGGCAAACTTCACGACAATGGAGCTTGGTGTGGAGCCAATTTGAGGCATGTGAAGAAGATTCGTAATAAGGACGATTTGGAGAATATTTGTATTTACAAAGAAGCAGAAGAGGATGGAGATAAAATAACAAAAAAAGAAAATGTAAAAGAATATATAAAAGGTGATAAGCTGTGTACCTTTGAGGGAATGATTGTGGGTCTTTTGATAAGAGGATTTCTTGCCGCTAAGAAGAACAATACTTATGCGGTTGGTGTTGTACTGAAATTGATCAAAAGAACGATAAGGAATAAGGGTAATTTTGGCAAAAATTCTGATGATTTGAGAAAAAAACCAAAATACCTTGCCCATGCTGACACCTGGGAGCAGATAAAAGATATAGAGAAGGATGGTGATCTGAATTTAAGCAACTTGCCGCAGGTAGATCAGGAACAAATAGCGATGAAAGGAAGGAGGAGAGACGTAATCAAGGAGGAACTTTCGAATATGTTCAAGGGGAAGAGAGAGACTGAGGATTCTAGAGTTCAGACTGATCCTGAAGAAATAAAAAGATTTAAATCCCATTCTAAGAGGAGGATGACATCAGAGCAAGAAAAAAATGCATACAGTGGATCGGAGAATTTTGATTTCAATATGAATGGGGATGACCATCAAGATAATAACGTATTAAGCGACGAAAGTAGTTCGGGCGACGAGAATATTTAGGATAAGGGGGGATTTACTGTGAAAAAAGAAGATATAAGCGCTATTGCTGAACAGTCAAGAGCAAGTATAAATAGTCAAGATGGGGGAAACATAGGTGATGCAGTAAAATTGGCGTATGTAGTTGGTAATTTTGTAAGGTATGTTAACAATCATAAGGATAAGATTACGGGTAAGGACTTGGAGAAGGCTCTGGATAATAACAGAGCCCTGAGGAAAGTTGCTAAAAGTGTTGACAAAGGCTTGCTGGTTCACTTTCATGAACTACTGGAGTTAGTAGCGAAAAACGAACATATGGCTTCGGTTTATACTGCTTATGAAGACCTGAAAAAAGGTTCACTCGAAAAGAGAAAAGTGCATAGGTTGAGTGTACTTCGGGCAGATAAAAACGTAGTGGAAGAGAAGGTTAAGGGGTTTGTGAAGAGTGAGGCGCAGAGGATTTCCAGTGAAGCGCCTTTAGCAAAGATACCCACTTCACAAGGTGGGGGCAAAGGATCAAAGGGCACTACTTCGGAGAAAGAACTGCCAATGACAGATCCTAATTATAAACCGCCGCCACCACCAGCAGCACCGCCACCGCCGAAGGAAGGACCGCCGCCGAAGATACCCACTTCACAAGGTGGGGGCAAAGGATCAAAGGGCACTACTTCGGAGAAAGGACTGCCAATGACAGATCCTAATTATAAACCGCCGCCACCGCCACCACCACCGCCACCGCCGGGGGCCGCAGCAAAGATACGCACTTCAGCAGATAATCCATCAAGTGGTGAGATGCCATCGAATAAGCCGTCGTCACCGAGCGAATTAGAGGGTGCCCATAGGCTGGCGGGCGCTGCTGATATTGGTAGTGTCAAGCTGAGAAAATTAACACCCCCTGATCCTAAGGAACCCCCGAAGGAGCCTCAGCATCCCGAGTCTTCTGTGTTTGACGGTCTAAACAGCAGTCCGCTTTTCGCTAAGATGCGTAAGAGAAGCGAAGAGAGTGAAGAGAGTGAAGACAAAAGTAAGGAAAATTAAAATGATGTGCTTATAATGTATCCTCCCTTTGTCCTTTTAATTTAGGGCTCAGAGGGAGGAACTTTTTGTGTTTAATGAAACAGGACAAAGAGAGAACAAAAGGGAGAATACAAGCTCCCTCTTACTTTATTGCTGTTTTTTATTTCCCACTCTTTACGATAGGCTGCCTTTGCTTTTTATCTTGGAAAGGAGTTTTGAAATTTCCATAAAAACAGCGGGAATGAAAATTATCCCCAGTCCTTGGAGGTACATTTGCCATGGTAGCATGATAAAACCAAAGGCTTTGTATGCAGGGGTGAACAAAACGGCGAAAATCATTATAAACGATGTAAGAATTGCGATATTCAGGTGACGGTTGTTAAACAGACCGCATGTAAAAATGGAACGCCGTGATTTCATATTAAAAGCTTGTATGCACTGTGAACCTGCAAGGGTAAAAAATGCCATAGTTTGTCCTCCTGCGATATTGCCTGTGGCGGTCCACCCATAATAGAAACTCACTAATGTAATTGCTGCAAACATTAATCCTTGAAGTATAATTCTTATAAACATACCGTGGGCAAGGATGCTTTCATTTTTGGGTTTGGGTTTACGCAGCATTATATCAGGTTCGATATTCTCCATACCTAAAGCTACTGCCGGGAGACCGTCTGTGACTAAGTTTATCCAAAGAAGCTGTGTTGATATCAAGGGAGTTTGCTTCCAGAAAAGCATAGATGCAAACACTGCCAAAACTTCACCTATATTGGTGCCTAAGAGGAAATTTACTACTTTTTTGATATTATCGTAAATACCTCTGCCTTGCTTCACTGCATGGACAATCGTAGAAAAATTATCATCGGTAAGAACCATATCGGCAGCACCTTTAGCAACGTCTGTACCGGTAATTCCCATTGCGCATCCGATATCAGCAGCTTTAAGTGCGGGGGCATCATTAACTCCGTCGCCGGTCATAGCGACTACTTTCCCGCAGGATTTCCATGCATTTACTATTCTGATTTTATCCTCAGGTGAAACCCGTGCATAAACGGATATATGCTGAACTTTTTCAGCCAATTCCTCATCGGACATTTTTGATAATTCATGACCGGTAATAGCATTATCGCTATCGGAAAGTATGCCTAACTCCTTAGCTATGGCAGAGGCAGTTATTATATGGTCTCCCGTAATCATTACAGGTTTTATTCCGGCTTTCATGCAGGTTATGACGGCTTTTTTTGCTTCTTTTCTTGGAGGGTCAATCATACCGATAAGACCCATAAATGTAAGATTATTTTCTAAATCATCAGCATTTAGCTGTGCAGGAATACTTTCTATTTCCTTAAATGCCACACCTATTACTCTAAGAGCGTCGCGGCTCATGGTTTCATTTTGGTTCTTTGCATTTTCGATATTTCCCTTTGTGCACCTTTTGGATAACACATCAAAAGCACCTTTTACAATAACTATATATTTACCATTTATCTCATTTATGGTACTCATAAGCTTTCTGCCGGAGTCGAAAGGAATCTCAGCCAATCTTTTGCACGAACCATTCAAAATATTCTGCTGTATTCCATTTTTGTGAGCGGCAACGATTATAGCGGTTTCGGTTGGGTCGCCGATATGTTTTTCCTTGCCCTCGGAGAAATCGACAGAGCCATTTGAGCACAATAAAGAAAAACGTAAAACATCGAGTATATTTTTGGAATTGCCTTGAGATACATCTTCGCATTTTTTGCCTTTATCCGAATATATTTTAACAACTGTCATACGATTTTGTGTAAGGGTTCCCGTTTTGTCAGAGCATATTACCGATGCACTTCCTAAAGTTTCCACTGCGGGCAGTCTTCTTATAATGACATGTTTTTTAGCGAGTCTCTGTACGCCGATTGAAAGAACTATAGTTACAATGGCAGGGAGTCCCTCAGGAATTGCCGATACCGCAAGAGAAATTGACGTCATGAATATTTCCGTTATAGGTATGTTGTCCAGCAAACCGACGGCAAATATGATAACGCATGCTGCTACCGCCAGGAGTCCTAAATATTTTCCCATTTGAGCAAGTTTTAGCTGCAGTGGAGTAGTTGAATCCGAGTCGCTGCTTAAGAGGTCTGAAATTTTTCCGATTTGTGTGTTCATGCCGGTGGAAGTTACGACAGCCTTTGCACTCCCGCAGCTGACACTGCAGCCGGAGTATATCATATTTGTGCGTTCACCGATAGGGGCATTTTCTGCGACGATATCACCGGCATTTTTATCAGAAGGAACAGATTCTCCGGTCAATGCTGATTCCTCGCATTTTAGGAAGGAAGAAGATATAAGTCTTGCATCAGCAGGGACAAAATCTCCGGCTTCAACGTGGATAATATCCCCCGGAACAAGATTTTCCGCTTCAATTATTTGTTCCTTGCCATCCCGTATGACCTTGGCGTGGCTTGCGGACATATTTTTCAAACTCTCTAAGGCTTTTTCGGCTTTGCTTTCCTGCATAGTTCCCATTATGGCGTTAGCTATTACTATAAGCAGTATAAGACCGGGTTCAAAAAAGCTGTTTGCTTCTCCCTCATGGATGGAGGTCACGAGAGATATTGCCGCCGCAATTATCAAAATTATTATCATCACGTCTTTAAATTGTGAGAAAAAGCGCCTGATAATACTTTTCTTTTTTGGTGTTTTTAGTTTATTTTTCCCGTTTTCGGATAATAGCTTATTAGCTGTCTCTGAGGTAAGACCATTTTGGGCATTGGTAGAGAAATTTTCAATTACTTGTTCTATGGATAAAGCGTAAGGGGTCAAAATTATCATCTCCTTGTAATTTTTGCACATATAATTATATAGTATGAGTGATTATATATCAACAATTTTTATTTAGGGGGAGTGCCAAATGCGTAGATATAACAGAGTTAAATATGCAAAATGAGTTTTATAAAATTGGTATT
>CASPLG010000005.1 GCA_949422855.1 uncultured Eubacteriales bacterium | reverse complement strand
AAGTAATGCTAAAGAAAGCGATGCTGAAGAAAGTAATGCTAAAGAAAGCGATGCTAAAGAGGGCGCTGAATCCGAGCAAAACAAATAAGGTAGTTGACTGATAGAAATTATCCGGATGATTAAATGATTGTCCGGATATTGTGATGTGAATTTTTGTCCAGACCTATTATGAAAGACTGCAGTCAAGAGGTAAAACGGCTACAAACATTAAATTATTTTACTACAAATAAATCATTAAATTTAAATTATAAAAAGGTATGATATTTATTGAAAACTATTGACAAGTAGCCATGTGTATGGTATAATATTAACATAGATGATGGAGAAGAAAAGTAAAGAGTAAAATGGATGCCTGAAAGGGGATTTGATATATGAGTATAGGTGCTTTCTTGCCTTCGGATATAGGTCCTATCCGTGCGGCGGCTATTGAGTTTTGGGTCAATAATCTTACTTCAATCGCTGAGCAGCCCATGATGCAGGCATTAGATTCGAGTGGATTGTTTAATATGGATGCGTGGTCGGGAGTTGTAAAATATTATGGCAGAAATTTAGTTGAAGCTGCGAAAAACGGAGAACTCCATGAAGTAAGCGGTAGAGACAGTGAGATAGATGAAGTTATTTCGGCGCTGCGTCAGGGTCGTAATCCTTGTATAGTAGGTGAAGCCGGAGTAGGTAAAACGGCTCTTGTTGAGGGACTGGCTTGTAGAATTGCCAAAGGTGAGGTACCCGATGATGTTAAGGATTGGGTAATAATAAACGTAGATTTTCCGTCGCTCCTTGTGGGCAGAGGATACAACAAAGACCCAAATGGTGCGCTAGTAAGGCTAAAAGCTTTGTTTGAATACGCTAAAAAGCACAAAAATGTAGTTATATTTATCGATGAGGTGCACCAATTTGCAGCTTTTGCTAATTTGTGCAAAGCGTACTTAGGTGAAGGGGAAGTTAAGTTCGTTGGGGCTACGACTCTGATGGAATTTAACTCGTATATAGCTGCAGATGAGTCGCTCGCGAAGCTGTTTACTCAAGTGAAGCTGGAGGAACCGGGCTTAGACGTTTCACTTAAAATATTAAAGGAAAGAGTTCCGGGTTTGGAAAAGCGCTACAGTGTTAAGATTACTGATCAGGCGCTGTACGCAAGTCTGGTATTGACCTCCAGATATTTGCCTACTATGCCGAAGCCTGATAGGGATGTAAAGGTATTGGAGAGTGCTTGTGAGAGGGCTTCAAGAGGGGCCGCAGATAATCCGCAAGCAAAAGACGAAGAGGTTGAGGTTACGGATTTACATGTACGAGATGTTATAAGCAGTGAGTTTGGTATCCCTGTTTCCGTACCCAGCAAGGCTGAGATTTTGAACATCGCATTGATGCCTAGGAAAATAAAATCAAAATTATTGGGTCATGACAACGCTATAGACACTATCTGTGAAGGTCTTAAGGGAGCACGTTTTGAATTAAATGACGCTGATAAGGTAAGGTATACATGTTTGGTTGCGGGCCCCACAGGAACAGGAAAAACAACCTTATGCAAGGCCGTAAGCGATGAAGTTGGCAATAAAAGTATCATTTTTAATGCCACACAGTTCAGAGAAATAAAGAAAGAACTTCTTGCCGTTGTGGAAGCTTCGCCGTATGCTACAGTTATAATTGAGGATTTGGATAAAGCCAAACTTGACGTATTGGGCGAGATTTTCTACGCTTTACATGCAGGGTTTATGGTTAATGACAGAGGGCTGAAGGTAAACTTTAAAAATACCGTAATTATAATGACAGTCAGCACGGGAGATAAAGAAATGACGAGTGCTGAGGTGAAGAAGTATTTAGCTGAAAAAGTAAGTAGTACGGTTTTGAATGAAATAAAGGACGTGGTGGTGCTCGACAAAATTTCGGATATTGATGGTAAGAAGATTGCGCTTGTAGATCTTATAAAGGCGTGTGTTATGATTAAGAATAAGTTTAATGTAAAGGTGATGTTTGGAGAGGACGTAATCAATAATTTAGCCTTAAATGGTCTTGCAGAGAGACAAGGAGCCGTTGGTATCAAAAGGTGCGTATCAAAAGTATGCAATGAGGTGGTCAGCAATGTGTGCAAGGGGTTGATAGCTCCTGAAAGCGAGATAGAATTGAAGGATAAAGATAATAAGATCACTTTTGAGGTAAAATTAAGGGATAAAGAGGAAGAAAAAACAAGCGATGAAGACCAGAAGCAAGTAGATAGTAAAGACCAAGAAGAGGAAGGCAAAGACCAAGAAGAGGAAGGTAAAGACCAAGAAGAACCAGACGCACAGGAGCAGCAAGCAAAGTAGTTGACAACAATAAAAAAATCTATCCGGATAGACCTAAAAAGGTTGTCCGGATATTTTAATAAATATTGTTATCGGAAATCCATGGCAGAAAAGTAGTGCAGCCGACCGACTACTTACTATCTACGTTATACATATGACTTAATAAATCTAGAACTTTATTGCTGTATCCCCACTCATTATCATACCAAGCAATCAATTTGACAAAATGCTCATTTAACATAATTCCTGCTTTGGAATCAAAAATAGAAGTTCTTGGGTCTGAATAAAAGTCCGAAGAGACAACCGCCTCATCAGTATACCCCAATATACCTTTCATTTCATTTTCAGACGCAGTTTTTACGGCAGCACAAATTTCATTATAATTTGTAGACTTTTCGAGCCGACAAGTTAAATCCACAACAGAGACATCTAAAGTTGGAACTCTAAATGACATACCTGTAAGTTTGCCCTTAAGTTCAGGGATAACTAAAGCACAAGCCTTGGCAGCTCCTGTTGATGAAGGGATGATATTTGCGGAGGCTGCACGTCCGCCTCTCCAGTCCTTGTTAGAGGGGGCATCGACGGTTTTCTGGGTATTTGTCATTGAGTGGACAGTGGTCATCAACCCCTCTACTATGCCGAAATTATCGTTTATTACCTTGGCAAGAGGGGCTAAGCAGTTTGTTGTACACGATGCATTTGAGACTACCTTCATATCACCGGTATATTCATCCAGATTTACCCCGCATACGAATGTAGGAGTTTGATCATCTTTAGCAGGAGCAGATATAACAACTTTTTTTGCCCCGGCTCTTATATGGTCAAAAGCTGTTTCTCTTTTGCAAAAAACTCCGGTTGATTCCACGATATACTCTGCCCCCACAGATCCCCATGGAATTTTGACAGGCTCTTTTTCAGAAAAGATATTTATACTTTTGCCATTTGCAATCAGTTGTCCCACCTTGGCTTCAAGTGAACCATCAAATCTACCATGGACAGAATCATATTTGGCCATATATACCATGTAGTCCGGATCGACAAAGGGATCGTTTATTGCAACTATTTCAAATTTCTGAGGGTTTTTCATTGCGGCTCTGAATACGAGCCTCCCTATTCTTCCAAATCCATTAATACCTATCTTAATTGACATAAAGAATTCCTCCTAAGAAACTTTCATTTAAGTAAAAATATAATTTATAGTACTTATTATAGTATAAAATAATCTTGTGTATACATATTTTACCGTAAAAGGGAACAAAATACAGCATCAAATTCATTTTCAATGCTGTATTTTTATATTTAATCTTGCTCAGAAACAGTTTTTTTGCTCAAATCTATTTGTTTTTGTATATCTATCAGTACGAAACATGTGTATATACCTAGGATTAATTGAGTTATGACTGTAGAGATTTGAAGCTGCCCGCTAACTATGTCAATCTGATTGGAACTGTTTTGTATATTTTTGATCAGATGTATGATTTCCGGAACACAGAACATCAGCGAACAGGAAACAGATGGCAGTCCAAACATAAACAGTCTTTTTGTAACATTTATATCGGTTGACGTGACGAAAAGCTGGGAATGATTAAAGAGAAACAGCAGCATAAATGCGCTGAGGGTTACATCATATTGGTCGGGTACGTCGTTTGTTATATTGAGGTACGAAACCATTTTAATTATAAACCACAGCGTGGGGAAAAGAATCAAGATTTGGGCTTTAGTAAACATATTTTTCCCTGAGAAATAGTTAAGTGCGATGAATATGAAGGTTACAGCAGATGCAGCTGAAAATATGAACATTAAAAGGGTTTGGAGGAATCCGTCGTGGGAGAGGGCACCGGCAATTATGTATTCGGCAGCATTCCATACAAACGATGCACTCACCGCCAGGCTGATTATCCCTATGTACGGATTTCTAACTGAGCGGAAACAAGTAATGCGGTCTTTTGACAAAAAGCAAAATACAAAAAACACCGCCATAATTACCAGTGAAAAAGAGAAGAATATTGGTGATTTTTCAAATCCCGTTCCCGCAATAGAGGAATAGAGTTTAAGTGGAACAAGGGTTAACAATGAAAAAACAAATATAATCCATTGCATTTTTGACTTCATTTTAACAACCTCCAAAATAGAAAATAATTCATAAGAGAGCAAGTAAAACATATGAATATACTATAATATTACATTAAATGCGTCTACAAAGTCAACTAATAATATTCATAATATGAGGACAGGATGAATAATGCGGTTTCAAATAAAAAGGAATATGTTTTTTTTATTAATTATGTTCGTTTGTATGGTTTTTATTCCTCTTTTATCTATAGTGATAAGCAAAGGCAGAGCTCCGGGTTTATCAGATGCAGGTAAAAACCGGAATAATCAAAATTCGGACGAGCGGTATTTTTGTGTTTTTGACGAAGCGGTAAATAAGACGGTTAAAATTCCCGAAAAAGAGTTTATTTGTGGAACGGTTGCAACAGAAATGCCGGCATCTTTTGAAACTGAAGCGTTAAAGGCTCAAGCTGTGGCGTCGTATACGTATTTCAGTCGTGCAAAACAGGAATTTCAAAAGAAGAATGGTGAGGGAGAGGCAGAATTTACCGTTAATTCGGGTAAATGGAAATATTATGCTGATGTACAGGGAATGAAATCGAAATGGGGGGATAAATTTGAAGAAAGGTATAATAAAATAAAAAGTGCAGTCGACACAGTTTTTGGGCAAGTCCTGGAGGATGGTGATAATCTTATACTTGCAGTTTATCATGCCATGTCGTCGGGCACAACGGAGAAATCCAAGGACGTATTTGGTGGGGATTTAAAATATCTTACAAACGTTTCCAGCCCGGGAGACAAACATGCTGAGGGATATGAAACATCAGCAGAGTTTAGCCTGGAAGAATTCAAAGAAATATTGGGGAAAAGCTGGAGTGATTGTAATTTTGAGGCAGAGCCCGCACAGTGGATAAGAGATATTGAAAGGACAGACGCCGGCATGGTAAAGAGCGTTAGCATTTGTGGGCACAGAACGAACGGCAGAGAGGTGAGGACTATGTTTTCACTCAGGTCTGCTGACTTTGACGTGGAGTATGGTAATGAAAAATTTATTTTTAAAGTCAGAGGTCATGGTCATGGAGTAGGAATGAGCCAGTATGGAGCACAGTTCATGGCAAAACAAGGAGCAGATTACAAACAAATTTTACAATGGTATTATCCCGGAACGACTCTTGTAAACAGGCAAATATAAAAAATTTTGTGTGAATATTTTTTCAAATTTATAAAAAATTTTTTTCTATTAAAGAAAATAGTACTAAGGAAAAGGAAATTTAGAAGTGACTTATCAAAAAGAGGGGACGGATAAAAATGGATAAGGGAAAAAAGGTAATATTTAGTGCGGTTCAGCCGAGTGGGGCGTTAACTTTGGGGAATTATTTGGGTGCTGTCAAGAACTGGATAGATTTTCAGGATAAATACAAATGTATTTTTGCACTGGCAGATTTGCACACGATAACAGTCCGGCAAAACCCGGAGGAATTTCATAAAAATACAATAGAATTGTACGCTTTATTTTTGGCGTGCGGAGTTGATCCTGATAAAAGTACGTTTTTTATACAAAGCCATGTTCATACGCACTCCGAGCTAGCCTGGATACTTAATTGCTATACTCAGTTCGGGGAGCTTAGCAGGATGACGCAATTTAAGGACAAATCGAGGAAGTACTCAGGAAATATAAATGTAGGACTTTTTACGTATCCGTCGTTAATGGCGGCAGATATTTTGCTTTACAATGCCGATTTAATTCCGGTGGGGGAGGATCAGAGGCAGCACGTGGAGCTAACGAGGGATATTGCGCAGAGGTTTAACAGTATATACGGTCAGACATTCACACTTCCTGAGAGTTTTATACCAAAGGCGGGGGCCAGGGTGATGTCGCTGCAAAAACCGGATTCCAAGATGTCTAAATCGGACGAAAATGCGAACGCCTCAGTTTTTTTGTTGGACAGACCCGAAGATATACTGAAAAAATTTAAGAGAGCAGTCACGGACTCAAACTCTGAGGTAAGATTTAACCATGAACAAAAGACCGGGATTAACAATTTAATTAATATATATTCAGCAGTTACGGATAAGACGATAGATGAAGTTGAAAAGGAATTTGAGGGTAGGGGTTACGGAACGTTTAAAACTTCTGTTGCGCAGGCAGTAATAGAAAAACTAAGACCAATACAAGATGAGTTTAAAAAATACATGTCAGATATAGTGTACCTAGAGGAGAAATATAAAAAGGCTGACAAAACTGCTTTAGAAATTTCAGAAGAGGTATTAAATGAGGTCAAAAAAAAGGTTGGATTTGTAATTTAAGTTTTTGGACGCTGGGAAAGGGAGCTGTAAATTAATCTATGAAGAGGTTTGCCAGAAGGGTTTTAAGTATATCTGTGTCTTTTGGGGTGCTTGCGGCGACTATTTTTATAGCATCGGTGTTTAACGCCAGCAGAGGGAGTTTGACAAAAGATATCGAACAAGCAAAAAACAGTACAGAAAATGAGGAAAAAGTATTTAATACATGTGAGAGTAAAAATCAAGATAAGCCATGGAGGGTGAACGATAAGGAACTTAAGGCTGTATGGATTCCTTTTATGGATTTACAGGTTAAAGGCGAGTTTAGCGAGCAGAGTTTCAAACAAAACTACAGAAACATTCTTGACAGAGTAGAAAAAACTAAATTAAATGCTGTTTTTGTACAAATAAGACCCTTCAGTGATGCACTTTATCCTTCAAAGATATTTCCTTGGTCGCATATATTGACGGGAGTGCAGGGAAAAAATCCGGGTTTTGACCCTTTGAAGTTCATGGTGGATGAGACGCATTCAAGAAACATTGAGTTTCATGCATGGATTGTCCCTATGAGGATTAAAAACGTAAAATTTCCGGAGGATTTGTCGGAGTTGAATCCTTGTGTTAAATGGAAGAGAGAGGATATTGATAAGTTTAACAAATATGTCGTGGAGGACAAAGAATATACATATTATGACCCGGAGTACGATGAAGTGAGAAAAATTATTTCTGATGGGGTTAAAGAAGTTGTAGAGGGCTATGATATAGATGGTATAAATTTCGATGATTATTTTTATCCTTCCAATAACCTGTGGGTTGATAAAAGCTATGACGAGCCGTGCAAGAAAGCTGATAGAAACGACAAGGAAAGTGTCATTAAAAGAAGGAAAGAAAATATAAATCTGCTTATAAAAGAAATTTATCTACAAATAAAATCCATAAAAAGCGATGTGGTATTTGGAATATGTCCCCAGGGGAATTTTGATAATGCACGCAGTGGAGGAGCCGACATTGATACATGGGCAAAATACGAGGGATATGTAGATTACCTGTGCCCGGAAATATATACAAATTCAGTCAATCCAATTTTACCGTTTGACAGAGCAGCCTCTGACTGGAGAAAATTAGTTTCATGTGACAAAGTTAAGCTCTATGCGGGACTTGGACTTTACAAAACGGGAACTTCACAGTACGATAAAGGTACCTGGCTTGATTCAGATGATGTTATCATGAAGCAGATTGAGTACTTAAGGAAAGAAGGATATAATGGTTTTTCTCTTTACTCAAGTGCCTATCTTGATAAGGAAGAAAACAAACAAGAAATTTTAAATGTAATGAAAATAATAAATTAACTGCAGTAATCCTCAAGGATACAGCTTAGTTCTTGTGAGGAAGAGGCTTCAATTCCTTTGTTTAAAAGTTTTCTGTCTTCATCGGGGAAATCGCTGAGTCGGACGTCTGTGACTTTAAAGGGTGTGTCGCTGTTTTCTTCAAAGACGGCGATATTTCCGTTATATTCTTTCACGACGTAGAGTAGATTTGATTTATTTTCCATCGGGGGCATGTCGGAAGCATTCCCGCTGTTTTTATCTGATTTTTGGTTGACGCAGAATACGAAAATTACACACATAATGACGAAAAATCCTAAAGCCACAAATTTATTTTTCACAAATTATTCCTCCTCAAGGCTGGATTATATTTATTTTTTGCATACAAGGACAAAATTATTCTCTCAATTAATAAAGCGAGGCTTTTAATTTCAATGTAATTGAATGATTTTAGAGGTTTTGATATAATTTATCTAGCTCTATAAGTTATGAGGAGGAAAATAATTTTGTTAAAAGTGGAATTACTGGCATATACGCCAGAACCGGAGAAACTAATTGCATCGGCGGCTAGACTTTGTTATTCATCTTGTTCGATAGAGCGGACAAGGGAAAAGCTGACAGATGAAAAAGTATCTTCTTTTGTGGACATGCTGGCAGGCATGGGACATGAAAGCCCGCTGGAGCATATAAGTTTTACGTTTGGGATAGAAGGTGTATCGAGGGCTTTATTGGCACAGCTTACAAGGCATAGAATTGCATCTTACAGTGTACAAAGCCAAAGGTACGTAAAAGAAAATCAATTTGATTATATTGTGCCTCCGGAGGTAGAGGAATCTGAAGAGGCGAAAAATGAGTTTATTTCTGCTATGAATAAGGCACAGGAAAGCTACAATAAGATAACTTCGATTTTACAGAGTAGTTATAAAGATGAATATATATCCCACGGTATGGACGAAGTACAGGCGGGGAGGTTAGCTGAAAAGAGAGCCATAGAGGATGCGAGATTTGTTTTGCCGAATGCGTGCGAGACGAAGATAATTTGCACGTTTAATGCAAGGAGTCTATTAAACTTTTTCTCTCAGAGATGTTGCAATCGTGCACAGTGGGAAATAAGAGAACTTTCAAAAGAAATGTTAAGAATTGTTTCGCAAATCGCACCCGATGTATTCAAAAATGCGGGGCCTTCTTGTGTGAGAGATGTGTGCAGAGAAGGTAAAATGTCGTGCCGCAAGGCTGCACAGGTAAAGAAAGAATTTGCAGAGCTGAAGGGAAGTCTACAATGAGGGGCATTATAGTGGATATAGAAGGGCTCGACGGCAGTGGGAAGGAAACGCAGAGTAAGCTGCTTTATGATAATATGAAGGAGCTGTATCCTGATAGGGTAAAATATGTATCTTTCCCCGATTATGAGAGTAAATCGTCTGCGCTTGTGAGTATGTATCTGGGTGGTGAATTTGGGGATGACCCCAAGGAAATAAACCCTTACGCAGTTTCGTCCTTTTTTGCCGTGGATAGATTTTCAAGCTATAAGAAAGACTGGGAAAAGGATTACAGTCAAGGAAAATTAATAATTGCAAACAGATATGTTTGTTCTAATTCTTTGTATCAGATGCCGAAACTAAAAAAGGACAAGTGGAATGAGTATTTAACGTGGCTGTATGATTACGAATATAATAAATTAGGGCTTCCTGTGCCCGATATAACTTTTTATTTGAAGGTTCCGATTGAGGTTTCGCAGAGACTTATGGATAAGAGATATTCCGGAGATTCCTCACGTAAAGATTTGCATGAATCCAATGTAGAGTTTTTGAATTTGTGTTTTGATGCAGCTGAGTATGGAGCGAAAAACGGCAAATGGAAGATTGTAGATTGCGTAAAAGACAATAAGTTGAGAACTGTGGAAGAAATACAGAAAGAAATACTCTTAAGTGTGAGGGATATTTACCAAAACTCTTGAATTTTATATATGTTTGATATATAATGGAAAGTTATGAGATGTTTTTTTAAGCAAAATTCTCATAAGAGAGGGGGATATTGTCATTGAAATTAGATTTTCATGCACCGATAATTGCGGATAAAAAAGCATTTGATGAGATATTGCAAAATAACGAAGAGTTCTCTTCAGAATATGCTTTTGGGACGTCATATATTTGGGAGAAGGCATATAACGTAGAAATTTGCATACTTGACAACACGATATTCAAAAAGTATACAAGAGAGGGCGTTGCTTTTAGTTTTCCTTATGGACAAGGTGACACTCGAAAGGCTCTAAATAATGTAGTAAGCTATGCTGAAAGTATAGGAACTAAGCTTAAATTTATTGGTATGACGGAAAATCGGGTAAATGAGCTTGAAAGGCTAATGCCGGGTAAGTTTAAGTTTGAGAGCAATCGTGATACGTGGGATTATGTTTATCGTCAAGATGAACTGGCAGAACTTAAAGGGAGAAAATTTCATAGCAAGAGAAATCATATATCTAAGTTTAACAAGCTGTATGAGTGGGAATACGAAGCTGTGACCCATGAAAATACGGATAAATGCAGGGAAGTTTCGGATAAGTGGTTTGAGGTCAACAAAGACAGTGATTTGGATGAATATGATGCTCTCGAAAGGGCATACAGAAACTATAAGGACTTAGGGCTCGATGGCGGACTTTTAAAAGTTGATTCTAAGCCGGTTGCGTTTACTATTGGTGAGAGGATAAATGAGGACGTTTATGTTGTACATTTTGAGAAGGCCTTTGATGACATCGAAGGAGCATATACCGTTATAAACAATGAATTTTGTAAGAGGCTGAGCGGATACAAGTATATAAACCGGGAAGAAGACTTGGGAATTGTTGGTCTTAGGAAGGCTAAGATGTCATATAAGCCGGCGATGATGGTTAAGAAATATACGGCTGTTATGGAGGGGGAGGGATAGAGGGGTGAGGAGATTTGACATAGCTGACTCTTCCATGGTAGAGGAACTCATTGAGATGACAAAAACAAATTTTGGTGAGACAGATGGCAGTGTAAGGTTTTTCTTTGATAAAAAGGTAGATCTTAATAACTGTTTAGTTTGCCTTGAGGATGGAAAACCTGTATCTCAGCTTCACATGCTGCCGATTGGGCTGAGAAATAAGGGCACTGTAATACCTGCCCACTATATCTATGCAGCGTCTACCTTGCCAGGGTATAGGGGCAGAGGATGTATGACGCAGCTTATTAAAATGTCGCATAAAGTGGCACAGTCCAGAGGGCAAAAATTTTCGGTTCTCTCTCCTGCCACAGAAGAGCTGTTTGGATTTTACGGAAAAATCGGGTATTATAAGTTTCATAAGTATAGAGAAGTTATTTTGACTGCAGAGGAAATGAGAAAGTTTCGATCTGGTAATAAAATGAGCCCTGATATAGATTATTCACGGGTTATGGATATAAGGTCTGAATTTTTCAGTGCTGATGGGGAGGTGATTTGGGATAGAGACTCTGTAAAATACGCTTTTGATATGAATGAGGATATTGGAGGCAGAAATATTTTCAATGAAAACGGGTATGTTATTTCGTCGTGTTTCACGGGGAACCGGGTTGATACGTATGAACTTGCGTATTTGGGGGATAATATTGAAACCCTATTAGCAGAATTGTACAATACATACAGAGATAGGGATGGGTATATTATAAGGCTTCCTGTAAGGAACAAGTTTTTTGGAGATAGAGGGAGGATAGTTGACAAGTGCATGATTTGCCCTGTATACGACAAGGAAAGAGAAGAGCTTATTGATTTTGTTATTAATACTGCCAAAATTAATCCTTGCATGGGTTTTGTTTTGGAATAGAGAGGAGATAATATTTATGATATATGTTTTTTTAGCAGACGGATTTGAGGAAATAGAGGCACTTGCACCGACGGACATACTTAGAAGGGCGGGTCTTGACGTTAAATTATGTGGAATTGGTTCTAAAAAAATAAAAGGTGTAAACGGTATAGAGATCACATGCGATACAGAAATTTCAGAGGCTGAACAAGATTTAGATGCAGTTATATTACCCGGAGGAATGCCTGGGGCTGAAAATTTATTCAAGAGTGAAAGACTCAGAGAAATAGTGAATCACTGTGCAAAAAGCAATAAATTAGTTACGGCGATATGTGCGGCACCGATAATTTTAGGCAGGCTGGGTTTGTTGGAGGGAAAAAATGCGTGTTGTTATCCTGCACCTGATCTTGAGAAGGAATTAAAGGGTGCAAAGATGTTGGATAAACCGGTATGTGTTGACGGTAATATTGTTACTTCAAAGGGACCGGGGACTTCTTTGGAATTTGGATTTAAAATAGCAGAGATACTAAAGGGAAGTGAGGCTGCATCAAAGCTGAGGGCGTCTATGCAATGTATGTAGGTAGTCTGGGGAAACGCAAAAGTATTTTAAGGGAGAGGTGCAAGGAAATACGAAAAAATACGTCTCCCGATGAAAAGGATATGATGGATGAGCAAATTTTCACAAAATTACTCTCACTGGACGAATATCAAAGGAGCAGGACTATTTTAGCTTATGTAAGTAAGGGCCTTGAGGTATCGACTCATAAAATAATAGAGGATGCGTGGGGTAAGAATAAACGTGTGGCTGTGCCCAGGTGTGATGTGGGTCACGTAAGGATGAACTTTTATTATATAGATTCGGAAGATGACTTAGAAAAGGGGTATTTTGGGATATATGAACCTATAGAAAGTAAATCTGACATGATAAAAGATTTTAGTGAAAGTTTGTGCATTGTACCGGGGCTTGCCTTTGATGAAAAAGGGTATAGACTAGGATTTGGCAAAGGGTATTATGATAGATTTTTATCTTGGTTCAAGGGCTTTACAGTTGGGATATGCTATAGTAATTGTGTAATGTCCAGACTTCCGACGGAGAAATATGATAAATCTGTCGACATTTTGGTGACTGATAAGTATATTAAGAGGTTTGCGGATTTGCAGAACAAGCAATATTAATGGCGAAGAAAACTTTTATCGATAAATTACACTGATTTGGGGAGAAAATAGATGTCAAATGGGAAAAGGAGATTTCACGGGTTTAGCAAGAGATTCGGGCGAAAAAAGAGGAAGTTAGAAAAAGAAAAAGAGCTTTTAAAAGTTAATGAAGGAGATAAAAACAAACAAAAAAAATCATATAAAGATATAGATTCGGGACAAACGTTTCTTTTGTCCAGTGATGAAAGCGAAAATACTACACGTGAGGGTGGAAAATCTGTCTCAATCGGTGCGGAGGGTGATTTCCATAATAATAGAGAAAACTTGCCGGAGAAAAACTTTCCCGAAGGTATAATGGGTTCAGAAAAATCAAATAGTATGAATAGCAGGAGCAGTTTGGGGTACAGCAAAAAAGGCGACGGAAGGGATACGGGTGATACCAAAATTAATAAGTCCAAGAATCTGAAACCGGACACTGAGAAAGTAATATTCAAGCCCAAGAAAAGCAAGTATCTTTTCAGGATAATTTGGATTGTGTTTTTATCTTTTATTTCGGTACTTTTGGCTGGATACGCCTTAATAGCTATGAATGACATGTTAGGGATAGGGGAAAGTGATAACGCAGTTATTGTAGATATTCCGAAGGATGCGAGTCTCGATACGGTGGCAAGTATACTGAAAAACAACGGCATAATAAGGCAAGACATTTTCTTTAAGATATATGCATTTGCAACTAAGAATTCCAAAGGGTTTTTAGAGGGAAGTTATGAACTCAAGCCCAATATGGACTATCAGATAATTTTAAATAAAATAAAGAGTAGGACAGTTAATCAAGACGTAATCGAGTTAGCTTTTCGTGAGGGGATGAGTTTGCAGGAATGTGCAAAGCTTTTGAGTGAAAATGGAGTTTGCGATAAGGATGAATTTCTAGAGAAGTGTAAATCCGATGAATTTGACGATAAATATGACTTTTTGGAGGAAATAAAAAACAAGGAGCAAAGGTATTATAAACTTGAGGGGTATTTGTTCCCTGACACATATGAGTTTTATAAAGATGAGAATCCAAGCAGTGTTATTAGGAGATTTCTGAGCAATTTCCAAAAGAAAATAATAAAGGTGAACAGTCATGAGGGGTACGATAAAAAGACAAGTATAAAACATTTGTGTGATGAATCAGGAAAGACGCTTGACGAAGTTATTAATATTTCTGCTATGATTCAGGCAGAGGCGGCAGATAAAACAGATATGTATAGGATATCTTCCGTAATACGGAACCGCCTTGATACTGTTTCATCGGATGGGAAGAATAAATTTGGAGAATATGGATTATCAAGGCTGGGTATAGATTCAACTGTTTGGTATCCGTACAAAACAAAGGGGGATGTCCCTGAAGATATTGTCAAAGATTTTCACAGTCGATATGATACCTATGAGATTACGGCACTTCCACCGGGACCGATATGCAATCCGGGAATGCAGGCGATTTACGCAGCACTCAGACCGGATGACACGGAATTTTACTATTTTTGTCATAGCAGTTCCGGTGAGGCATACTATGCGAAGACCAACGATGTTCATTTAGAAAATCTAAAAAAGGCTGGTCTTGTATAAAGAGAATAAAAATAAATATAATTTCCTTGACATATTGTATTTTATATTGTAATATTAGGACGTGCAAGGTGTATATTTCTCATACTGGGAGGTGATTTATATAAGAAATATGTCTACTTTATCTATGGATGAGGATTTTTTGAAACGTCTGTTGACATTCAGGTCACGTGACAAGGTGCAACGAGCATTTTATAAGAAAGGGATAGACATTTCTCTTGAAGATATAGATATACTGAGAAATATCGTGTATGATTTGGAGGAAAATATCGACAAAATTGCGCCGGATGACTTAAAGGTTATTGAGCAGGCCGGTAATAGTGAAAGTATAGGTAGAAGTGAAGAGGCTAACGGGTATTTTGACCAGAGTCTTTATAATTTTTTCTACAATAGTAAGAGCAAATATCCGTCGGATTTTTTCTTAAATAAGAGCTATTATACAGCCTCAGTTATATCAACAGGGATGTTCAAAGTTGCGTGCTCACTTTTTTGGGTAAAGGAGAAGTATCTTAAAAATCGGAGCATTTGGGAAGTTTAGTTAAATAGAATATAGATTATGTTCAGGGGTAGATTGGAGTGAAATGTGTGCTTTTGTAAGTAAGGAGGTACAATTATGAGCCGGAAAACAAATAATGTACATAGTGACATTAAGGATGATATGATTTTATCTGACATGAAAGATGAAATGGTGGTCAGTGACCAGAAGGAAGCACTTGCTGCGTTGGCCATGGATAAGGAATTCGTAGAGAACTTAGTCTCACAAAAGAGTTTGAAGGACATGCAGGCCCTCTTTAGCAACAGAGGTGTGATTTTGAGTGAAGAAGAGGTAGATTTATTTATAGAAATGGTGCGAAAGTCGTCGGCAAAAGAGGAGTTACCGGATAATTTTTTTGGAGATATTGCCGCAGGCTCATATGAAAGGCTCGTTAATGAAGGGATGGGTAAGCTTGTAGGTTCCATGTCGGCTTGCATTAATGGTGAACCTGAGAGTAAAAAATTTGGGGATTCCGTTATATGGAAGGTATAATCAGTTAATTTCATAAAATAAAAGTGAAGTTTTATAGGACAAGCAGTTAAAAGCGACTTTGGGCAATAGCCCGGTCGTTTTTTCATCTTTAGATTTATTTACTTTGAATACCAAAATCAAAAAAACTTTTTGCATGAACCGTCCGAAAAAGAGCAATACTTCTTGTATACAGGTGGGCGGGGTGTTTTTATGTTTAAGAGAATCACAATATTTTTTTCTCTGCTTATGCTTTGTTTTTGCATATGCATTATGCTGCTTAATGACATATCTACAAAAGAGGTACTCCACGATGCAGCGGCGTACCAGAGGTCATACAGGTTAAAAATAGCGGAGGTTAGGGGTACGATTTATGATTGCAGAAGAATTCCTTTAGTCAACAGGACTCAAAAATTAATAGCAGCGGTTGTACCTGGGACTAAAATATTTAATGAACTATCAAATTCAGTGGAGGAGTCTGAAGTTTCGAATTTATGGAAAAAGCTATCATTATCCGAGCCGTTCTCAATAGAAGTAAACAAGAAAATTAACTGTTCCGGGGTAAAAACATTTGAGATTCCCATAAGGTATGATGGAATAGTACCTGCGGCACATGTAATAGGGTATCTATCGGGGGACAATAAGGGAGTTTACGGCATAGAGAAGGCTTATGATGATTACTTAAGTGGGGACAAAAATGAAATTTGTGTACGTTATAGTGTCGATGCATCAAATAGGCTTCTTTCAGGTGGGGACAGTTTTGCGGATGATAAATCTTACCTGACGACTAAAGGGGTAGTACTTAATATAGACCAAAGGCTCCAAAATTTGGCTGAAGAGGTATCAAATAAATATATAGCCAAGGGGGCGGTGATAATAACTGAGGTTCCGGAATGTGAAATAAGAGCACTAGTAAGTCTTCCCGGATTTATGCCTCAAAGTGTAGGGAATTATCTCAATGATAAAGATTCACCGCTTATTAACAGGGCACTTGCACAATATAGTTTTGGTTCGATTTTCAAACTTGTAACCGCCGCTGCAGCACTTGAAAGCGGGATTACTGAGGGATTTGAGTACGAGTGCAAAGGTTTTAATGAGACAAACGGCAATAAATTCAGATGTTTTGCGGGAAAGCCTCACGGGACGGAAAATATGAGCCAAGCAGTAGCATATTCATGCAATGGATATTTTATAGAACTTGCCAAGAGGATCGGTGCGGAAAAGTTATTATGTATGGCAAAAAAATTCGGATTTGGCGAAGAAATAGAATTAGCCCCTGAAATATCCGGAGCAAAAGGGGTTGTACCATCCGGGGAAAGCCTAGAGAATTTAGGAATTCTGGCGAATTTCTCTTTTGGACAGGGTAAACTAATGGCAGTTCCCATACAAGTATCAGGCATGATAAATGCAATAGCCTCAGGGGGGATATACAGCGTACCCAAGCTCGTGTATGGCTTAGCCGACGCCGGTATGAGGATAACTCAGAAAAGCAGTAAACCTTCTGAGAGGATAATTTCGGGCGACACAGCAGATAAATTAAAAAAATTCATGGTAGAGTCAATAGAATATGGTACTAGCAAAATTGGCAAGCCAGAAAAAATAAATGCTGCGGCAAAAACGTCCACAGCACAAACCGGAATAATTAATTGCGACGGAGATGAAGTGATTCAAGCATGGTATGGTGGATTTTTCCCTGTAGAGAACCCAAAATACTCTATAGTTGTCTTGTCGGAGGGGGCAAAAGGAGGGGGAGAAAGTTGCGGTCCTGTTTTCAGGGAAATTATAGACAGGCTCTATGACGAATTATATGAAATTTTCGTTGACTAGACTTTTTAATCTAGATTTTCGCAGTTATTCCAGACATTTTGCACATCGTCATCATCTTCCAGTACATCCACAAGGGTCTGTAATTTAGAGAGCTGTTCCTCATCAGTAACATTAATATAATTTTCCGGTACCATCTCTATTTCGGCTGACATAAAAGAATATCCCTTTTGTGAAAGTGCTTGATAGACCTTTGAATAGTCATCTTTTTCGGTTGTAATTACAAAACAGTTTTCATCTGAGCTAAAGTCTGATGCACCTGCCTCCAGGGCGTCTTCCATTAGGGCGTCTTCTGCGATATTTTCGGAGTCTACTGCAATTATACCTTTTTGAGAAAACATAAACGAAACACATCCGGAAGTTCCTAAATTTCCGCCATGTTTGTCGAAATAATGTCTAAGGTTTCCTGCGGTTCGGTTACGGTTATCCGTCAAAGTTTCGACGATAAATGCGACACCCCCGGGGCCGTATCCTTCATAGGTAATGGACTCATATTTATTAGTGTCGCCGTCACCGGCAGCTTTTTTAATAATCCTCTCAATATTATCATTGGGGACGTTATTTGCTTTTGCCTTTACGATACAATCTTTAAGTCTTGAGTTTACAGAGGGGTCAGCGCCTCCGCCGTCACGAACTGCAACTGCTAATTCTCTTCCTATTTTGGTAAAGATTTTTGCCCGTTGAGCATCGGTTTTTTCCTTTCTTCTTTTTATGTTGTTCCATTTTGAGTGACCCGACATATGCGATTCTCCTTTGTACTGTTATAGTTTTGCATAAGATTTTAATTCATTTAGTTGATTTTGTTCATACTCCGGTATAAATTCTAACTCATGCAAGAGTTGATTTTCAAGGATATCCAGAACTTTTTTAGAATAATTACTTTTCTTTGAGTTGTCATCGAGTTCTTTTATTCTCCAGTAGGTTATGTCCAGGCATCTCTGAAGCAGCCAGCCATATTCTTCAGAATAGTTATTTTTTCTGTAATATTCGATACTATATTTACACCTATTTATCGCCGATATAAGCCTTTTTTCGACATCAAATGTATGTTCTATGGACCCCCCCTGCTGTAAGTAATGATAATATACGCCGGGCTGATTGGTGAGCACTTTTGCGTGAGGAAGAACCATCATCAAAAAGAGGTTATCCTCCCCATATTTGACGTCCTCTTTAAATAATATATTATTATCTGATATTATAGAGCGTCTGAATATCCTATTACATACACTGCAGTTCACGCAGTCATGTTCCAGCACATAAAACGGGTCAGTATATGTTTTGTCGGAAACCACGGTACCATAGGTATGAGCGGGCTCAAACATGAGACCAAATGCAAGTACATCTGCATCTAAGGATTTAATTTTATCCATACATTTTTCGTATAGATCTAAGTCCAGATAATCGTCAGAGTCTATAAAAGTAATATATTTTCCATGGGATGCGAGCATTCCTAAGTTTCTTGCCGAGGAAACACCGCCGTTTTTCTTGTCAATGACTATAATGCGAGGATCGATTTGTTTGTATTGCCTGAGTTTTTCAAGCGAATTATCCTTTGACCCGTCATTAACGCAAATTATTTCTATGTTTTTGTAGGTTTGATTTGTTAAGGAGTCCAGGCATGCAGATATGTACTGTTCAGAATTATATACAGGGACTATTACAGAAAGTTCGGGTTCTTTTTCTGCAAAAAATGCCGGGAATATGAAAATCAAAGGTATAAATATTATGCAAGCCAGTTTAACTTTATTTCTGGTATTCATGATGTTACCCTCCTTGAATTGTTTATAGAGATGCAAAATTTCTAAGTTCATCTATTTTGGGACGTACATTTTCCGGAATTTCCTCCATTTTGGAGAGGAGTTTACCGTCTAATATGTGGAGCAGTTCTTGGGAGTAGTATTTTTGTTTTTCCGGGTCTGTTAGTTCCTTGATGTAATCATATGTTATACATATGCAGTAATCCAAGAGCCATTTATTTCTGTGGGTATACCCCTCACTTTCATAATAGTCTATTATATAACCACATCGCTTAATTGCGTTAGATAACTGTTTTTCCGTTGGCACTGAATTTCCGGATGAATCACTGTGGTACTGATAGTGGTAGAATACTGCGGGGGAGGTTGTGGTAAGTTTTGATTTTGTGAGCACCATATTTACAAATAGATTATCTTCCGCATAGCTAAGGTCCTCTTTAAACCATATATTATTTTCGACCACGGTTGAACGTCTGAAAATTTTATTCCAGATGAATCCGGTATTTATATCGGGGTCGCCGATTGCTTCAAATGGGTCTGAATATTCTTTATCTGAGAGTTTTATTGGTTGTTTATCCCCCGGCTCGATTATATAGTCAAAAACTAAAACATCTGCATTTGTTTTATTGAGCTTGTCCATACATTTTTCGTAGGTACAGGTATCGATATAGTCATCGGGGTCGACGAATGTCAGATATTTACCGTGCGAGGCTCTTATCCCGGTATTTCTCGCAGAAGATACACCTGCATTTTCCTTATCAATAACAATTATTCTGCTATCTTTTTGGGAGTAGCTATTTAATATTTCGAGGGAGTCATCCTTTGAACCATCATTTACGCATATTATTTCAATATCGTTAAAAGTTTGGTTTGTAAGGCTGTCCAGACATCTTGGCAGGTATTGTGAGACATTATATACAGGTATAATTACAGAAAGTTCGGCATTATTCCGATTAAACACATTTTTTATCCAGAGTGCAGACAGAAATACTGCCGTCAGAACGAAGAATAACGGTAACAGTATTTTTTTTATTTTATATTTATGGTTCATTAGCAAAGCCCCTAAAAAATATAATCATTATATATTATTTAACCCTCATAAGAGTATAAAGTCAATAGAAAGGTATATAAATGTCAAAATTGGGGATAATTTAAAATAAGGGAAGTGATTTTAAATGGAAGTAAGTAAAGAAGAATATTCAAAAATGTCTGATAAGGCTGCACCGAACAGCCCAATATGGAAGAACATGGGATTAGCATTTTTATCGGGGGGGATAATTTGCACTATAGGTCAGGGAATACAGAATTTTTATATGTCGATAGGCATAAGTCAAAAGGATTCAAAATCGCTTTTATCCGTTACTCTGATATTTCTGGGGATTTTACTTACGGTTCTGCAAGTGTACGATAAAATAGCGAAACATGCAGGTGCGGGGACGCTTGTTCCAATAACAGGATTTGCAAATTCGATAGTTTCTCCAGCTATAGAGTTCAAAAGTGAAGGTCAGATTTTGGGGTTGGGAGCAAAGATGTTTACCATAGCAGGACCGGTTCTGGTTTTTGGCATAACGTCGTCGGTAGTTTACGGAATTATAGCTTGGATTTTTAAATTATATTAAGGATATAGGGCTTTTGTGCTGATATTTACATCATTAAATATTTTTTATTTAATGTTATTTCCCAAAATTTTGTGTTATTATACAATATATAGTATTTTATGGAGGGAATATCATGAATGTTATAATAACAGATTTAAAAGCAAGAGTCAGTGATGATTTTAAACAGTTAGTGGAGAAGAAGCTATCGAGGTTCGACCGAATATTTGGTGAAGAAGCAACAGCCAATGTTAAAGTGACTGTAGAGAAAAATTCTCAATGTGTCGAGATAACGGTTAGGCATAACGGGAGGGTGTATCGTACTGAAAGCGTGAGTGAGAGCATGAATAAATCTCTAGATACCGCACTGGATCTTCTTGCAAGAAAGATAGAGAAAAACAAAACAAAGCTTGAAAGGTTGTTTAGGGGCAGTCAACCCGGTACTTTTGCTGAGCCCGAAGAGGAAGCCGAGACAGATTCATATGAAATAATTAAGAGAAAAGCTTTTATAGTCAAGCCTATGAGTGCACAGGAAGCGATTCTTCAAATGAATTTAGTAGGGCATCAGTTTTTCATGTTCAGAGACCAGGACACTAATGAAATAAACGTGGTTTACAGGAGGAAAGACGGCACATATGGCTTGCTGGAGCCGGAAAACTAGTTAGAGATATAGAAGTATTGTTTATAAAATATAGTATTAAAAATGAGAATATAAGTATAATTTATACGTTATATGGTAATTTAGGATAATAAAATATACAAATAAACCAGATAAATATAAAATCTCTTGAAAAATTCGGCACTGATTGTTATAATCGATAATAAAGCTGTCGAATTTCTTATTTTTAGGGGGTACTGCACAAATGGATGTTAATAAAAGAATAGATAAGACTTTTAGAACAAGAAAATTATATATTTTGATGGTGCTTATTGTAACTATGTGTACGACTGCATTTTCGAAACTGAGCAGTGCTGCGGATGAAAATAGTGTAGGGCTGGTTTTGCCCAGGATTGAAGGTGTTGAGTTTTATGTGGGAGGTAGTTTAATAGACACCTCATTTACAAGCAATAAGATTGATATTCCAAAGGGTTCTACGACTAATTTAGAAGTTAAAATTGACAATGATATGTATTATTCGGGGGAAAATGACAGTGAAAAAGTTAAATTTTCTGTGACGGGGAACTTAAGTGCAACCCAACCAGAGTTCAGGGAGGGCTCCTGGTATATATCCATCACGCCGACCGGAGATGACACGGGTAATAATGCTTTGAATTTGAGTTTAAAAGATAGAGGAAACATGTATTTAGATTTTTCTAATCCTGATGGAATAACATTCAGACCTTCGGATAATGATCCTAACCATAGTCTTAATGGGCAGATATGCAGTGTTAAGGCGGGCAAGAGCTTTGATTTTTGGGCGGAAGTAGACGAAAATAAAATAAATATGATTGACAAAACAACGTTTCAGGTGTCCGCAGGGAATAACGAATGTAAATTTTTTGACAATCCTTACATCGGAGGAGACAAAGAGCATCCTTATATTGAAGATGTGGAACATAAGATTATTAAATATCATTTTATTATAGATGAAGTACAATCTGATGCAAAAGTCAATATTGATAATCTGATAGAGATTAAGTTTCCAAATATGCAGGGAATAGCTTATGAGGATGCCAGCGGAAAAAATCTCAATGGTACTTCACGGATGTTTAGTTTTAATTCGAGTTTTGTATTTAACGTTAAGATAGCTGACAATGTAACTCTACCTGCAAACGGAGCAATCTTTAATGTTGGGAGGAATACTGTAAGTCAAGAACAGACAGGGGAAAAAGGCGGCAGAGACTATCAAATAACTATAGATAATTTGCAGTTCAGTGCTGAGGCAGGCTCAGATAGCTTTGTAAGTTTCAGGTTTCCGGAAGAACAAGGAATTTCATATTATGTAGGTGAAGATCCAAATAATGAAGGAAATAAGATAGCAGCAAATGGCTATCATACGGCGGGCTTGGGCTCTCCGGCTACGTTTAAGGCGAAAATTTCAGATCCCCTTAGCGGGAAAGGAGACCTGGAGTTTACGGCACAAAATAATGGTGTTGTAAATACGACCGTCTCAGGTGATACTGCAATTATAGAAATAGAAAATGTTAAAGAGAGTGCCGACATCACGCTTGAGAGTTACAAAGTTCTAAAAATTGATAAATCTGAGTACATTTCGGGTTACTATTCGGACGACTCTCTTACAGAGGAACATAAATTTAAGAATGATGATCCGGTTTTTACTAAGGGTATGGCAGTAAAAGGTACAACTAAATTTTATGTTAAGCTAGATAGTGACAAAATAAAGATCGACAATGATTGCAAAATCAAGGTTACAGCGGGAGACAATAACGTAGAGGTTACCCGTCTTAACACCAAGGATGTTCACGCATTTGAAATAAGTATTAGGACGTTGCAGTCAGCTACGGTTGAGTTTTCTGGTGTCAGCACGGTGAACTTTCCGTCAGGTAATGTTGAAAATCTAAAGGTATATGAGTCGGATCCATCAACTCTTATGCCGATAACTACGGAGGACATGAAGGGGCCAGTGCCATTTGCAACAGGAACTACATATAAGGTTGTTGCACAGATACCAAGAGATGCAATAGGGGAGTTTTCAGTTGTAACGGATACGCAAGATCCTGCCGCAAACGTAACATTTTATACAGGGGACGATGAGGCGACTGTTGAAAAGTACTCTGAAATCGACGGGATTGTAAATTATTCTTTGACGCTTCATGTAAATACCAGTGGTGATGTAGATTTTCATGTTAAGGGCGGCTATACAATTACTTTTGGAGAGCTGCCGGAAGGAGTACGGTACAATAACAGGAATGCGAATACTTATGCAATATACAGGAACTACGATAAAGATTATACTTTTGGTATTGACGTGGATGCTGACGCTGTTGCGGGGACAAAATTTTTGATAAACGGTAAAAAGAGCGAAGATGTTAAAGTGTCAGGCAGCACTGTAAGCATCTCACATATCAGTGAAGATATTACGGTTTCGGCTGAAAGTGTTAAAATCACAATCCCCAACATAGATGGAGTCTCATTTTACGGCTATTACAAGGACAAGGACGGCAAGGAAAAGGAGAAAGCCTATAATCCCGGGGATGTAGTTGAGGCGGTTCCGGGTCACACAAAAAAGTTTAATGCAAAATATAAAAAGGCAGACAGCGGGATTAGCACGGATGAGGCAGGAAATGTAGAATTTTCTGCGGGAGGAAATGCGGTGACAACAACCTTGTTATCAGAGGGGGATGCACAGTACTATAACTACGACGTAGATGTAACATTCAGTGAGGATTCAGAAATTTCTCTAGGCAAGATAATCTCATTTCCTGATATATACAACATAAATTTTTACGAATATAATAACGGTGCACTTGGCAGTCAGATTAACAATGGGTCAAGGAGGTCTGTGATTGCCTCCAAACAATTGCAATTCATAATAGAAGTAGATAATTCCATAAAGCTGGAGAAGAAGGACGACAAGATAGTGGGTTTTTACGCCGAATCAAATAAGGACTATGTTAGCCTGACGGAAATAACAAGCATTACGGGGGGAAAAGAGGGCAAAACCTATCTTTTGATGGATATATCCAAAGTGTTTAATGATGGAGATATAACATCTGATTGGGTTACTCTGAATTTACCGGTCGTTAAGGATGTTTATTATTATAAAGACAGGGATAGTAAAAGCGGCGAATACAGTAATCCCATTAAGGACAATAAAATTACACTTAATAAAAATTTAAAAGATAAATATGAGTTTTATATCCGTTTTATGTATGGAGGAGCACAGGATGCAAGTTACAATGTGACAAGTGGTGCACACATTGACTTTATAAAATCTGCCAACGATTATACAACTGCACAAGTTACTTCAATCAGCGAATCTGCTTCGGTGACCATAGACCTTAAAAATATGCCCCAGTTAAATGTAATAATGCCTGAATCCAGCGATGTATTAAAGTCCCTGAGTTACTCTACAAACGGGGGGGAATCATATGATAAAAATGAAAACGGAACCAATATGGCTGTTAGTGTAAATTATGGCCAACCAATTAAATTAAAGTTCTCCTTTAAAAGTGATGTTGAAGGATATAGCAATTTATATGGGACGTTGCAAGAAAATATAAAGGTTAAAGCATACAGCGCAAAGGGCGTCGAAAGCGGAGCTGATGTTAGAGAAGGGGGAACTATTTTACAAATTCTCAATATAAGAAACACCGTGGATGATTCTAAGAAATTTATTGTGCCCGATGACGTGTATGAAACAGATATATACTATCCCACAGAAGATACAATTTTGGTTATATCCGGAGTGAAGGAAGATGTATATGACATAAGCTTGATTTCGGGCGACAATGATTTTATAGATAAATCCACGACTGGAATTGATAATGTACTAAATATTTTCAAAGTGATATCTGAAGGTAACGAGGTGGAAATTCCATATTCGCCTTATGAATCGGCGTATATAATTAAAAGTGTTCCATATGGAGAAAAACTTAAATTCAGATATGAATTTACCAATGGGGCAACCGATGAGGGGATTAAGTATAATTTATCTACTGTTAAGTTTATAGAGAATTCCAAAGAACTAACTGTGACAGAAAAAACATGTACTACAACAGTAAATTCCGATACTTTTATAGAGATATCAGGTATTACACCGAATAAATATGATATAGCGGTACCTAAAGTAGATGCAATTGTGCAGTATGTAATAAATAGGGGTACTCCTGCAGCGGATTCTCCCCTATGGCAGACGGCGGAAAACGGCGGTAAAATCACTCTAGTGCATGGACAAACGCTTGCACTTAAGATAACTTCAACCGGGAACAATAAATTTATTAAAGAGGTAATGGCTACAGATGTATCTGGAAGTGACTCTATCGTTCTTTACAGTGCGGCAGCAAAAGAAAAGGAAGTAATTGAGACAATAGAAAAAGTGACTGCAAGCATGAATTTGGATATATTGCTGTCTGATTTGGAGATAGACGTACAGTTTGTGCTTGAGGAAACTAAAGAGGATGGTTCGACGGTGCAGGTGTTCCCTGATAATGATAAGATAAAAATTTATCAGGCTCAGATGCATAATCTTATAAACGTGAAAAAGGACGGTGATAAAAATTATGCATCGGTTGGAACGACGAACACCGAGCAATTATCATTTACGCTAAGCCCTGACTATAAATATAATAAATCCACATTATTAGTCTCGTTTGTTTATCTTAATAATGATACGGACAAAACCGGCATACAAATTCCCGAGGCAAATAATAAATATACTCTTCCTCTGGTCGACAGCGATGTAAAAGTAATAATCAGGGGATTAGAGCTCAATAAATATAGGATAACGTTCCCCACATATCTGGAGAAAAACCTATCATTTTACAGAGTCGTAAAAAATGAGTGGGGTCAAGATGAGGTAATTCGCAGTCCCCTTATTGGAGAGCAGCCAAGTGTACCTCACGGGTCGACATTTATGTTCATATCCGAAATAACTGAAGGATACACACTATCAGGAGACTCAGTCAAAGCTAATGGAGAATCACTGAGACTTACAAATGGAAAATATGTTTTAAATGATATAAGTTCAGACATAGATATAACCGTTTCTGACTTAACTGAGATGGAATATACACTTTTGTTTCCAAACACGATAAGCGGAGTAAGGTTTACCGATGGATTTGGTTCATCGATATCTTCTGTGAAGAAAAAGTACATGGAGTCCTACAGTTTCAAGATTGCCGTTGATTCAGAGTACAGTAAAAGTGAAGACAATATGCTGGTTTATGCGGTACCTGCGGGGTCAGATTGGTCTGCGCCGGATTTCGACCCTACAATAGAATCGGTTGGGGCGATCCGTCTGAAAAAGGATGCTGCGGCAAATTACACTTTGGACAATATATCTAGGGACTCTGTCATTTACGCAACCGGTATAAAAATAAACGAATACCTGGTAGATTTACCGATTGGTCAAGAAGGGATAAAGTTCAAGGTTCAGGTAAAGGACAAGTACGGAGAGAAGGTTGATGTTGAACTGACTGAGAAAAACAGAGAAGAGCTGGCTAAGGTAAGTCACGGAGATAATTTCATCTTTTCGGTGGAGGCAGAAGAGGGCTATGATGTTTCACAGATGGATGTTAAGGCTACTTTCCAGGTTTCGGGATATACAACGGAAATAGATGTAGAAAAGATAAGTTCGGGGTATATTTTGCAGAACGTTACAGCTGACATGACGGTTAAGGTATCTAACATAGGACGTGTGCAGCATACAATCACGTTAAACGGAGAAAACATGGTATTTCGCACGCAGCCTAATGCAGCCGAGACGATAAGAACCGGTCAGATAAATCATGATGATGGAGAATTTAAATTTTATATATCTCCGGCGGATAACTATAAATTCAGCCAGAGTGGGATTTCCATAACCACAGAGCCAATAGGTGGAGCGAGGGTTAACATAAATCAAGACGAACATTCGGTTGTTGTCAGCGAGGTAACGCAGGATGTAACTCTTAGTATTAGTGGAGTTGAGCTGCGTACCGTAACGATAACCTTACCGAAAACGGAGGGAATATCTTTCATGTCGGTGGAAGATGAGACTTCCTATGAGGCTACGTTTGAACTTGATGAGAAGAATGTCATTGCTGCGGGCAGTAAGTTCAAATTCCATATAAAGGCAGATCCGGGATATGATATATCAAACATATTGGTAAGTACGGGTCCGGGTGTAAATATATATCCGTCTGAAGGGATTTACACGATAACGGACACCATGCAAGACGTTACGGTGACGGTGTCAAACATTCAATATGCTGTCTACACTGTTAAGCTGCGTGGAGAAAATATGACTTTTTATGAACCGAACGGATTATTCCCACAAAGTGATTTTACAGTAGCGTATCTGGGGAGTATGCAGTTTAGGATAACGGCGAACACGGGATATGAAATTGACCTTGAAAATGGCATTGTATTTTCCGTAAAAAATAAACAGATAACGCCGGGGGATGAGAGCAGTACCGGTGTACGCATAAGCAAACCGGATAAAAATGGTGTATTCACGGTATCCAACGTAAAGGAGGACACGGTTATAAACGTATCGGGGGCGGGTAAGAGATTTTATAACCTCAATTTCCCGACAGACCTTGTTGGAGCAAAGCTTCAAAAACCGGATGGTACGCCTATTGGGGCAACGGAGCAAGCGGAATATCTCTCTGATTTTAGTTTTGAGGTTGTCGCTGATACGGGATACAATACACATGCCGTCACTGTGGAGATTGATCCTGCAGAAAGTGGGATAGTAGCAGAAGTTGACGGAGGATTTACAATTCAGTCTGTTACCGGTGATGCAAATATATCGATAAAAGGGATAGAGCCCAATGAGTACATGGTGATCTATAAGGGAGAGGGAATTGATTTTTATAAGACCGACGGTTCGCAAGTAACAAGTTCCTCTGTAAAGTTTGGGGAAAGTTTCGAGTTTTCAATTAAAGCTCAGAGTGGATATAACTTACTCAGGGGATATAAGGTATACATTATGGATGATGAAGGGAATAAGGCATTTGTTTCGCTCGCGACTCAAAGTGCGAGTTTGCCCGGTGGCACAAAAATAGAAGAGGACGGCAGATTTACGTATACTGTTTCGAATGTGCAGGGCAATATGACGATACTTTCTGACTCTGTTGGAAAAAGTGAATATGCAATTTCTCTGCCCACAAGCGTTGCCGGAATAGAATTTGTAAATGAGGACGGTCAGACCATAACATCGGGTTCCATGCTGCACGGAGGCAATTTCAGTTTTAAAATCAGAGCCAAAGAGGGTTATGATATAAGCGATATAAGCGTTACTGCAAACCAAAAGCCTATAGACCTTGTGGATGGAAAGTATACTATTGAGAATGTAACTGAGGACATAGATGTAAATGTAACGGGGGTTAAAGCGACAAAGGTGTATATAAATCTAAAGTATGTAGCTGGGGTTACGTTTAAGGACACTGATGACAATGAACTTTCCACTCTTAAGAAGATAGAAGTTGACAACGGAAGCGATTATAGCTTTAAAGTTTCTCTGGATGAATCGTATACGCAGTCAAAGGATAAAATGACGGTTAGTTTAAGTCCCGAAACGTCGCAATTGCTTTTTGAAAGAGGAATTTATACTATTAAAAATATCACTCAAGACACGGATGTTATAGTGTCGAACGTAGAGTTAAACACTTATAAAATAAATCTTACCGAAGTAACCGGCGTAACGTATAAGGATGCGTATGGGACGTCTGAAATAAAGGGCGAACAAACTGTTTCATATGGTCAGGAATTTAAATTTATGCTCAGTCCGAACGAGGGGTATAATTTATCGGATGTTTCGGTTTCAATAAAGGGCAAGGACGGTGACAGAACGGTTATAAATCCGGTTGATGGAGTTTACAGTATACCGAATATCAATATGGATTACACGGTAGTTGTGGAAAATGCACAAAGGGGTGTTTGCAACGTAGAGATACGCTCATCGGACGGAGTAGCGGTAATGGATACGGGCGGAAATGCCATGGAAAGCAAACAAAGTGTAAAATATGGGGATAGTTTCAGTTTTAGGCTCTCTATAGACACTGCATATGATAAATCCGTACCTTTGGTGACGGTAAAGGGCAGGTCGCAGCCTATTTCCCCGGAAAACAATGTATATACGGTAGAGAACATCACAGGGGATACGATAGTAGAAATTTCCAACGTAAAGAAAAATACCTACAAAGTGACATTTAAACCTACTGAAGGGGTTATTTACCGCACCGAGAAAAACAAGGATTTTTCAGGGTATTTAGAGGTAGAGTACGGCGGGACACTTAACTTTAAGGTTGCACTTAAGGACGAATATGATGCTTCTCAGATTATGGTACTTTTGGATGGAAATAACGTGCTTTCTGCAAACGGCGGAGTATATCAGATTGTGAGTGTTGGGTCGGACTGCGAAGTGAGCGTAAAATATTCCGAAAAAAATGTAGAAGAGTCCGTAATAGAGATGATTGCGGCACTTCCCGACAAAGTGACTACCGCTGAGGATGCGGCTAAAGTAGTTAGTGTGAGCAGAGCGTATAATAATTTGCCGGAGGATAGGCAAAAGCTTGTAACCAACCTAGACAAGCTAAAAATACTGCAAACGCAGACGTCGGAAATACATCATGAGTCAAATGACGTAAGGGTAAGCGGACTTGACTGGCAGATAAAGGTAAATGTTGTACCGCTTGACGGAGATGCTGAATCTGCAAAAAGGCTCAACGAGAAAATGGAAAGAAAGACTGTGATAGAGCACTATGAAATTTCGCTTATAAACTCACTTACCGGAGAAAAATATGAGCCGCAGGAGAATCAAAAAGTGGGAGTGGTTTTACCCCTGGAGGTTCCTAAAGGATATATAAATACGGTAATAGTACATGAGAAAGAGAGCGGCAGTATAGAATATTTAGATGTCTTGATAAGCAACGGATATGCAAAGTTTGAGACTTCATCATTTAGTATTTTTGCCGCAGCGGGTAAGAAGGTAGAAAATTATGTTGAAGAGGCGAATAATGTCACTGTGTCTTTGGCGGGGCTCACGGACAATGAAGAAGAAACAAAAAAACAAATTCTTGGGCAAGAGCTATCCGCAATAGTGGACGATGACTCCGGGATAAGCAATTCCACAAGCGGGACAAAAACCAATCCTATAACCGGTAATACCGTAGACACGACATCGGGAGGAAGCCTTTGGGACAAAATGCTGGCCTGGATTTTAAACAACGAGTTTTTGATCACAGCGATAATAATAGCACTCTTTGCAATATGGATATTTATAATATTGCATAGGGGAGAAAAAAATAAAGACACATAATTGACTTGAAAATATATGAATATACAGGTAGAATATAAGTGTATAAATTTATTCGGGAGGAAGAATAATGATATCTGCAGGTGATTTTAGGAATGGAGCGACATTTGAATTAGATGGCAGTGTTGTGTCCGTAGTGGAGTTCCAGCATGTAAAACCCGGGAAAGGGGCAGCGTTTGTAAGGACGAAGCTTAAGAACGTAATAACAGGAAGTGTGGTAGAAAGGACATTTAACCCTAATGACAAATATCCAGAGGCTTTTATAGAGCGCAGGGATATGCAGTATCTCTACAGTGACGGGGATTTGCGGTATTTTATGGACATGGAAACGTTTGAGCAAATTCCGATTAACAAAGACGTTTTAGGTGACAACTTTAAATTTGTAAAGGAAAACATGGTATGTAAAGTAATGTCCTATAAGGGGAATGTTTTTGGGGTTGAGCCGCCATTTTTCGTAGAACTTGAGGTTACACAAACCGACCCTGGTTTTAAGGGAGATACTGCGACTAACGTAATGAAG
This sequence comes from uncultured Eubacteriales bacterium, assembly GCA_949422855.1. Lineage (GTDB taxonomy): Bacteria > Bacillota > Clostridia > Oscillospirales > Acutalibacteraceae > CASPLG01. The sequence continues at coordinate 36,669 of CASPLG010000005.1, read as the reverse complement.
CCTGCGATACTGGAGACGGGTGCAGAGATAAAGGTGCCGCTGTTCATAGATGAGGGGGACATGATAAGGATAGACACCAGAACCGGCGAATACATGGAAAGAGCATAGTAAGAAATAAAATATAGGAGGTATAGGTTTATGACTTTGAATGAGAAAGCATCATATATAAAAGGATTGGTTGAAGGTTTCGGCTTAGATAAAGAGAGTAAGGAAGGCAAAGCGATACTTGAGATTGTAGATTTATTAAAGGATATGGCAGAATCTATTTCTGAGTTAGAAAATGGGGTGGACGATGCCACGGATCAGTTGGAAGATATATCTGACGAGGTTGATGAAATACATGACCGCATATGTGACTGTCACGGCGGACATGGACACCGGGGCAGGAACAAAGAGCACCGGCACGAAGAAAATGATGGTATGTTTTATGAGATAGACTGCCCGGCATGCAACACTACGGTATGTTTATCTGAAGATACTTTGGAGGACAGTGACGGTGTATGCTGCCCGAACTGCGGACAAAATATAGATCTGGAATTAGATGACAGCGATGAATGCGTTTGTTCTGACTGCGACTGCGGATGCAGTGAAACAGATTCCGATTCGGATACCGATTTAGACTCTGATTCTGACGACAGTGAACAATAGGTCTAAATTTATAAGCATTTACATTAGAAAAATCCGGGCAGTGATTAGCTACTCGGATTTTCTATTACGTTTTAAATGTCTAACTTACCTAAGTAAAACTACATTGTCCAATCAGTTTTGCAATGATTGAATTTTACCAGGACAAAAAAACTGATTTTACATATTATGCTAAGAAGAGGTGAGTAATTATGCTTACAACGCTAGCCTTAATTTCACTAACAATACTAACAACAGTATTTCTGCTTAAAAATATCATACGCGGCATAAACAGGGAGGAGGATTTAGCGCAAGACGTAATTATTCCAATTGGGGGGCACAAAGAAGATATTGAATTTATTCTGAGAGAAGCGGTGAACAAAGTGCGGTGGAAGAACGAAAACCACGAAATTATATGTGTGGATAAGGGAATGGATGAGGAAACGCAAAAGATTTGTAAACTTATGTCTAAAGACTATAATTTTGTGCACTTGGAGGAAAATAAAAGGTCAGATTAAAAATCCTCCATTTGGACTTATAACTTGTCCGGTTATGAAATCCGAATCTTCGCCCGCCAGGAATAAAATAGCCTTTGATATATCTTTGGGGGTACCAAGGCGGCATAGCGGGGTGGCGTCTATTAATTCTCTGATAGAATCTTCAGTTAGATGCTTGTTCATTTGTGTATCTATAACCCCCGGTGCGATACAATTTACTTGTATTCCCGAAGGACCTAACTCTTTTGCGAGTGCTTTTGTAAAACCTATAATGGCGGCTTTGGACGACGAATAATGCACTTCACATGCCGCACCGGTTAGCCCCCATATAGATGAGATGTTTATAATTTTTCCTTTTTTTCTTTTTATCATATATTTGACCGTTTCCTGCGTACAAACAAAAACTCCGCCCAAGTTCACGTCAAATGTCCTATCCCATTCATCTTTGGTTATGTCAGTAAACAATTTTTGGGTTGAGATTGCGGCATTATTTACCAGAACATCAATGTGAGTAAATTGTTCCGCTGCGGATAAAATCAAATTTCTAGCCTCGTGCTCCCGAGCTAAGTCTGCCTTTACCGCAATAACGTTTGGATTAGTTTTTCTAAGGCATGAAACGAGATCCAAGGCTTGATTTTTAGAATTATTATATCCTATTACGATATTGTACCCTAAACCAGAAAAGTCTATTGCTGTCTGGCGACCTATCCCTCCGGATGCCCCGGTAATAACAACGGTTTTATTCATTTTCGCACGTCACCAAACACTTTTCTATTTCACCTACAAATATTTTATGATAGTCTTTATTTTTATATTCGGAGTTTATACTCTCATCCACGAAACACGACGGGTCAATAAATTGAGCGTGAATTTTTCTGCATATAAACGCCAATTTAGACTGGTCAAAATAAGGTGCTTTACGGTCGAAAATTGGGATAAGTCCGGTTTCTTTTATTTTATCAAAGTTACGTCCGGATTTGCTTCCGCATATGCCGAGGATATTTTTAAACCCGTCTTTCAAGAAACTCAAAGAGTAATAATCGTTTTTCTCCAGGAACTCAAAAGTGTATCTTTGGGGGCGTATGAAGATAAATGTAACCGGTTTTTGCCATATAACTCCCAGTGCGCCCCAGCTTACGGTCATGGTATTTAAACTTTGCTTATTTCCCGCAGTGACCAGTGCCCAATCATTTTGAAATGAGGAGAAGGGAGCGATTTTCAGAGAATTGACATCAATTTCTTTAAATGACATAAAAACACATCCTAATTATTTTTTTATTAATATGATAGAACCCGCACAAATTATAACATATCGTGCAAATAAATTCTCTCATTTTTTGATAAAAGGGCATAAATTAAGTAACAGCAGATAAATAACAACGAAAAATTATATTTTGAATTTAGGAGCACCATAAATCCGACTAAGGATAGAGGCATAAGGAAGATAATAGAGATGATATTATATAATATGCTGGCAGTCTTAGGTGTAAAAAAGTTACTCAGGATAATATAAACAATCTCTCCGCCATCGAGCGAAGATATGGGGAGCAAATTCATTATCCCCATTGCAAGATTTGTATATATAAAGAGGCAAAAGGTATACTTGTGCGTAAAATAAAATAAAACCATACTTACAAAAGCGGTCATAAAATTAAATGCGGAGCCGGCAAACAAAATAAGCAAATCATCGTTATAATTAATAATCTGTCTATTATTGTCCATTATATCTACGTGGAAAAAACCGATTTTAATTTCTTGAACACAGTGATTTTTAAACAACATAGCAGCTATATGACCTATTTCGTGCAAAAACGTAGATATAACCCCTATTAATATAATACCTGTTGAGTCAGAAATTATTACATACACTATAAACGCCAAAAAGTAAAAATTTATATGTACTTTTATGTTGTTAACACACATTTTCTCTATACAAAAACCTCTCCTTTTTCCATAAGGTCTTTATGTATATTCATAGCTGCCTTTTTACCCGCTTCCATTGCAAGAATCACAGTTGCAGAACCGGTCACGGCATCTCCGCCGGCATAAACCCCCGGCTTTGACGTCTGCATTGTTTCGGCATTTGCGATAATTTTCCCTGAAGCATCAAAATCAACCCCGGTGCTGTTTTCCTTTATTATTGAGTTGACACAGCTACCTATGGCAATTATCACACAGTCTGTTTCTATGAAAAAAGTTTCATCACCGGCTTTAGATAATTTTTTGACACTTGACGCTGTAGAAGTTGTATATTTCATTTTATTACATTCCACGCAGGATATTTTACCGTTTTTATCGTGAATTCTTATAGGCTGGCTCAAGAATTGAAATTTTACACCCTCCTCTTTAGCATGTAATATTTCTTCTTTCCTAGCGGGCATATCTTCTTCGCTGCGCCGATAAACGACTGTAACATCCGAATTCAATCGTACGGCACATCTTGCGGCATCCATAGCGACATTTCCACCGCCGATTACAACGGTTCGTTTTGGTTGCATTATAGGGGTGTCATATTTGCTGGAGTAAGCGTGCATTAAGTTTATTCTGGTTAAAAATTCATTTGCAGAGTAGACTCCGGGGAGGGTTTCGCCCGGGATTTCCATAAATTTTGGGGTTCCGGCTCCTGTAGAAATATAAACTGCTTTATATTCCATTTTCGACATAAGCTCGTCAATAGAAAATGTTTTACCTATTACAACATTCGTCTGAATACTGACTCCCAGCTCGCTTAAATTGTGTATCTCTTTATCTAGTATATCCCTTGGCAAACGAAACTCAGGTATGCCATATGTCATAACTCCCCCGGGAGAATGCAGAGCCTCATAAATTGTAACTTTATATCCCATTATTGCCAGTTCTCTTGCACAGGTGATACCGGATGGTCCCGAACCAATTACTGCGATTTTACAACCGTTATTTTTAGGTATTTGTATTTTTTTATCGGTGCAGTTATCCGCAGCATACCTTTCCAATTTACCTATAGCTACCGGGTCGCCGTTTTTACCACGTACGCACTTTGCCTGGCACTGTTTTTCTTGAGGACAAACCCTTCCACATACTGCCGGGAGAGCACTCGACTTAGATAAAATATCATTTGCTTTATCGATATCATCATTTACTATACATTTTATAAAAGACGGTATATCTATGCCCACGGGACATCCGGAAACACAGGGCTTATGTTTACAATCAAGACATCTTAGAGCCTCTTGTTTAGCCAAAGCATCCGTGTAACCGATTTCGACCTCGTCAAAAGTATTTATACGGTCTTTTGGGTCAGCGACAGGCATAGGTGTATCAGTTTTGGATAAATTAATTCTTTTATTTTCAGGCATTATTCACTACACCCTCTTAGTAATTTACAATTTTTTTCACGCTTATTCGGGTACAAATAAGAATAATTTTTATCTTTAAGTATTATTTCATCAAAGTTTATTTTATGTCCATCAAAATCAGGGCCGTCTACGCAGGCAAACTTAGTTTTGCCGTTTACGCTTACCCTGCATCCCCCGCACATTCCGGTGCCATCAATCATAATTGGGTTCATGCTTACAATGGTTTTAATGCTGAAATTTTTAGTTATTGCACATACAGCCTTCATCATTGGCAGGGGTCCCACGGTAATTACCAAGTCATACTGCTGTGTTTTGTCCTCTAATCTACTGAGCAAGGCATCCGTCACGAGACCCTTGTTACCATTTGAACCGTCATCTGTCACAATCCGGGTAAAATCTGAAATGTCACATATTTCTTTTTCGAGTATAATAAATTCTTTGCGCTGAAAACCACATATGGTACTCACTGTGCAATTATTTTCATGGAGCTGCTTTGCCTGAGGGAAAACTATTGCACAACCGGTCCCTCCGGCAACAATTATGGCGTTTTTGTATCCCATAAGCTGCGAAGGTTTGCCCAAAGGGCCGACTACATCTGATATGTATTCTCCTTTGCTCTTCATATCGAGTTTAGAGGTAGTAAACCCTACTTTTTGGTATATTATATCGATGGTTCCCTCATTTTTGTTATAGTCTGCAATTGTAAGCGGGATACGCTCACCGAACGAGTCCACTCTGATTACGACAAATTGACCGGCTTTTGCGGAGTTTGCGATACTTGGGGCAGACAAGGTCATACGAGAAGTACGTGAATTGAGTGATATTTTGCTTAAAATCTTGAACACAATAAATCCGACCCTTTGTTATTTTATTTATTAAAACCCATAGGAATTTTATATCCGGCATTTTTATAATATGTGTGATTAAACTTGCTATATTTTCCCTTGAAGAACATATCAAGTTCATGGAAACGTCGTGAAAGCAGTCCGGTGCTGCGTTTACCTCCGGCATTATGGTATGCGGAAAATACTTCTATAAACTTTTCTTTATTAATTTCGTCTAACTTTTTCGGCTGTCCCCCTGATTGGATGTAATATTTTACAAATTCCCCATAACAGTATCCCGTTTTGCCGCCTGATGTTCTGACCAGGTACCAAGACCCTCCGGAATTTAGTATGCGTACCGTCTCACCATAGTTCAAAGCCCCGATTTTCCTTGATTTTATGGAAGGCTCACTTCTCAGATTTAACCCATTTTTTGATTCAACTCTGCCCATAGGTATGTTATTTTGACCATTTATATTTAAAATTAAATTTTTAAGTTCGCTGTTACCGACTATCCAGCCGATGCCGATGTTATATGTAAAACTCAGCAGAGCATCGAATTGTTGTTGATTAAAAAATACGTTGTTATTCACTAGAAAATTATTAAGCACTTTGCCATAGTAAGAATTGTTTACATCGTGCATTAGCATGGCAAGAGCCTCCTGACGCAGAATATTGTTACTGAACGGAACAAATGGTTCTATGGTATGACCGAATCCTATAAAAAGAGTGTTTTTATAATCAGGGGCGGCCTTACTCGTAAACCCCTCGCAAGACGCTATAAAATCTATACATTTATCGCTGGCAACCCGTGCCTCTGAAGATGGGCAGTTTACCTTATTTTCGCTAGACAGCAAAGCAGTTGTTTCGGCATTTTTGGGAAAGCACCATCCATTACCGGAGGAATAGAGGGTGCGTATAAGATATTTTCCGGTTTTGTCTAAAAAGATTGGTGCCGTCCAAAGATATGTATCTGTGCTGATTTCAGATTTGGTTGCGGCTAGCTGGAAGGGGTTATCTTTTTGTCTTAGCAGTTCAAATTTCAGATTATCTACATTTTTATTTGTTACCGCACACATACTGAACTTAGAATTGACCACGGGTTGATTGGGCAATGAATACACAGATTTTACAGGTTCTTCTGCGGTAACGGTGATACTGCAGCTTGAAATTTGCCCGTTTTTTATATTTTTTGCCTTTATGGTGCCCTGCCCCTGTCTGATGCCTGTAATCACACCTTTATTATCAAGCAAAGCGATATTTTTATCGCTGAAGCTCCATACAAAGTCATTAAATATTTTACCCAGCGGCAAGACAAGGATGCTTTTATTTTTTGGAAGGAAATAATGCTCTTCAGGGAATATCCCTGAGGCAGAAGTATCACTTGAATTCAAGCACAGCATTGCGGCAGAAAACACAAACGCAGTCTTAAAAACACTCTTATAATCCATGATTTTTCCCCTCGACATTTAATTTCCAACATTATACCATTTTTCTATACTACAAAGCAATATTGAAAATTAACAGGAGAGAAGTAATATATGTATTTTTGGATGATTTTGTCTGTAGCATAAGGGAGTCAAAAACTTTGCAAGCAGGGATGCACTTTTTAGAAACGCAAAATCACCGTTTCTTTTTTATATATGATTTAATATGTATCTTAAAATAGTATTTTAAATTATATGTAGTGGTGGAGATAAAAATGTGATATAATTAATTAAATTTAGGGAATATAAGGCTTATTTCACAAATAACATAGTAATGGAAGAAAAACACACAGGAAATATGAAAAGGCGGCGGTGTATATATTATGAATGGTATGTGGTCTATGGTGGCGGCATTGTTTTCGTTTTTTATTACAGCATGTTCGGGCAAAAAACTTATTCCGTTTTTGCAAAGGGTAAAATACGGGCAAACAATTCTTGAAATCGGCCCTTCATGGCATAAAAAGAAACAGGGTACCCCTACGATGGGTGGATTGATGTTTATATTAGGTATAGCTATATCTGTATTTTTATGCATACCTCTTTATTATTTTACTTCGGGGATTATAGGAGTCCAAGCCATAGAAACTCCGTTTATGATATTCAAAGTATATGCAGGACTCATAATGGCGGTACTTTACGGGATGGTTGGCTTTTTGGATGACTATATAAAAGTTGTAAAGAAGCAAAATAAGGGATTAAATCCCAAACAGAAGCTTATATTTCAGTTTTCGATTGCCATTTTATATTTGGCGTCGACATACATTTTTGGAAACTCGCAAGGTGTTTTGAATTTAACCACAGTAGATATCCCATTTTTAGGCAGATTGGACTTTGGGATATTTTTCTGGATTATTTCGGCGGTTGTGATTGTAGGAATAGTTAATGCGGCAAATCTTACTGACGGAATAGATGGACTTAATTCCTCGGTTACGTTTTTTGCGGGCATATTTTTTATGATAATAACGAGCGTATCGGGGATGTTTGGACTTAGCGTAGAGTCAGCTGCATTAATCGGGGGATGTTTAGGGTTTTTGATATGGAATTTTTATCCGGCGAAAGTATTTATGGGTGACACCGGTTCACTGTTTCTGGGCGGGATGGTTTGTGCGTTGGGGTTTGGTTCGGGGCAGCATGTTGTATTGATTTTGCTGTCGATGGTGTATATATGTGAGATGTTTTCCGTTATTTTGCAGGTGCTTTACTTCAAGGTTACAAAGGGGAAAAGACTTTTTAGGATGAGCCCCATTCACCATCATTTTGAGATGCTGGGATGGAGTGAAATTAAGATTTGTGCACTGTTTAGCTTAGCAGAGGCAGTGTTCGGAGTAATCTCTTTGCTTATTGTGCTGTACAAGGTCTGACGTTTTTAGGGATAAAAATTTATTTTCGGTATAAAATATTTTACGGATAAGAGAGGTATTAACGTTGCTAAGGAAGAAAAAAACTGAGCCGATAAAGAAAAAACAGCCTATTAAAGCCAAGGGTGAGAGTTACAGTGCAAATTCTCGTGAAAATGATGAAAAAAAACAAAAGCGTGGTAAGCGTAAAAAAGGCAGGGGACTAAAAAAAGAATTTTTTGGTAAGTTTTTTTTGCTGAAAAATTCAGGATTGGATTTACCTTTTTTATTTTTGGTTTTGGCGTTGGTGGTTATAGGGCTAATTATGTTATTTTCGGCAAGTTACCCGAATGCATTTTATCTTCATAAAGGCGACAGTTTTTATTTTATAAAAAACCAACTTTTATTTGCGGTAGTTGGAGTTGTGGTAATGTTCGTACTGTCTTACTTTGACTACAACAATTTACGTAAGCTTTGTCTGCCGATTTTAGGGGTATCGTTTTTGCTGTTGATTGCGGTGCTGTTTATGCCGCCGATTAACGGGGTGCATAGGTGGATACAGCTTGGTTCATTTAGCTTTCAGGCTTCTGAAATAACTAAATTTGCGATTGTGGTATTTTTTGCACACTTAATAACTCTGAATTTCAATAAAATGGGCACTTTCAGGTATGGAATTTTGCCGTTTTTGGTGGTATTGGCACCTACACTTGTACTTTTGGCACTGGAGCCACACATTTCATGTACGGTAATAGTAATACTTCTTGCTGGAGGGATGCTTTTTATTGGGGGAATAAAGCTTAGATGGTTTGGTTTGGTTCTGGGGGTGATATCATCCGCACTGGTATATTTAGTTATGTTTACAGATAAGCTTACATATGCGAATAATCGTATAGCGGGTTGGCTGGACCCTTTCAGCGCTAGTGCGTCAGTTGACACCTGGCAGACAAGGCAGGGACTTTATGCCATAGGTTCCGGCGGACTTCTGGGGCTGGGACTTGGGAATTCGAGACAAAAGTACTTGTATATTCCGGAGCCTCAAAATGATTTTATATTTTCGGTTGTTTGCGAGGAACTCGGATTTGTGGGAGCGGTTGTGATCTTGCTGCTTTTTGCGATGCTCACTTGGAGGGGAATTTTAATATCCATACGAGCAAAGGACAGGTTTGGTGCACTTTTAGGGATAGGACTGACGGCACAGGTTGGATTACAGGTAATCTTAAATATAGCGGTTGTAACAAACACCATACCTAATACGGGAATAAGTTTGCCATTTTTCAGTTATGGAGGTACATCTCTTTTGATGCTTTTGGCACAGATGGGAATTGTCCTTTCCATATCGAGGACATCTAAAGTTGAAAAGGCTTGACAAAAATGAGAAGGAGGAGTTATTTTGAGGATTATTTTTACAGGCGGAGGTACTGCGGGACATATTAATCCGGCATTGGCTGTTGCAGAGATTGTGAGGAAAAATCAGCCTGATTCGAAAATACTTTATGTTGGGGCTAAGGGGGGGATGGAAGAAGGATTGGCTGCCGAGGCCGGATTTGATTTCAGAGGTATTACAATATCGGGTTTTTCGAGAAAATTTTCTTTTTCAGGGCTGAAGAAGAATATAATTACTCTCAAGAATATATTTTTAGCCGGCAGAGAGTGTAAGAAAATCTTGGACGAGTTTAAGCCTGATATATGTATGGGCACAGGCGGATATGCAAGTGGTCCGCTGCTGAAGGAGGCAGGCAAAAGGGGAATTCCTTATATTATACATGAACAGAATGCCTTTCCCGGGATTACGACAAAAATTTTATCGAAAAAAGCAAAAAAAGTAATGCTTGCTTCGAACACAGCATCTAAGTATTTTGATAAATGCCGCAATGTGGTTGTAACGGGTAATCCGCTGAGGGGTAAGATGAAGGATTTTACACAGCATGAGGCAAAGAAAATACTGGGTCTGGATTCAAGACCGACAGTTTTATCTTTTGGAGGAAGTCTTGGTGCTAGGAAAATAAATGAATCTGTCGCAGAGCTAATCGAATGGAGCGTAAAAAACGGTAAATATAACCATTTGCACGCTTATGGCAAATATGGGACCTGGTTCAAAGATTTGCTTTTAAAAAAGGGCATAAATCCTAATGGGCACGGTCTTTATATTCAGGAGTACATAAATGATATGCCTGTCCGGATGGCGGCGGCAGATGTTGTAGTGTGCAGGGCAGGAGCGATTACACTCAGTGAAATTGAGGCTCTGGGCAAACCCTCTATATTGATACCGTCACCGAATGTGGCAGAAAACCATCAGTACCATAACGCCATGGAACTTGTGAATTTAAATGCAGCGGATATTATAGAAGAAAAAGATTTAACGGGGGGGCTTTTAATTAATAAGGTGGAGATGCTGATGGAGGATGAAAATCTAAGAAAAGAGTATACTAAAAATCTAAAAAAATTATCTGTAACAGATGCCGGCGAAAAAATCTACAAAGTAATTTGTGATAGCGTTAAATGAGATGTGTTTTTGGGTCGTAATCGGAACTAATTCCTCTTTTTTGAATATTATGACCAATATAAATTATTAGTGTCAGTGAGTATTTTTTGGGGAGGAATAGCTATTGCCTAAACTTATTATAGAAGGGAATAGGTGCCTGCGCGGAGAGATAAATCTGCAGGGAGCTAAGAACAGTATACTTCCGATTTTGGCGGCTGCGATTTTGTGTGAGGGCGAAAGTGTTATACATAATTGCCCTAGACTTTCGGACGTTGATACAACGATAAAAATTTTAAATTATCTGGGATGCAAGGTAAAATTTGAGGGGTCAGATTTAACCATTGATGCGAGGAATGTAGATAGAGACGAAATTCCGGGGGAATTTATGAGGAAAATGCGTTCCTCTATTATATTTTTGGGTGCACTTGTTTCGAGATTGGGCAGTGCTAAGTTTTCGCTTCCCGGAGGCTGTGAGTTAGGACCCCGACCTATCGATATGCACTTTAGCGGGATGAGGCAGCTTGGCTTGACTTTAAAGGAAAAACACGGCGTAATTGAATGTAATGTGGGCAGAGGTCTTGTAGGATGCAACATTGCACTATCTTTTCCCAGTGTGGGTGCGACGGAGAATTTAATTTTGGCGGCGGTAAAAGCAAAAGGAACAACCACGATAACCAATGCGGCGAGGGAGCCCGAAATTCAGGATTTGGCAAAATATTTAAACAGTTGCGGAGCAAAAATCCGTGGTGCGGGGGAAGGCACTATATATATAGATGGGGTGGAGAAGCTTACAGGTACGGAACACACCGTCATTCCTGACAGAATTGTCGCAATAACCTATATGGCGGCTGCAGCTGCGACGTCCGGGGAGCTGCAACTAAACAATGTAAACGTCGGGCACTTAAGTTCTGTGATTCCTATTTTTGAGGAATCGGGGGGTATTATAGATTTTCCCAACAAAAACTCTCTCATAATAAGGGCTCCCAGCAGGCTTATTTCCACTAAGATTATAAGAACGATGCCTTACCCCGGGTTTCCTACGGATGCTCAGGCTCCCATTATGGCGATGCTTTGTACCGCTGACGGTACGAGTGTTATAGTTGAAAATATATTTGAGAGTCGGTATAAGCATGTGGGGGAACTGCTGAGGTTAGGTGCTGATATTAGCGTTGAGGGAAGGACTGCTGTTATCGAGGGTGTGAAAAGACTCTCAGGTGCAGAGGTTAAGGCTGCGGATTTAAGGGGTGCTGCGGCATTAGTCATTGCAGGACTGTGTGCGGAGGGCGTAACAAAGATAAGTGGTCTTAGCCATATTGACAGAGGGTATGATGATATTGAGGGGAATTTATGCAAAATAGGAGCATATATAAAAAGGATATGATATAATATCATTGTAAATGACTATAAATTGAGCAAAAAGGGAAATTTTATATGACAAAAACAAAAGAACGTGCAAAAATAAAAAAATCTACTAAATTAAGTGCCGGGAGCAGGAGACCTCGAAAGAAAAAGGTGAATAGGAGGGTTAAAGTTAATCCGGAAATCAAAGTTTACTGTCTGATTGCTTTGGTGTCTGTGATATTTATAGAGCTGTCTTTCACGGTGTTTTTTAAAATAGAAAACGTGAAGGTGAATAAGTGTGATATGTACACGCAGCAGGAAATAATAGATGGGTCAGGTATAAAAAGGGGTTCTAATTTGTTGTTGCTGAGCAAGAATGATGCTGCGGAAAATATACTGAACAATTTTGCTTATATTGAAGATGTGAAAATAACAAAGAAATTGCCCTCATCTATTGAGATAAACGTAAAGCCTGGGGCTGCGGTTTTTGCTGTGGAAAAAAGCGGAGAATATTTTTATATAAGCGAAAAGGGGAGAGTACTGGAAAAATCCTATGAGACTCCTGAAAATTTGTTAGTAATCCGAGGGGTTAATATAGGTAATTGTAATGAATGCTCGCAAATTCAGTATTTGAACCCGGAGCAGGAAAAAGCTATTAAAGAAATAAGGGAAAATATAAAAAAACATAATCTGGACAAGGTGGATTCTATCGATTTGTCGGATTTGAGCGAAATTACTCTGAATTATGACAAAAGAATAGATATCTTGATAGGTAAAATAGATAAATGTGATTATAAAATTATTACGGCAAGGGAAATTTTAGGGAATAAGCTTAGTGAAAATGAAGAAGGGAAATTGAATGTCACTGAGCTCGATAAAGACAATAGATCTTATTTTACACCTAAAATAAGGGAATAATCACTTAAAAAAAGGAGAAAAAGACTAATTATATATGCAAAAAGAGGAAATTTCGGCTTTTTTAAAGGTATAAGAATATTTTCTTGAAAATATTTACCTACAAGTGATATAATATTATACATAATACGACAAGTATGGATTAAGAGAAATTCTCTTTTCAATAAAAATGGTAATCGGATAACGATGGGGGATTTATATATGGGTTTTGAATTTGATAATACTTCAGACCAACTCGTTCAGATAAAGGTAATAGGAGTTGGTGGTGGCGGCGGGAACGCTGTTAACAGGATGGTTGATTCCGGTGTTAAGTGTGTGGAGTTTATCTGTGTAAATACGGATAGACAGGCTCTTTTGCGGTCTAAGGCAAACCAAAAAATACAGATTGGCGAGAAGATAACTCACGGTAAGGGTGCAGGGTCCAAACCGGAGGTCGGTCAGAGGTCTGCCGAGGAGAGCAGGGACGAGCTTGTTACAGCCCTAAAAGGTGCTGATATGGTTTTCATAACAGCAGGCATGGGAGGCGGAACGGGTACGGGAGCAGCCCCGGTCGTGGCACAGATAGCCCGTGAAATGGGAATATTGACGATTGGAATAGTGACTAAGCCATTTTCGTTTGAAGGCAAGAGGAGGATGGAGCAAGCTGAAAACGGTATAACTGCTCTGCGTGAACAGGTAGATTCTTTGGTTGTAATCCCGAATGAGAGGCTTAAATTTGCGAGTCAGCAGAGAATTACCCTTATGAATGCCTTTATAGTTGCAGATGATGTGCTCAGACAGGGTGTTCAAAGTATTTCAGATTTGATTTTGTTGCCCGGACTTGTAAATTTGGACTTTGCAGATGTTACGGCTGTTATGAAGGACGCAGGGTATGCACACATGGGTGTCGGACATGCATCTGGTAAGGATAAAGCCGAGGAAGCTGCTCAAATGGCGATTTCCAGCCCTTTGCTTGAAACTGCTATAAATGGAGCCAAGGGTGTTATAATTAATGTCACATCCTCGCCGGACATAGGCCTTGATGAGATAGAAACTGCGTCGTCTATGATTGCAGAGCAGGCGGATGCCGGAGCAAATATAATTTGGGGTGCCGCATTTGACGAGAAAATGGATGATGAGATTAGTGTTACTGTGATTGCTACGGGTTTTGCGACGCGTGAGTCGTATATACCGGTTCCAACTTCCGGGAAGCCGAGTAGGTCAGGTCGTGATTCTGTGTTTGGTCGTCCATCTAGGGGGATAGACAGATACAGTGTAAATGGAAATAGACCTCAGACGCAGGATAAAGAGGATGACGATAATTTTTATGATATAATGTCTATTTTCAATAAGAAATAGGGTACGTCATGGATTATATGTCAGGTGAACCTATAAATACAAAGAAGTTACTTTACAAAGATGTAAAATGGTGTTATAATGATGGGGTTATGGATGGTTGATATATTAGAGAGGTGATTTCTATGGCAAATGATATGAAGACTTCGAAAACTAAGAAGGGCGGCGAGATTTCTTATCCTAGCTATAAGGAGGCAACGGTTAGGTGTGCTTGTGGTAACGAATTTATCACGAGGTCTACTAAGGAAAATTTGAATGTGGATATATGTTCAAAATGTCACCCGTTTTTTACAGGTAAGCAGAAGTTTGTTGATTCAGGCGGGAGAGTGGAGAAGTTTAATCAGAGATTTGAGAGAGCAAAGTCGTCGTCTAGAGGATAGTTTGCTATGAAGATTCACTCAAGTTTTTTCTGTAGCTGAGCGAGGGCGGCGCATCGTTTTTTTGCGTCGCCGATGTGTTTGTCAAAGGTGGGAAAAAATTGGGGTCGTTTAGAACAATTAGTGGAGAGTCGTTTGCAGAGTTTGTAGAGAAACGATCTAAGTTTTTGTGTTATGCTAAGCATGTTGAATCACGTGTGGCGGCAGAAGATTACATAAGTTGCATAAAATCCAAGCACTGGGATGCAAAACATAATGTTTATGCGTATCGCCTGCACACCGGTAATTTCAGTAAGTCGTGTGATGATGGAGAACCTCAAAGAACCGCCGGAATGCCAGTTCTTAACAGGCTTGTAAGCATGGAAATTACGGACTGCGCTATAGTGGTGACGAGGTATTTTGGAGGCATTCTTCTTGGCACAGGGGGGCTTGCTAGGGCTTATTCTCACGGTGCAGAGCTAGTGCTTGAAAGCTGTGAAGTTGTTGAGGTAAGACCTTGTGTTGCGGTGAGGTTGAGGTTTGGCTATGAGGTTTTTGATAAAGTAAAAAAAATAGTTGACCGATTCGGAGCAAAACTTTTTGACTGTATTTATACGAATTCTGTCGAATCCAGGACTTACATAGAAAGGGATAGA
Source organism: uncultured Eubacteriales bacterium (assembly GCA_949422855.1). Lineage (GTDB taxonomy): Bacteria > Bacillota > Clostridia > Oscillospirales > Acutalibacteraceae > CASPLG01. The sequence goes on along the minus strand of CASPLG010000005.1, from coordinate 21,480 downwards.
ATTGACACTTTTAGACAAGCTATCGACAAATTATCTTCCGGCAGTGTAGAGATTATTATCGAAAGTGACGAGCTCGTTTATATAAACGATGAAAATCAATTCAGAGATAAAAACTAATTTTATAGGTGGATAAAGTCTTGAACATTAGCATACGTCAAGAGATTGAAGAAAATGAGATAAGAACTTTGAGTAAATGGGCGGCATTTTCAAAATATTGTACAAAAAGGAAAAGGGACGAAATACCTTGTCAAATAAGGACGTCGTTCCAGTGCGACAGGGACAGAATTATACACAGCAAGGCTTTTAGACGGTTAAAACGTAAAACGCAAGTGTTTATATGTCCTGAAGGGGATCATTATAGAACGCGCCTTACTCATACCTTGGAGGTTTCGCAGATTGCGAGAACGGTTGCAAGGGCACTCAGACTCAATGAGGATTTGACTGAGGCTATTGCGCTTGGACACGACTTAGGGCACACTCCTTTTGGTCATGCGGGAGAGGATGTTTTGAATGGCATTTTTCCTGGTGGATTTCGCCATTATGAGCAAAGTGTAAGAGTTGTTGAAGTATTGGAGAAAGATGGTTTGGGATTGAATTTGACGGAAGAGGTTAGGGATGGAATTTTGCATCACACAAAGGGTGAGGAGCCTCGGACTGTGGAGGGGCGCATTGTCAGAGTGTGCGATAGGATAGCATATATAAATCATGATATAGATGACGCAGTTCGTGCCGGGGTCATAAAAATTGAGGATATACCCGAAAATTTTATTAAAATTGTGGGCAACACTTGTTCCTCTAGAGTTAATAGCATGGTAACGTCATTGGTTAATAACACGCTGGGCAATAAACTGAGGATGAGTCAAGATGTCCGTAGGGCTTTTGATGAGATACATGAATTTATGTATAAAAGTGTCTATCTTTGCAGTACGGCAAAATCTGAAGAGAAAAAGACCATATATATTCTTGAATGGCTATACAAGTATTTTAGCAATAATTACAAAAAGCTTCCTGAAGACATTCAAAATATATGTAAAGCAGAAGGAATTGAGCGTGGTGTTTGTGACTACATTGCCGGAATGACTGATGATTTTGCAATAAAACTTTTTAAGGAGTTATTTATACCAAAACCTTGGAAGGGGTACAGGTAATCTTGGCAGAAAGGTAGGTGCGTATTTGTCAGGTGAGATTCTCGGACGATTTTATACAAGAATTGAAGGACAGAAATGATATTTCAGAAGTTATTTCAGAGTATGTAACCCTAAAAAGAAAAGGTCGAAATTTATTTGGTCTTTGCCCGTTTCATTCTGAGAAGACAGCTTCATTTTGTGTGTATCCCGGTAATGGTGTGTTTATTTGCTTCGGATGTGGAGCGGGTGGCGATGTAATCACATTTATTCGTCTGATTGAAAAGTTTGACTATTTGGAGACAATAAAGTTTCTTGCACAGCGTGCAGGGGTGCCTTTGCCGGAGATAGAGAAGGACGATGGCATGTATAAGAAAAAAATGCTTGTCTATGAAATAAACAGAGAGGTTGCGAGATTCTATCATAATTGTCTGTGCGAAAAGATTGGAAAAAAAGCACTTGATTATTTGCTTGGCCGTGGGATAAAGATGCACACAATAAAACATTTTGGACTTGGGTATGCTCCTCCCGGTGGTCATTCAGCTGTAGATTATATGAAAGAGAAGGGCTATAGAGAGAAAGACTTGATTATAGCTAATGTGGGGATGAGTTCCAGATGGGGGAGATGTTATGACCGATTTAGAGACAGGGTTATGTTCCCCATAATAGATTTGAGAGGCAATGTTATAGCTTTTGGCGGACGAGTTATGGAGGGTGGACAAGCTAAATATTTAAACACGTCAGATACAATTGTTTTTAAAAAGAGTGACAATATTTTTGCGGTGAATTTTGCTAAAAATAAGGTTAAAGATAATCTGATACTTGCAGAAGGGTATATGGACGTAATATCTTTGCATCAGGCGGGTTTTGAAAATGCAGTTGCGACTTTGGGAACGGCTTTAACGGATGGACAAGCAAAACTTATGTCACGTTTTGCGAATGAAGTTATAATATCGTATGATTCGGATGAAGCGGGAAAAAAGGCCACGCAGCGTGCAATCAAGATACTTAGGAGAGGCGGTATGTCTGTAAAGGTTCTCAGTATTCCTAAGGGGAAGGATCCGGATGAATTTATGAAAGCTTATGGAAAGGACGCAGGTGTAAGATTTAGAAATCTGATAGAGAATTCCGCTAATGATGTTGAATACAGACTTGGAATAATAAGATCGTCCTACAATTTAGAAAAATCTGACGAGAAAGTAAAATATCTGGATGAGTGTCTAAAGATTCTTTGTGAATTGAGTAGTCCTATTGAGTGCGAGATATATGCCGGTAAGCTCAGCGAAGAAGTTGGGGTAGAGAAAAAATTAATACTGCTGCAGGTTGATAAGATGAAAAAAAGGAGCGTTAAGATCAAGGAGAAAGCCGATTTTAGAGATATACAAAAAAATATTTCCGGTAAAATGAGTAATTTAAGTTGCGTAGAAAGGACGAGTCTGAGAGAAATACGTGCCGAGGAGGCCTTACTTTCCGTTATTATAAATAATCAGGATATGGTTAATAATATATCTCAAGAGGTTAGTTCGGATTTATTTATGAGTGAGCTGAACAAGAAAATTTATGAGACAGTTTGCAGGCTTAGTTCCGAGGGACGCAATATAGATGTAACTACTATATCATCTGTGGGCGAATTTTCTCCGAGTGAGACGGGGTATATAACTAAAATTATGTGCAGCTACGTTGCCGCTGCAGATATAAAGAGAGATTTAAGTGAATATATTTGCGTTATTAAAAACGAGAACCAGTTTAGGAGACTAAATGATGTTGAGAATGTAGAGGACGATAAAATAAAAAATTACATAGAGAACTTGAGGCAGGTAAAAAAGTAGGCTCGGGGGAGGTAAATCATATGGAAGATAAGATGAAAAATCAGCAGGAAATCACTCAGCAGGGAACAAAGAATGACGAACTCAAAAAAGATGAGATTGCAAAAGAGAGTGCAAAAGAAACAGTGATGAAGGACATTATAGAGCAGGGCAAGACCGCAGGGCACATCAGTACAAATGAGATATTGGATGCTATGGGGGAGTTGGATTTTGACCCGGATCAGATAGAACAGCTATATGATTCAATGGAGTCGATGGGGGTAGAAATAATAGACGGATTTGATGAAACCCCACTTAATGATATAACTTTTGACATCAAGCCGGATACTAATGACTCTTCTGATGCACAACTTGGTGTAGAAGGAGTAAGTCAGGATGACCCTGTTAAAATGTACCTCAGAGAAATTGGATATCTGCCTTTGCTTACGCCGGAAGAGGAGATTGAGTTGGCAATTAGGATTTCAAAAGGGGACGAGAAGGCCAAAAAAAGGCTCTCTGAGGCGAATTTAAGGTTGGTTGTGAGTATAGCAAAGAGGTATTTAGGCAGAGGCATGCAGTTTTTGGATTTAATACAGGAAGGCAATTTAGGACTTATTAAAGCGGTAGAGAAATTTGACTACACAAAGGGTTTTAAGTTTTCAACCTATGCCACTTGGTGGATAAGGCAGGCTATTACACGTGCAATAGCAGATCAAGCCAGGACAATACGCATACCGGTGCACATGGTAGAGACAATGAATAAAGTAAGGCGTGTTTCAGGTCAGTTGTTGCATAATAATGGTCAAGAACCGTCTGCGGAGGAAGTTGCGGAGGAACTTAATATTTCAACTGATAAGGTTAAAGAGGTTCTTAAGGCGTCGCAGGATCCTATGTCATTGGATTCTCCCGTTGGAGAAGAAGAAGACAGTCATTTAGGCGATTTTATACCGGACAATGACGCCATGGCTCCGGCTGACAGTGCTTCGCAGGAGATGCTCAAGGAACAACTCATGGAGGTATTGGATACTCTTACACCACGGGAAGAAAAGGTCTTAAGAATGAGATTTGGTTTAGCTGATGGTCATGCACGGACATTGGAAGAGGTAGGCAAGGTATTTTGCGTTACGCGCGAAAGAATTCGTCAAATAGAGGCCAAAGCATTAAGGAAATTAAGACATCCGAGCAGAAGTAAACGATTAAAAGACTTTTTAGATTAGAATGTTTATTATGCCTGAGTAACGAGTCGGAGATTTAATCTCCGGCATTTTTTCTCTAATAGTATTGAATTGGGCTCTGTTATCTGTGCATATGTCTGGGATTTTGGGGCAACAGAATGGGACATTGGGATTAAACAGCACGAATTCTGATGAATCTACAAAAACCCCCGGCTTTATAGTCCCGAGGGTCTTGTGCTAGTCGATAAATAGTTAATTTAATATGTAAACTTTTACGGTTCTACGACCAAAGTTGTAGCATTCTTGCGTTGAGTTCATGTAGAGGTCTACAAGTGCAGTACCTTGACGCAGGGCACCTCCGGTATCAGAGGCTGTAGCGTATCCATATACAAATCCGTCTGTTGAAACAATATAAAGCCTTGTTCCATAAGGGATTATGTTAGGATTTACAGCGACTGTTCCATATTTTGCGACAGTTCCGGTAGATGTTATTGCTCCGGGATCGGCCGTGTAGGCAGTACCTGAACCTGTCAGGACTTTAGAATATGACAAAGTTTTTCCATTATGATCTTTGATAGTTCCAACATTGTCATCCTTTACAGACCCGGTAGAAGGGATAGTTTTGCCCGGTGCAGCGGTCGATACCTGAACAGTTTGATTTTTCTTTTTTGTTCCAACGAGTATTACTTCGTCCACCGGCTGAACCGTTACTTTATTTTTGACTTCTTCAGAGCCTACAACTTCCCCATCCTTAAGAGTTTCTTTAATAACGATTTCGCTTTCTCCATTTACTCCCTTTACGGAAACCACTGTTTTACCCTCATCGAGATAATCAGCATTTTTCCTTACGGTTTTATAGGGGACGGATTTAGTTGTGATTTTATTTCTATACCCCACACGCTCGATTGAGATTTGCATATCGTTGACAACCGCCTCAGACATATCCTTGTCTACGATATCATCTTCGTATAAAGGGATTTCCAAAAGGTGTATAGCTTCGCTCACAGTAACCCCGACCGGGACACAATACTCTTTAATACGTCCGTCAGCACTTATGAGAATTTTATTTCTGCGCTGAACAGTGATACCCATATTTGGTTCTAAATCCGTATGTAATTCAGGTGTTACCAAGTCATTCTCCCCGACAATCACACCGGCCGAGTTAATAGCATCAGAAACTGTTCCCATAACAAATTTTAGGGGGATAGTCTGCTCATTGGCAGATACGCTCACATCAAATGCTCTTTTAACGACAATTTCGGTTGAACCGTCCGGCTGGTCGACTTTAAATACTAGGTCATCGGGTCCCAACTCCAAATCTGCCTGTTCGACTATTTTAACAAGATCTGTGTTCATCGTGACCAAAGAGACCACATTATCGCCGTCACGGATGCTTACGGTTTTACTGAAGCTCCCTACTGCGAATATTGTCGCCAGAGAAAGGCTCCCCATTACGGTCAGAGCGAGCAAACGCCGCAGCTGACGGTTAATTTCCTTATTGACGATATCTTTCATGGATATTATCCTCCTTGTTTTAGCCTCTCGATGGTAGGCATTCCAAAAATCAAAATTAAAAATTTTAAGGATTTATATACCAGATAGCTAAAAAAGTATCTTACCCTTATTTTATTTGACAAAGAGCTTGTTGTCAAATCGATAAAAAATGTTTTTTTATATAATATCACGGATATAAATTAGAATCACATTAATTAGATTGATAAAAAATTAAGCATATCGTAGATACAGGGCCTTTTGATTTAATATCGTAGGGGGAGGGCGGTAAAAAGTTGTGGAAAGTGACAAAATTAATAGTTACAAAAAAGTTACAATCAATTACACATTCTATCAAGATTCTATCCTAGAATTTTACTGGTATTGAGTAGGTTTTGCGGTGGTATTTTTTGCAGGGGACGTTACAGAACATAAAAAGTAAAATAGACGATTAAGTGAATGGCAAAAATGCCCTAGGGGGTGTATTTATATGTGAATAAGTTTTATTTGTGTGGTATTTAAGCTTGCTTTTATTATGGGACTACTGGGGAATTGAGTGGTTGATTTTCTAAAATTATATATGATACAATCACAAAAATAAAAAATGGGTGATTTATTGGATAAATTAGATGAAGAAAAGCTAGAATATGTTGCAGGTGGCTCTGATAGTGGCGGGGCAACAGATGAACTTAAAAAGGCACAGGATGCACTTAGCGTATGGCAAAACAAGGTGCCAAAAGCAGAGAGATCGACTGATAAGAATGATAAAGCGGGATGGAAGGCTTGGTGGGAGTATAGAAAGCGAAGACCGTTTTGCTGTGTGCTGGGGACATGTGCCAGGTGTGGCAAGAGAATAGGTACGAATGGCAGTCTTTGCAGGGAATGTAGGGATTGGGTGTATAGCTTAAACCTGGAGGTTAGAGGGCTGATTCCAAGTGCGACCAGGGCGAAAACAAAAGATAAAAATAATTTTTTTAATTATGTAAGTGAGCACGCAATTTAAACATATTTAGGGAGCAAAAACTGTTGCACAAAAAAAGTTTGTGTGCTATAATGTACGTGCATGGTTGGATACTAGGGGGAGTCCCGGGTTCAACTACGGTAAAATTTGCATTCCTCTGCACGCAGATGCACGAATGTATGTATTTTGGAGGATTTTTATGGAAACATTAAGAAAAATTTTTGAAAGTTCTATGAAAAAGGAATTGCCTGAATTTAATATTGGAGACACTGTAAAGGTGGATGTAAATATTAAGGAGGGCGAGAGAGAAAGAATTCAAACGTTTGAGGGCACTGTAATCGCCAGGAAGGGCAGCCAAGTAAGCGAAACTTTTACGGTAAGGAGAGTTTCTTATGGAGTGGGTGTGGAAAGAGTATTTCCTTTGCACTCGCCTAACATAAAGGGTGTAAAAGTTATCAGAAAAGGTCGTGTTAGGAGGAGCAAGCTCTATTATTTAAGAGACAGGGTCGGGAAAGCGGCGAAGGTGAAAGAACAGATAAACTAGAAAATAGGGCTCCGAGCCCTTTTATTGTAGAGGTAGAGGAGGAAAGTTTGTATGGACGATAATACAAAAAATAGGGAAATTTGCCCTGAAAATGAAGCAACGGAGTTTACCGAGAGCTGCTTTGAGTGGACGGAAGCAGTAGTGGAGGCAATTGTCCCGGTGGTATTTATATTGGCCTTTATATTTAGAGTGATCAATGTAAAAGGTGACTCGATGATGAATACGCTTTTTGACAAAGATAAAGTTCTGGCTACAGAGTGGTACTATAAGCCTAAATCGGGAGATGTCGTTATTATTCGAAAAGGGGTTTATCTTGTAGAACCTTTGATCAAAAGAGTAATAGCCACAGAGGGTCAGACATTAAGCATAGATTTTAATACCGGAAGCGTGACGGTTGATGGGGTTACCTTAGATGAAACCTATATAAAAGAGCCTATGTGGCTGCGTGAAGATGGGGAGATACCGCTTGTGGTACCACAAGGATACTGCTTTGTAATGGGGGATAATCGTAATAATTCTATGGATAGCCGTTCAAAGGCAGTAGGACTCATAAAGAATGAAGATATAGTAGGAAAGGCTTCTTATATAGTGTGGCCGCCCAGCAGAATGAGAAAAATTCAGTAATTATTAACTCTTAACATTTGTGTTTTTATGCTGTAGAGGGTTGGAGGACTGCTAGCTATGAGCCGAAGAGCAGATGATATGTACGGAATATTTATAGAAAATGTCTCCGGCAGCATGTTTGATTTTTGTTATGAATGGTTAGAATGTATTATACAATCTATAATTCTAGTGGTTATAGGTTTCGTTTTTGTATTTCGTATTGTCAATATAAGTGGAAATTCTATGTATAGTACTTTGCATGATGGAGATAAGGTTGTAATTTTTACATGGAACTATCGGCCTCACGCAGGAGATGTTGTGGTGATAAAGCGCGGTCAGTATCTCAATGAGCCATTGATAAAACGGGTTATAGCGACGGAAAATCAAAGTCTTAGTATAGATTTCGCAACAGGTGCTGTAATTGTCGATGGGAAAAAGATAGATGAATATTACATATGGGAACCTATGAGATTACAGGGGGATAATGATATACCGGATGTAATCCCTGAGGGGTACTGCTTTGTGATGGGTGATAATCGAAACCATTCAAGGGATAGCAGATTTAAGGACGTGGGATTGATTCCAAATGAAAATATTACAGGGAAAGCTAAATTTATTATATACCCTTTTGGTAGAATTGGAGTTATAAATTAGGACACTGTAGTTTATTGTTTCTGTATTGATTGAGCGGTGTGCAAGCAGATAGGGTCAAGTGTGCATTTGATGCGTTTATGAGGAGGTGAAGGAAATAAGACAAAATTCGGAAAGACATAATATTAACTGGTTTCCGGGTCATATGGCGAGGGCAAAAAGGCAGATTAGTGAAGATATTAAAAAGGTTGACGCCGTTGCGGAGGTAACAGACGCTCGGATACCACTTAGCAGTAGAAATCCTGATATTTTAGGGGTTATCTCCGGTAGGCCTCATTTGATAGTTCTTAATAAGAGTGACCTTGCAGACGCTCGTTTTACTGAGGAGTGGGTAAGATACTATAGAAGAGAAAATATAGCTGCTATTTCAGTGGACTGCAGATCAAATAAGGCAGCGGATTCTTTTATAAAGGGTATAAAGTCAATTATGAAGGAAAAGATTGACAAGTGGAGACTTAAGGGTATGGTTGGTAGGCCGATAAAGGTGATGATTACAGGTACGCCGAATACAGGTAAGTCGACTTTAATAAACAGGCTATCTAAAAGGTCGGGAGCGAAGTCAGAGAATAGACCGGGGGTCACGAGAGGTGATCAGTGGATAACTATGGATAAAAATATGGAGCTTCTGGACACCCCGGGTATTCTTCCGCCCAAAATCAGCAGTGAGATATCGCAGCAAAATCTTGCGTTTGTTGGCTCGATAAGGGATGAGGTTATCGATATTGGAGATGTTTCTCTAAAATTGTTAAAATTTCTATGCGATAATTATCCTGATAGGCTAAGTGAAAGATATAAAATCAGCATAGATAGAGGTGAAACCATTGATCCCTATTCCATGATGGAGGCAATAGGAAGAAGCAGGGGTTTTTTGGCTTCAGGGGGTGCATCTGATTTTGAGCGAACTGCTAAGATGATTTTAACTGAGTTTAGATCAGGCAAATTAGGCAGGATTACGCTTGAAACAGTAGCTGATACGGAAATAAAAAACAAATAAAGAGTGATTTTAGATATGAAAGATTGGATATTTTATGAAAGAGAATGTTTAGATAGGGGATATAAGGTAGTGTGCGGGGTTGACGAAGCCGGTAGAGGGCCTCTTGCCGGACCGGTTTGTGCAGCGGCGGTAGTTCTGAAAAACGGGGAGATAATTGAAGGTGCAAATGATTCTAAAAAGCTCAGTGAAAAAAAGAGAGAATTACTTTTTGATGTTATAAGAGAAAGAGCCGCTGCATATAGTGCCGCCTTTTCAGACGAGGAGGAAATAGAAAAATTAAATATTTTAAATGCGACGCACCTTGCTATGCAGCGTGCGGTTGAGGGGCTCTCTGTAAAACCTGACATTGCACTGATAGATGGAAATACGGTACCGAGAGATTTAAAAATACCGACGAGAACCATAGTAGGTGGTGATGCACTTTCCATGTCTATAGCGTGTGCATCGATAGTTGCAAAAGTTACGAGGGATCGCTACATGAAGGAGCTTGATAGTAAGTACCCTGTTTATGAATTTGGCAGACATAAAGGGTATGGCACTAAAATACACATCCAAAAAATAAGGGAATTTGGGGCATCACCTGTACACAGAAGAGGTTTTCTTAGAAAAATTCTAGGACAAATGTCATGACTGATGCAAAGAAAAAAGGGGAGCTCGGAGAAAAACTCGTAATAAAATACATTACAAGAAAAGGTATGGAATTTATAGAGTCTAATTATCATAGTAGATTTGGTGAGATAGATATAGTTTGTAGGGACAAGGACTGTATAGTTTTCATCGAAGTTAAAACTCGTAAAGAGACATCGATCATAAGAGGCATAGAGTGTATAGACAAAAGAAAACAAAAAAAGATAATAAAGACGGCGTACATTTATATTCAGGAGCACGATATAAGTTTACAGCCAAGATTTGATGTTGCGGAAGTTAGATACAATAATAAGGAAAGGCTTGTAAGAATAAATTATATAAGTAACGCATTTTGTTTGGAGGATTTTGATGAATTTTTTTGATTTACATTGTGATACGCTGTACGAGATATGCAAAAAAAACGAAGGGTTATATGACAACAGCTGCCATGTTTCTTTAAGAAAAAGCGAGAATATTGATAGGTATATAGGATGTTTTGCGATATGGATACCAGATGAATACAGAGGTAGAGAAGCCTTACGGTTTTTTGATAAAGTTTATGAAAAGTTTCTCTCAGAGAAAGAAAAAAATACTTCCCATATGGAGTTTATTGAAAAATCAAGCGATATGGAAGATTTGCCAAGGGGAAAAAGAGGAGTTATACTGACTGTAGAAGGGGGGGCTGCTCTGGGCGGGAGCTTGGAGAGAGTAGGATATCTAAAGAAATGCGGTGTAAGGGCAATGACTCTTACTTGGAACGGAGAAAACGAAATTGGGGGAGGCAGTGGGGAGAAAAATCCGGTAGGAATAACGGAATTTGGGATTAAAGTCGTAAAGGAAATGGAAAATCAGGGCATTGTTGTTGATGTTTCTCATGCCGGAGAAAGTTTATTTTACGATATAAGCGGTATATCAAAGAAACCTTTTATGGCAACGCACTCTAATTCATATTCCGTGTGTCCGCATAGAAGGAATTTAAAAGATAAGCAATTTGAGATTATACGGGATAGAGGTGGGATTGTCGGAGTTACGTTTTGCAATAAATTTCTCAATTCGGACACTGATGCGTCGGTTTCTGATATAATGAGACATATAGAATATTTTTTGTCGCTCGGCGGAGAGAGCACGGTGGCAATAGGCAGCGACTTTGACGGAACCGATGTGCCGGATGAAATCAAAGGGATTGAGTCTATGAATATTTTATATGAATATATGCTGAGGCATAATTATAGTGAGGAATTAGTCCGAAGTATTTTTTATGAAAACGCATATAACTTCTTTAAACTGATGATTTAACTAAAAGGATTGAAAAATAATGTCTATTTATGCGATTTCTGACCTTCATTTATCACTTGGCAGTGAAAAGCCCATGGATATTTTCAGAGGTTGGGACAATTACGTTGACAAAATAAAAACTAATTGGCAAAATACAGTAAAAGATTCAGATACGGTCGTAATTGCCGGGGATATATCATGGGCGATGAAATTGGAAGAATCACTGAAAGACCTTGAATTTTTAGAAAGCCTACCCGGTAAAAAAATATTATTAAAAGGCAACCACGATTACTGGTGGTCTACCGCCAAAAAGATAAATGATTTTTTTGTACAAAATGGGATAGATTCAATATCTTTGCTTCACAACTCTGCAATTGAAGTAGAGGGGGTTTGCGTATGCGGAACGAGGGGTTGGCTTTATAATTCCGAGACTGACAGTGACAAAAAGGTTCTCCTGCGTGAAGCACAAAGGCTTGGAAGGTCTATTGATGTTGCAGAAAGCAAAAAACTTAAACCTTTTGTGTTTTTGCATTATCCTCCGGTCTATGGAAACTGTGAATCGGTTGAAATTATAAATATTTTAGTTGAAAGAAAGATAGATACATGTTATTATGGTCATATTCATGGTGGGAAATTTTCCAAAAAACTTATAACAGGTGAGTATAAGGGTATAAGTCTGGAACTTATCTCGTGTGACTATTTGGATTTTTGTCCAAAACGCATAAAATAAAACCGGTCGTGGTTTTTTGAGAAGATTGGCAAAGGAATTTGATTTAGAAAGGATGAATTAATATGAGTTTAAAGTCATGTAATAAAGTTTCTACTAATGAATTCGAGTTGGAGATAGCGGTAAGTCCGGAGGAGTTTAATAAAGAAGTAGATAAAATCTACAGGAGAGATATAAAAAAGATTAGTGTACCGGGTTTCAGAAAAGGCAAAGCACCAAGAGCTTTTGTTGAGAAGTACTATGGTGAGGGAGTGTTTTTTGAAGACGCTATAAAAAACATTTATCCCGGTGCAATTGGTGAAGCTGCAAAAGAAGCAAACCTAGAACTTATCGGGGTAACAAAATTAGACATAGTCACTTCGAGCAGGGAAGAGGGGCTGGTATTTAAGGCGAATATTGTAGTTTATCCGCAGGTTAAGCTTGGCGAGTATAAGGGAATTGAGGTTAAAAAGGTCAGTCAGGAGGTCACTAAAAAGGACATTGACGATGCAATTGAGGAGGCACGCATAAGAAATGGCCGTCTTGTAACCGTTGAGGATAGGCCTGCAAAAATCGGAGATACCGTTGTGATAGATTTTAAAGGGTTCATAGATGGTGAAGCATTTGAAGGAGGCAGCGCTGACAATTTCACGCTGGAGCTGGGTAAAAAACAATTTATAGCAGGTTTTGAGGATCAGATTGTAGGGCACAATACCGGAGAGGAGTTCGAAATCAACGTAAAGTTCCCGGACGATTATCATGCAAAGAATTATGCGGGAAAAGATGCTGTGTTCAAGGTAACGCTGCATGAAATAAAAGAAAGGGAGCTTCCGGATTTAGATGACGAGTTTGTAAAAGACATCAGTGAATTTGACACTCTTGACGAGTATAAGGAGAATCTGAAGAAGAGTCTGGAGAAAGAAAAGAAAGAGAGTGCAGATGTAGAACTGGAGAATGAAATAGTTGACAAGCTTACACAAATAACAGAGGCTGAGATTCCTGATCTTATGATAGATGAGAAAACTGATGAACTTCTGAAAGAATTTGAATATCGTTTGCAGGCTCAGGGGATAAATATTAAAGATTATACCAAATTTATAGGTACAAATGTTGATGAGATCAAGAAGGAACTGAAACCGCAGGCAGAGAAACAGGTTAGAGTGAATTTAGCGCTGGGGAAAATAGCTGAAGTTGAAAATGTTGTTGTTTCTGACGAGGATATTGACAAAGAGTACGAAGTAGTTGCTGCTCAATACAAAATAGATAAAGAGCGGGTAAGGAAGTTTATTCCTTTGGATGAAGTAACAAACAATATAAAAATGCGCAAGGCTTTAAATATTGTTAAAGACAGTGCAGTTATTAGGTAAGAAGATAGATTGTTATTTGAGGTGGTTTTTATGAGTTTTGTACCTTATGTTGTTGAGCAGACTAATCGTGGTGAAAGGTCTTATGACATTTTTTCGAGACTTTTAAATGACAGAATAGTTATGTTAAACGAGGAGGTAAACAGTACAACCGCAGGTCTTGTTGTGGCACAGCTTTTGTACCTGGAAGGTCAAGATGCGTCCAAGGATATAAATCTTTATATAAACAGTCCTGGAGGGTCCGTTACTGATGGATTTGCAATTTACGATACGATGCAGTATATAAAGTGCGACGTATCTACGATTTGCATGGGGTTAGCGGCGAGCATGGGAGCATTTTTGCTTGCTGCCGGAACCAAAGGAAAAAGATTCGCACTACCCAATAGTGAGATAATGATTCATCAGCCATTGGGTAAGGTTCAGGGGCAGGCAACCGATATGAGGATTCATACTGAGAATATTTTAAAGATAAAGGGAAGAATAAACGAGATATTGTCAGAGAGAACAGGACAGCCTCTCGAAAAAATTGAGCAAGATACTGAAAGAGATAATTTTATGGATGCGATTCAAGCACGGGATTATGGGCTTGTTGACAAGGTCATAGATAAAAGGGCTGAAAGATAGAATTGAGGTGGTTTTATGAGCCTAGACCGAGGAAATAATGGTAATGATAGGGAGCTTTGCTGTTCATTTTGTGGGAAACCTCAGGAACAGGCAAAGAAGTTAGTAGCAGGGCCGGGAGTATGTATATGCGATGAGTGTATAGAGCTTTGTGTTTCTATTTTAGAAGAGGGAATGAAAGAAAACGGTGAAGGTAAACAGGCCAAGAGTGTGTCATCGGGCGGCGCAGAGGACAAAGATTCTAATGAGGATCAGATTTTACCTAAGCCGCATGAGATAAAACAGTATCTTGATCAGTATGTTATCGGTCAGGATGAGGCAAAAGCAACGTTGTGTGTAGCTGTGTATAATCACTATAAGAGGATTTATTTTGGCAAAAAGGACGATGTGGAGATAACGAAGAGTAATGTTCTTCTTTTGGGGCCGACCGGAGTGGGAAAAACTCTTCTTGCACGTACTTTAGCAAAAAAACTGCATGTCCCCTTTGCAATAGCAGATGCCACTACCTTGACTGAAGCGGGGTATGTCGGAGAAGATGTGGAGAACATTCTTTTGCGCTTAATACAGGTTGCCGATTTTGACGTTGAGAAGGCCGAACGTGGTATAATATATGTTGACGAAATAGACAAAATAGCACGTAAATCTGAAAATGCGTCTATTACTCGTGACGTAAGCGGAGAGGGAGTACAGCAGGCACTTCTTAAAATCTTAGAAGGAACCATTTCGAACGTGCCGCCTAAAGGGGGCAGAAAACATCCACAGCAAGAGTTTATACAAATTGACACATCAAATATACTGTTTATATGCGGGGGTGCTTTCGACGGTCTTGAGAAGATAATCGAAAAAAGGGTAGGTTCGTCGTCGATGGGATTTGAAGCTAAGGTAATGAGCCGAAAAGAGCTCGACACTACTGACTGGATGAATCAAGCTGTCCCGCAAGATTTAGTCAAGTATGGGATGATCCCGGAGCTTGTGGGACGTCTTCCGGTTATTACCGCTCTAAACGGGCTGGACGAGGATGCGCTTGTAAAAATTCTGACACAGCCGAAAAATTCTCTCGTTAAACAGTACAAAAAGTTGTTTAGTCTCGATAATGTTGAGCTTGATTTTGCTCCTCAGGCTCTGAGGGCTATTGCAAAAAAAGCTATAGAGCAGCATACGGGTGCTCGTGGTTTGAGGTCTATAATGGAGGATATTTTGCAGAAAATTATGTTTGACGTTCCTTCTGAGTATACCATATCTAAGGTTCTGATAAACGAGGAAGCGGTAAATGGTAAGGGCAAGCCTGAGTTTACGTTCGATGACACGAGAAAACCCACGGTTATATCCATAAATAAAAGCGGTAAAAAGGGAGACGCCAAAGAAAAGAGTAACGTTTCCGGGTAGTTTTCGCTATACTGATGAATATTAGAATAAATTTTATAAAGTTGGAGAGGGGAATTTAGTGGAAGAAAAGAGTGAAGACATTCAGGAGGCAGGTTTAGATAGTAACGTTGTGCCTGTAATACCTCTCAGAGGATTTGTGATGTTTCCCGGTATGATCCTGAATTTTGAACTGCTCAAAGAAAAGTCTATTATAGCAGCACAGGACGCAATAAAAGCGGACCAAAAGATTCTTATTGTTGCTCAAAAAGACACAAAAAGTGACGTTCTATCTGAAAACGATTTATATGAGATGGGGATAATTGCTGAAATAAAACAGATTATTCATCAGCAAGGCGGTTCGTTCGTAAGAGTTGTAGCTGAGGGTATTAGCAGAGCAAAAGCTACAGAGTATATTTTTGGTTCTTATATAAAGGCTGCGGTAGAGGTATACAGAAACGTAGAACCCGAGAATGCTCCGGAAATTACAGCGTTGGTTCGTAAGGCGAGGGAATTGTTTGGAGAGTACCTAGAGTTTAGCTCTAAACTCCCTCCGGATATTCTTATGGGCTCTGGAGCTATTGAGTCTCCCGGAGAGCTTTCTGATTATATATCTTCGAATGTGCCATTTTCGATCAAGAGTAAACAGGAATTACTTGAAGAACTGGATCCAAAGAAACGCATTGAACGTTTGTTGACGCTTCTGGTTCAAGAGATAAACATTGCAGAGATTCAGGATAAAATTGGTGCTAAACTTAAAGAGAATATTGATAAAAATCAGCAGGACTATATTTTAAGGGAACAAATGAGACTTATTTCGCAGGAACTGGGTGAAGATGATGACCCTGCTGCCGAGGCTTTGAAATATAAAGAGAAGCTTAAGAAAAATAGAGTTCCTGAAGAGGTGTTTAATAAGTTATCTAAGGAGTGTGACAGGTTTGCAAAAATACTTCCCGGAACAAGTGAATCTAACATTATCCGAACTTATATAGAAACTTGTCTTTCTCTTCCTTGGAACAAAAAGACTAAAGACAATATTGATTTAAGTGATGTAAAAAAGATTTTAGATAAACAGCATTTTGGTTTAAGGGACGTTAAAGAAAGAATAATTGAGATGCTGGCAGTAAGGAAGTTGTCTAGGGGGGTAAAGGGGCAGATAATTTGTCTGGAAGGCCCTCCGGGTGTGGGAAAAACTTCGATTGCCAAGTCTATTGCTGATGCTATGGGGAGAAAATATCAGCGTGTTTCGCTCGGGGGTGTGAAGGACGAATCGGAAATCAGGGGACACAGAAAAACGTATATAGGAGCCATGCCGGGTAGGATAATCTCTGCCATCGAACAAAGCGGAGTTAAAAATCCGGTGATTCTGCTAGATGAAATAGACAAACTGTCTAACGACTATCATGGGGATCCATCGGCGGCACTTTTGGAGGTTTTAGATCCGGAGCAGAACAGCGCATTTTACGACCATTATATAGATTTTCCTTTCGATCTGAGTGAGGTTTTATTTATAACCACCGCAAATAATAGAGCGAATATTCCGAGGCCTTTGTATGATAGGATGGAAATTTTGTCGTTGCACAGTTATACACATCAAGAGAAATTTAATATTGCAAAAAGGCATTTAGTCTCGAAACTACTTAAGCAAAACGGTCTTAAGAAAAAACAGTTTTCCATTGAGGATGATGCCATACATTTATTGATTGAAAGTTATACAAGGGAGGCCGGAGTCAGAGAACTGGAAAAGAGATTGTCTTCACTTATGAGGAAGGCTGCGAAGGAAATTGTTTCCGGAGAATCAGAATTGGTAAATGTGGACAAATCTGTTGTGAAAAAAATGCTAGGTCCGGAAAAATATAAAAATCACACAAGATATAAAATCAGTGAGATAGGCGTTGTTAAGGGTCTAGCCTGGACGGAAGTTGGCGGAGAGGTTATGCCTATTGAGGTTGCGCTTATGCAGGGAAAGGGAAAAGTCCAAGTTACGGGATCTTTGGGAGATGTTATGAAGGAGTCGGCACAAATTGCCGTAAGCTACATCAGGAGTAATGCTGACAAATTGAACATTAAACATGATTTCCACAGTAAGCTTGACATACACATTCACGCTCCGGAGGGTGCGGTTCCTAAAGATGGACCTTCAGCAGGTGTCACTATGACTACGGCGCTTGTATCGGCCCTGAGCGGAACTCCGATAAAACAGGATGTGGCTATGACCGGTGAAATTACACTTAAGGGTAAGGTTTTAGCCATAGGCGGACTCAGGGAGAAGACTACGGCGGCATATAGAGACGGAGTAAAAACAATTATAATTCCACGCGAAAATGAGGGTGATCTAGAAGAGATTGATGAGGAGATTAAAAAGTCGGTTAGCTTTGTTATGGCGGAAAATTTAGACACAGTTTTTGAGTATGCGCTAGATAAAAAAGAGAAAAGCAGGTTAGAAGGTAGCGAGATTAAATTGGTAGCAGATGAGATTTTATCTCCGGCACTATATTAGCTTTTAGGGGGGTGGATGGGTGATTAATTTTAGTGATGCTAAGTTTGAGCTGTGCATAGGCGAGCAAAAACAACTTCCTCTTTCAGATTGTCCGGAGGTAGTATTCTCGGGTCGATCTAATGTTGGGAAGTCTTCCTTTATAAATAGATTACTAAATCGCAAATCTTTAGCGAGGGTGAGCAGTAAACCCGGAAAAACTGTGACTATTAATTTTTATCGCCTAGGAGGTATAAGGCTGGTTGATATGCCGGGATACGGATATGCTAAAGTTCCGTTTTCGGAGAAGGTCAGATGGTCTGAATTGGTAGAAAAGTATTTTAATTCGGATAGAGAGATAAAACTGGTTATCCAGCTAATAGACTTGCGACACCCACCATCAAGACAAGATATTGACATGATAAATTACCTTGATATAAGAAAAATTCCTTTTGTTGTAGTTGCGACTAAGGCGGACAAGCTTAATAAATCACAGAGGATGCAGCGAGAAATTGATTTAAAAGAAGAACTGTCTGAGGTGGGAGGCGCTAGGACTATAATCTTTTCTGCAATGACAGGAGAAGGAACTGAAGAAGCAAGAAAGGCCATTGAAAGTATTATAACTTAGAAGTTTGCAATAGGGGGGGTATCTTATGTTTTGTACGGAAAATTTATCCGTAAACAATAGTGGTCATCTCAGTATAGACGGTATGGACGTGTTAGAGCTTGCAAAAATGTATGGTACTCCTCTTTATGTGATGAGTGAGAAGGAAATCAGAGATTCATGCCGTGAATACATAAAAATCATGAGCAACTTGTATGAAAATTTTGAGGTTATATATGCGTGCAAAGCTTTTATGTGCAAAGAGATTTGTAGGGTTATTCAGGAGGAGGGTATGTCTCTGGATGTAGTCTCGGGTGGGGAGTTGTATACTGCTTTGAAAGCGGGTTTCCCAAGCAGCAGGATTTATTTTCATGGAAACGACAAGACTTTTGATGAGATTCTGTTTGCTATTAAAAACGATATTGGGACGATTGTAATTGACAGTTTGCATGAAGCAGAGATTGCATCCGGAATTGCTGCTCAGGAGGGCAAAACTGTAGACGTATTGGTAAGAATTAAACCCGGGGTAGAGGCGCATACACACAGTTTCATAAAAACCGGTCAGCTTGATTCTAAATTTGGGTTTGCCATAGACGGTGGTGAAGCAGTTGATGTAATTTTAAAAATAAATCAGATGAAAAGCTTGAGATTAAGGGGTTTGCACTGCCATATAGGTTCGCAAATAGTTAGTTTTGAACCATTTGTCCACACTGCAAAAGTTATGATGGATTTTATTAATGTATTAAAAACAGATTTGAACATTGAAATCTGTGAATTAAACTTGGGCGGGGGGTTTGGAATTAAATATTTGCCGGAGGATACCGGCATGGACTATAAAAGATGTTTGGAGAAGGTTTCTGAGGCTGTACACAAGAAATGTAAAGAGTTTTCTCTTAGATGTCCTAAAATTTGCATTGAGCCAGGCAGGTCCATAGTTGGAACCTCAGGTATTACGCTCTATACGGTTGGAAATATAAAAGAAATAAAAGGGGTACGCATATATATTTCCGTAGACGGAGGTATGACGGACAATCCTAGATATATTTTATATAAGTCGAAATACGAAGTTGTCAATGCCGGAAGAATGAATGATAGAAAAGATAAAATAGTAACTATTGTGGGGAGATGCTGCGAAAGTGGAGACATAATACAAGAAAATGTACAGATATGCAAAACAGAAATAGGAGACATTTTAGCTGTTTTATGCACAGGTGCTTATAATTATTCCATGGCGTCAAATTATAACCGTATACCAAAACCTGCTGTAGTTATGGTGAAGGGCGGAGTACACAAATTGATAGTAAATAGGCAAAGTTATGATGACATAGTTGCTCAGGATTTATGATTTATACGAATCAATACATATCTTAAATAATATGATTATATTATTTAAGCTTATATGTAGAGTCACGGAGCAGAAACTATCAGGTGGAGTAAGATTTTTACGGTAATTTTAGGTTATTTGTTGAATATTATTAAAAATAGATTGGATATATGATCTACATAAAGAAAAATCCACAGTTCTCCCAGGGCTATATTGACACAGAAAATAATAATCTTAAAACTATAATGGTAGCCTTTTGTTTGAAGTGTTTATAATAAAGACCGAATAAATTTAATTCGTGGAAATCATTAACGAATTTGTCATCATATGGGCATGTCTAGATCCTCATCTTGTTCTCTAGTGAGGTAAAATCATATCTTCCGGAATCAATTTATTGCTATGATAGTATTTATAAATGCAAAAAGTATTTTTTGAAAAATAGGTATTTGTTTTTGCAGTTATTTTCATACATGGGATGCTCCTTTTTGTACTTTTCTACTAAATATAGTAAAAATTCTTTTGGAGTAGGTGCACCATGTTCTGTCGAAATTGGTCCGTGGTAATTTTGTTCTATCTTTTTAAGCTTTTGCGAACTAAATGAACTCCAGTGATTTTGCAGCGCATTCCCTATATTTGACTCTATACTCTTAGGCTGCCTATCCAGAATTTCTCCTAAACAGGAGTAAATCATCGGACGCATATTTGCATTTCGAGGGTTTTCTTCGTGACTTAATAAAACTGCACAAAAAGATATCTGTTTAGATTTTTTGTCCTCCGTGTCCATGCCAATATTTTCAAGTTCCTTTTGAAAGTAGTACATTTCAGAGTTGAGCTTTTTTGACACAAATTTCATACCTGCATAACCTTTGCCTTTTTGTAATTTTGCTTCTTCAATAGCGGGATTCAGCTTACTTTTTTTAAAATTATCAATTTTTTCTAAAAAAGCCTTTGAAGAAAATATAAAAATAAGGGACAATATAATAAAAAATATAAAGACAAGGGATAAAATATTATGAATTTGATTTAAATATGTACATTTTATACAATACTTTAGATATATTATTACACATAAAACTAAACTCAAAAATATTGAAAAAATTTTGTAATCGGTAAGCCTACATATTGATATTATACCTATTTTAAAGAATTTATAAACTACTAAAATAGATATAATGTATAACGCTAGCACCACTGCTCTGCCGACCAATAGCCTCTCAGGCTGGTGACGGGTAATTTCAGGGATTCTTAAGGCAGCTATTGCTAGGGAAACTACGCCAAAAATTAAAAAATGAATACACTCGAGTATACAATTTACAAATATGGAATAAGTTAATATAATGCGGTCTATTTTAAATTTATTCCCAAAAGCTAAGCAAACTGCTAATATTATCGTGGAAACAAACGTAATAATTGGACTATCATTTATAAAAAATTTAAAACAACTAAGCGAGGTTGTATATATAATTGAAAAAATCACATTCCTTACAAAAATTGTACTTTCTGAATTTTTAAACATAAAAACAGAAAATAACCCATTTATTAAATATCGAATTATACTGATTACTGCAAGACAGAACAAAAGATTTCACCTTAATTTACCATAAATTTCTTAATGATATTATAGCAAAAAAAGCAACAAAAAGATACATAACTTTACAAATTCGTCGCTATGCATCTTTTTATTAAAGTAGAAATAAATTTTTACATCTAATTATCCCATATATCTACGCTGTGACAATCGAAAATAGAAGGATGCTCCCCTGTTAAACTTTC
>CASPLG010000004.1 GCA_949422855.1 uncultured Eubacteriales bacterium | reverse complement strand
TGTATTTTACGTTTTGGCACATAATCCCCTACATACCTCTTTGGATAATAAACGGAGCAATAAATATTGAACAACTAAAATTCGTGCTCATTTGGAATTTCCCGGCCTGTATAGTTTTAGGCCTGTCATTCGGATATATTATGAAAAAAAATGGTTCCCTCTGGATTCCTATATTGTTACACGCTTCAATGGACTACCTCTCTTATCTGCTCTACATGGATTAATTGCATATAGTAATCCTAAAAATATCCTATTTGTTCATTTGTCCGTTTGTTCATTTTTGTCAGACGACAAAAAAAGAACCAAAAAACGTCTAAAAGGGGGATTTCGATTCCCCCTTTTAAATCCCCCTAAACGACTGGGTTGCTACCCAGACCCAGCTTTCTTAATTTTCTGCTCCTGCCACTCAAAAAAATATCCTCTTTTGGGGTTATTTCACTGTGTATTCGGAAAATTGCCAAACCAAAATACGACTATACAAAAAATCTGAACTCTTCTGCACAGTTTTCCGTATAGTCGTTTTATAAAAATGGGATGCATGCTTATAGAATACTAAATTCTAACAAATCCTTTCTGCGTACTGGTTGTCAGAAGCTAAATATATGCCTAACACGTTATCAAATACCTTTTTTGAATTCGGTATGAATCTCCCGAATTTTACAATAATATTTTCAAGTTCTCTCAGAAGACTCAGCTCCCCGACAATTTCATCCTCATAATAGCCTGTATATATAACAAAATCGTCATAACAGTTATTTTCTCTAAAATAGCTGATTAAATTATAAAACTCCCTGAATTGCAGCATAGGCTCCAGCCCTCCTATGACAATCGCATTAGTTATCAAATTGGATTTGTATCTATCAAATATATCAGATAAACTTACCTCTATGCTCTTTTTCTGAGTGACCATCATATTTTGGCATATATCCGGTTTCAAACCAAGCTCTGTAAAACATTTAAAATCACATTTTGTACACGCTATCATCATGGACGATTTTTTGTAATCTTGAAAGTTTTCATCTACTATTTCTTTTACTTTTATTTTGTAGTTCCCATTCGCACCATGTGAATTTGTAAAAAGAGAAGATTTTAAAGTCCTTGCATTAATACTCATTTATGTTGAACCACTTCCTCTTTTCAAACTCTATCTTTCTTTCCTTGCTGTAGGCTGAAACGGGAACTAAAAATCCTACCACCCTTGTATAAGTATCTGAAACCTTCTCCCCACAGGTAGGGCAAAGCTCAGAAAAAAATGCATGCTCATTAGGACAAACTGATATCTTACAATTGTAAGCAAAATATATAACGCCCTTCTTGGCAATTAAGTTTAGCAATTCCCAAGCCTGCTCTTCACTGGCAAACTCGCCCGCCAAATTGATATGAGATATCTGACCCCCGCCACACTCCTTATCAAGCTTCGCACCTAATTTTATCTTTTCATTCAGTGTGCATTTTTCCATAAGAGGTATCCACTGATTTGAATATATAAAATAGTGTTTTTTGTCCGGATAAAGTTCGCAGTCCTTCTTACATAAAACTACATTTGCCCGCTCTGCCGGTATCGCCTCAACGTTTATACTGTAGTCAAAATCATAGGAATCTTTTGTTTCATTTATAAAATTAAGTATTTCAGACGTAAACTGCAAACCCTCTTCTGAATAGGATTTATTTCCGAATTCGTCCGTATCTATAAGACCAAACTCCGATATCGCCTCATACATCGCAGTAATCCCAACTGTGTTATACTGCTTTTCGAGCTCAATAAGACCGTGAGTATAGTTAGGAAGAAGCCCCTTTTCTATATTTCTTTTTATGATTCCTCTTATTACATCCAGAACTTTTATGCAAATATCTAGTCTTTCTTTCAGTATCGCTATGAATTTACCCTTATCTCCATCGCTTTCAATAGCTATTCTCCGCAAATTCACAGTGTTTACCTTAACGCTGCCAATGGAAAGAGACGTGCCGCCTATGGAATTTATAAAAGCATCTAACTTAGATGTATTTGAGATCAGCCTGCAGCAGTTGGATAGACTGGTAACATCGTTTCCTACATAAAAATTGCTGTCATACCACTGCATATTATGTCTATTGCACCATCTGGCAAAATCCTCATCAACAAACTTCCCATCACGAAACAACAGAGAAAACGTTAAAACAGGGAACGTCATCATAGTCTCTCTCCTCGTCTGGGAGACTACCTCCATAAATACCTTCTGATGCTCAATTATCCCTTCGATATGGTCAATTACATACTCTCCGTTAGGGAAAGTGCGACCTCCAAAAAGCTCAACAAGATAATTCCTGTCCATGACGCTTATATTCGAGAAGGCACATTCAGTAACTCTCAGATATGGCTGGTTCAAGTCATATATAAACTTTTGGAAACATTGCCGACGATAATATTCAGGGTCTTTGAGGTAAAAGCCATGCTTTACATCATTGTACCAAAAGTAATATGAGTACAAAAGATAACTCGGGAGCCCCACCGCCCCACTGCTTCTATTGGACGCCCAACTTATAAACTCAAGCACGTGGTCATTGTAAGTCGTTAAATGTTTAGGAGCACCTGTTTTGAATTTATTGATAAAATACAGTCCCTTTTCTACCAGCTTATCAAGGTCGTAAGCATAACAGTACGGAATAAACGATGATGAAGCCGAATCATGCAGATAATATTCCCCGTTCCACTCCCCTTCAAGCCACTTTTGAGCTGTCTCAAGACCGTATTTTTTAGTTGTTTCGTAAAATATCTTATTATAGCAGAGTAATTTTGTATGAGGTTTTATCATATCAGACATAAGCGTCCTGACATCATGCGTAGTACTGTTTGCATTCGCATCTATTGTCGTATCAGCTACGGTCTCAGTGCTTGTAAAATCATCTATAAAATCGGTAAAATTTAGATTAGAATTAGCAAAACCATTCATAAGGTCAAAATTTTCACCGTATTTTTCCTTCAGATACTCTATGCACTCGTCAAAAGGTTTGAATAAATTAAGCTTTATGTCCATAAATATGCCCCTCTCCTATTCTCCTGATAACCAGTCCTATTTCCGGTTGTTTATCCAGTCATTAGCCTTAACGAAATCTAATAATTCATCGTTTATTTCCATCATAGGCACTTGGGTTATCCCCTTTTCAATCATCTCATCTTTATCGTTAACCTCTTCAAAATCTATGTTCTTAACCGTAAGCTTCTTCTTTATAATCTCACATTTAGGACACCCCGTAGTATATAGCAAAACTTTACGGCTCTGATTTCCCAATATTTCCAATGTTTTTACCTCCAACAATTTCAACTCTTTACTCCGGCATACTTAAATCCGACCCCATATATAGCGTTACAACACTTTAATATACAGTATATCTTGTATGTATTAGGTAAGTCAAGAAAAAATTGTATTACAATTGCTAAGCAACCATTAAACAGAACCGCCACATAAATTTTGCCAAAAATAAGGTAAGTTCTATCTTAATTTCCTAATTTACACCGTAAAAGTTTATATTTATTATTATTTCTCTACCGATAACTATATAGAGCAAATCAAAACAAAGTTAAATAAAAGAGTAAGTAAATTTATATTACAGGATAAATTTTGATTTTATTGCTGAAAAAACTACCCAAAAATATTTTTTTGTAAATATTGGATATAGCTAATTTTGTATCACTTTCCATAATAATACTACTTATTATTGCACATTACTATATGGTGTGTAATATAAACCTCGTCCTATAAACAATATATTTTTAGAAAGGAAGATGATTTTATCCATGGGTGATATTCTTATAACTAAAGACGCAGCGGACTGGTTTAAATCACATATTTTCGACTGTTCTGCTTTCAAAGGTTACATCCAATTAGCCAGTAAGCGCTGTTTCAAGGACTTTGCACCATACCTCAGAAGTAAGGGTATAACGGTTGAAGATGTCCTAAAAATGAAAAGCAGAAGCGAAATAAAAAAGGCTTGTTCCGATTTAGTGCCCACAGAGTTTGACTCAATGTTAGCGTATGAATTTTCGGTCTCATTAAGAGGGTATAGTTTCAAATATGAAGATTATATATTCTTAGGAGATTTTGACAATACTTTAGATTTTTATACCCGCCCCGGTAAGGATGAAAATAAAGCTTTGATTGCAACCAAAGCAGAATCTAAAAATCTAAAAGATCCCAGGTATGATGAAAAAACATTTGACGAATTCACGAAGGTAAGAAAGGCCATAGATTTAGATAAATTTAAATTCGATAAGGCTACACCTGTATTACTGGCATAGAAAATACATCAAAATAAAATATCCTCCGGTGATCGTGCCGGTGGATATCCCTTTGTTTATCATAGGAACAGCCTTATGTAACTAAACACGGTAAAACCTTACTCAACAGTTACTGATTTAGCTAAATTTCTTGGTTTATCTATGTCACACCCCCGCAAAAATGCAGAGTAGTATGATAATAACTGAAGGGGAATTACTGAAAGCACCGGCGACATTAAATTTAAACACTCCGGTATGAAATATACGTCATCGGCCACCTCATTTATTTTACTCCTGTGATTAGCGGTAGTAATAGCAAAAATTCTAGCCCCCCTCGCCTTGACCTCTCGTAAATTACTTACGGTTTTATCAAATAGCTCATCTTGGGTAAGCAGTGCGATAACTAAAGTACCTTTTTCTATCAAAGAAATCGTTCCATGTTTGAGCTCCCCTGCCGCATAAGCCTCGCAGTGGACATATGACACTTCTTTGAGTTTAAGCGAACCCTCCATACATACCGCATAATCAAGCGTCCTTCCTATGAAAAATGCACAGGAAATGTCTTTATACTTTTGAGCTATCTCCAATAACTCATCTTTTTGCTGTAAAATCAGCTCCAGTTTATCAGGCAGTGAAATCAGTTCAGCTATATATTTACTTAGGTCATCATCAGAAATAGACTTAAATCTTTCAGCAAAATAAAGCGCCAGAATGTACACAACAGATAATTGGCAACTATATGCTTTTGTCGTCGCAACAGCAATTTCTTGTCCCGCTAGGGTGTAAATCACATAATCCGACTCATTTGCAATAGAGCTCCCAACAACATTAACAATCGACAAAACCTTTGCTCCAAGTTTTTTCGCTTCCCTGAGTGCCGCAAGACTATCTGCGGTTTCCCCCGATTGGCTGATGACTATAACTAAACTTGATTCGTCCACTAAGGGCTCTTTATAACGAAATTCAGACGCAAGCTCTACTTCAACGGAGATTTTTGCAAGCTTTTCTACCACGTATCTCCCGACTACCCCCACATGATACGCAGATCCACACGCTACAATGAATATTTTAGACAAACTTTTTAAATATTCATCAGTAAGCCCTACATCAAGAAAGTCTATTTTCCCGTTTTTTATCAAAGAGTCAATAGTCTTCTTTAATACTTTAGGCTGCTGCATAATCTCTTTCATCATAAAGTGATCATAGTTCCCTTTTCCGACCGATTCTATGTCCCAATCAATCGTGGTACAGTCCTTATCTCTATCCAAAACCTTTTTCCCCGCATTACTATAAATGGTTACCTTATCCTTCTTAACTACTGCAATGTCATTTTCTTCTAAACGGTAAATCTTTCTTGTTTTAGATATCAAAGCAGTTACGTCAGATGCAATATAATTTTCATCCTCTCCTATCCCCACAATTAAGGGACTGTCCTTCTTGGCGGCAATGATTTTATCCGGTTCATTACTGCAAAGTATCCCCAGTGCATATGAGCCTTCTAATTTAGAAACAGCAGTTTTTACGGCCTCAAAAAAATTATCCTTATAATAAAAATCTATCAGCTGCGCAACAACCTCAGTATCAGTATCAGATATAAATTTAAACCCTTTTTCGAGCAAAAAATTCTTCAGCGATATGTAGTTTTCAATTATTCCGTTGTGGACAACCGAAATTCTTCCGGACTGGCTGTTCTGTGGATGTGCATTTATATCCGACGCTCCCCCATGAGTCGCCCAACGAGTATGCCCTATACCCACAAATCCGGAAACATCCTGCTGATTTTTAAGACTCTCTCTGAGTATTTGAAGTCTGCCCCGTTTTTTAAAGGTATGTATTTTATTACCAGACATGACCGATATCCCAGATGAATCGTATCCACGGTACTCCATTTTTTCAAGTCCATCAAGTAAAAACGCCTTCGCATCGTTATTTCCTATATATCCTATTATTCCACACATTTAAATTCTCTCCTTGCAATCTAAAAACCGGTCGGGGCACTAACAGCCAACTCAATTAGATTTTGTTTTTTCTACTGATTATAAGGTAAGCTTAAACCAAAAACATCTCTTCTCTATCCTTAAAACAATTTCTACTGCGCTAAATCCAACCTACATTCCTGCCCTTCGCCCGACCCTGACTAAGCATAAATTATAAAATTATAAGAAGTGTTAACAATATCTATGTTCGCACACAGAGATATTATACATATTAATATAAACATTTACAATACGATTTTTTAGACATAACTTTTTAATTGATTCACAGCTCACAAAACCCCAATTTATGGAATGTTCAGCCCCGGGAATTTTTAATTTAATCCGTTTTACTATTAAAGTATTTGCTTTTTACCCGCCTTAAAGTCACCCATTAATCAAACTTAGATACCTTTTTGCATCTTTTTATGTCGGAAATTTCTGCCCAAGAAATATCTGTTAATAATAAAAATTTAGAATTTTATATTGACATTCTTTTAATTTTTTATTATAATTACGCATAGAAAAAGGAGGCTTATTATGAAAAATAAAATAGGTAAGAGTCTGGCAACAGCAGGTCTGCTTGCTCTTGCGGCAATTGGAACACAGATATTAGGAATTAATACTCAGACTATGAACGCAATGATTAACGAAGACGGCTCCGGTCAGACGCCCACCGGGGATTCTTCCCAAAAGTCAGCAGAAAAAATGGTTGTGATCAAACCGGACAATGCAAATGATTACATAAAAAACGGAGAAGTAAAGATTGCAGACGGAACAACAGAGGTAATTGTTTGTGTGAAGGCTTTTCAGAATAATGAAAGCATCAAATCAATGGTATTCCCGGATAGTGTTAAGAAGATAACTTTTAGCGAACGCTGCTTTAAAAATTCCGGCATAGAGAATCTAAAGCTTCCGCCGGATATGGAGAAAATTACCTTTCGACAAGAATCATTTCGCTACACCGAAAAATTAACAAGTCCGCTTGTTTTCGGTGATGTGGCTGCGGTAAGCTTCGAGGAGGGAGCATTCGCAAACTCCTGTGTGCCGTCAGTCAATTTCACAAAATCTGTAGACAATTTGTATTTCGGGGAAGCTTCATTTTGCTATTCCAATATTGACAGCCTCAATATACCCGAAGGAACAAAGATAGATTCCGTCGCAACATCTGCCTTTTCGTTCACAAACTTGAAAAAGGTTGACTTCTCAAAAATAGACACACCTGAAACATTTGTTTTTTGTCAGTATGCATTTGCCTCCTCTAGTATAGGGGAGTTAAAGCTGCCAAATGCAAAGAATATACGTTTTGAATCAAGGAGCTTTAATTCTATAAAAGATCTTGGCGAGCTAAATATACCCGGCTCTGTGAAAAATATGACCTTCGGGGTTGACTCATTTAGTTACTCCTCCATTTCGAATGTCAACATACCGGCAGGAGCAAAAGTCGACACCATTGATATAGGTGCTTTCCGCCAAACAAAAAACTTGCAAAAATTTGATCTGTCAGAAATAGCTCCGACTGACACATTTATTTTTAGCCAGGAGGCATTCTCCGGTTCTAAAATAAGAGAGATAAAACTGCCAAAGGCAAAGAATATATGTTTTGGACCAGGGAGCTTTAATGCTACAGAAAATCTTGGTGAGCTAAATATACCCGGCTGTGTGAAAAGTATTACTTTTGGAGTTAAATCCTTTAATGGCTCCTCCATTTTAAACGTCAATATACCGGTAGGAGCAAAAGTCAATGCCATTGAGACGCGGGCCTTCCGTAAAACAGAAAACCTGCAAAAATTCGATCTGTCAGAAACAGCTCCGGCTGACACATTTACTTTTCACGAAGAGGCATTCCTCAATTCCAAAGTAAAAGAGCTAAAACTGCCAAATGCAAAAAATATACGTTTTGGAAAATCAAGCTTTTGTAATACAACTCTTCTTAACAATCTAAGTATTCCGGAAAGTGTAAGGCAAACAGTTTTCGAAAGCCAATCATTTTATAACAGCGGAATAAAAAGTCTTAAATTTTTATCAACAGACGACTACAGAGAAGCGGAAGGGATCCCTGTAGGAGGATCACAAATAACTTTTAAGGAAAGGTCATTTTTCAGTTTAGCCGGCCATGTAGATGAAATACAATTTCCAAAAAATCTTTATAACCTGACTTTTGAAGAAGGTGCTTTCGGAAATTTACCATCGCTAGATTTATCGCAAACTCACATTACAAAGCTGGATATACCGGAAGAGGCATTTTTGGGGAGTTCTATGAAAAAACTTAGCTTGCCGCCGTGCTTGAGAAATTTGACCATTGCACGCGAAGCCCTTTCGTACTCCGAAATATCACAGATCAGTTTTCCAAATGGTAACGGTCTGGAATCCCTTGGCGTTGCGGAAAAGGCTTTGTTTATGTGTCAACTCAAAAAACTTGATTTGCGAGAGGCTGAAAATTTGACTTCTCTTTCTTGTGGTAAACTCGCCTTCGCAGATTCTGCCATAGAAGAAATATACTTTCCGGCTAATATAAAAAATATTACATTAGCAGAGCAGGCTTTCGATAAATCAAAGTTAACAGATTTAGATCTGTCAATGTTGCCTCGGAAATCACAGCTGACTGTGCATAAGAATACTTTTAAAGGATCTTTGATAAGAAATCTTAGTCTGCCATACAGATCACAAATCAAAGGCCTAAATAGAGATGTTGATATATCTAAATTTTTGGGTTGTAGCGAAAATATGGAGATAACTGAACATTTTGATGCTCAGGAAGGTAATGCTCTTTTCAATGAACTACTGCAAGCCCAAGAGGAAAACTTTGACGACGATGACGATGACGATAATACACGAGAGTCTACTCTTAATAGAGATGAAATTATTCAAATTCTTACGAAACAATATCCGCTCTATGCCGAGCTCGATAAAGCGCAAAATAACATTGCCGCACAATCAAATGAGCAGCCTGTTCCATCCGGTAATAATAAGACAGAGAGGAAAAAAGCCAAGAAGAGAGCCAAAAGACAACAAGCCAAAGTAATAAATTCTCAGCTTAGGCATTTTAACATCACAGCAAGGCAGCTATCTAAAGAGAGGGCGAAAAAAATAGCGAACAACGTTATTTATCTCGATAGTATAGGCTGGCCTACTGAGGGGGATGCTTTAAATAATATTAACCATAAAGTATATCAAGAGAGGGAAGACAGCGCTCTAAAGGTATCAGGAGGGCATGAATATCATATAGATACCTTCTACGTTAATGAACGCGGAATCGTTTTTAGAACACCTGAAAAACAGCAAGGCGGCAGGATCATTAAAACAAGATATGGCATATTTTTCGAAGAACACCATGAAAACCTCCCGGATTTTACACTTTGCTTGTCCGGTCACGATAAAGGTAAAGCGAGGGCACTTGTAATCGATACTCAGCGTGGTTTTAATACAAATCGTAAATTCAAATGGATCAGTGGTTTGGGTACTTTACATACGTAATTCCTAAATGTAGGGTTGGCTAAACCTTGTTTTTAGATATCTCCAGTGATCAGTAATAATTGTTAGAGATATTCTATTTTAAATAAAATAAATTTTAGTTACAAAAATATTCAGATGAATAAACCCAAAAATAAGTATTGTTAATTATTTAAAAATCAATTATAATTGTATGAATAAAAAGGAGGCTTTCATTTTTATGAAACATAAAATAGTAAAATTTTTAATTTCAGCATCTTTATTTCTCTTTATGGCAGTTTCTCCGCAGATTTTAGGAATAAACAGCCAAAATGTAAGTGCAAAGCCCGGAAAAAATAGATCCGGTGGCTCCAGCCAAGAGGTAAAAGTCAAAGTTGATGAAAAATATGCAAAAAGACACATAGATAAAAAAACCGGTGAACTGAAGTTTGCACAGGGGACAACGCAGGTAAATATTTCAGCAGGTGCTCTTAGCGGAAATACTGCAATTAAATCAATAGTGTTTCCGGACAGCGTAACAAAAATAAGTTTTGGTATGACATCCCTAGCACAATCAAGCATAGAAACTATTGTATTTCCTAAAAATCTGCGCACATTAGATATGGAGATAGGATGTTTTTACAGAACGAGAAATTTAAAAACATTTAATCTATCAAAAACACAGATAAAAAATGTGGATTTTGCGGAAAATGGCTTCTTCGAATCAAACATAGAGAATTTATTACTTCCTGAGGGTTTACAGCATATTAGCTTTGGTAAGACTTCGTTTCTTAACACTAAAAGTTTAAAATCTCCTCTTGTTTTTAATAATGTAAGTACTGTAAAATTCGCAGAGGGTTCATTTTATGAGTCTGGCATACCACAACTCGTTTTTATGGGGCCTTCGGAAAAAATAAATTTTGGTTTGCGTTCGTTTGTTGCATCTAAAATAGTATCGATAAATCTGCCTGAAATCTCAGACGAAGTTGAATTTGGCGAGCATTCATTCTCAGAAACTAAAGATCTGGTAGAACCACTTAATTTAGGTAAAACAAATAAAGTAATTTTTGGAGTTGCCTCATTTTCTGGATCAGCCATACCCGGTATCAATTACAACGGCCCTGTGGGAAAAATGAATTTTGGAAAAGCGGCATTTTGCTTATCTGCGATCAGAAATATCCAGATGCCTCCGGAAGTTGAACTAAATATGGACACACTAGCCTTTACCAGCACAGCCATGGAGACAGCTGATTTTTCCAATGTAAAATTAATAAAAGGTACATTTAGTCTACCGGATCAGGCATTTGCTCAATCTTACATAGAAAAAATAATACTACCAAATGCCAAAAATATAAACTTTGGCCCAAGAAGTTTTGCTTTTACAGTCGGTCTTAAACACCTGATAATTCCAAAAAGTGCAAAAAACACATGTTTTGGTGAACAGTCCTTCCATTTAAGCTCCATTCAGCATATCGAATTTTTGGATCAAGATGATAACATACAAAGTGAAGAAGAAGATTTAATCGGTATCCCGAACGGATCAAGCATAGTCTTTGAATGTGCAGCTTTCGCAAATGACAGTGACCTGTCTAAAATAACATTTCCAAAAAATCTTCACTCCTTGTCCATTGGCCCAAGTGCGTTTCGTATACAAAATATTGTAGAAGGCAATGTAGGCAGTGATCCTGCCATCGTATACCCCTTTCCGGGACAATTAACGGTATTTGATTTGTCGCAAACAAATATATCCGATCTGCTTATTGATGAATTTGCATTTATGGGTTCTTCTATCAAAGATTTTCACTTACCAAAAAGCTTGCAAAAATTAACTGTTGGAAAATGTTCTTTCGCGGTTTCTAAAATAACAGCCTTGGATATACCAACGAACTCTGAGCTGAAATGTCTCACTGTAAAGGAAATGGCCTTTGCTCATTCCCCCTTATCTGAGTTCAATTTATCACCGTACACATTCTTGGCTAAATTTTCTTGCGATAAAGCTGCATTCTTTAATTCCAATGTACGAGACATAATTTTACCTATCAATGATACGCTAGCTGTTGATTTGAAGGAAAAGGTATTTAGTCATTCAAAGATCGAAAATTTAGATTTTTCTCACGTAAGAAAACTACGCATGAAAGAAAATGTATTTTCAGATTCTTGTGTAAAGAATATCAGCCTTCCACATATATTGAAAATAAAATGTAAAGGTAAATCACCCGGACTCCCTATACCTGCTTTTTTAGGTTGCGGCAAGGACACGGAAATAATTGAACAGGCAGATTTCTCGGCTCAGGTGCTTTTCCCTGAATTGGAGCAGGAGGAAGAAGATATGGTTGAAACAGCCGGCAGCCATAATAATGTAGATAAGACGCAAGGATTTAATCTCAACCAAGATGAACTTGTGCAAATTCTTATGAGAAAGTATCCCCTTTATGCCAAAAAAATCAACAATTCGAAGAACAGTTCTAGCCAACAATCCTGGCAGGAAAAACAGTACAATGTCACATCAAGGCAGATGTCCAGAGAAAGGGCAACAAAAATAGCGAGAAATATTATTTTTCTCAACGGTAAGGGCTGGCCCACTAAAGGTGATGTTTTAGATGATATCACCCATAAGGTATACGAAAAACGAGGAGGGAACGTTTTAGAAGTATCCGGCCATGAATATCATTCAGATACTTTTGCCCTAGATGAACACGAAAATGTTTTCCGAACACCTTTGGCACAGCAGGGCGGAAGAATCATTAAAACAAAATATGCTGTATTTTTTAAAGAGCATCATGTTATTTATCCGAACTCCGTATTGGCTTTGTCAGGTAAATACAAAGGTAAGATGAGAATACTTGTGGAGGATACACAAGGTACATTCAAATGGGTTAATCCTTTACCGGATAATGCTTAATATTTAAAAATACCTTTACCTTAACTTTATTTTTAAATATCTCTGATAGTCGATGGCGGTTATCGAAGACTTTTCTCTCATTTTTAAGACAAACTTTACCGGGATTTCTAAACCATTGCCCCGTAGGGATAAATATTTTACTCTCGAGTCCACTTTTTTACATCTAATTGTTATATATAAAAAGTTTAATATATGTAGATTTATCAATTGACATTTTTTAATGTTTTGTTATACTTCAATGGAAAATACAAGGAGGGGTTTTATGAAAAATAGATTAGTCAGGAACTTAGCGACATTGGGTTTGTTTCTTTCGCTGATGTTTTCGCTGCAAATTTTAGGATTAAACAACCAGACTTCAAATGCAATGATTAACGAGGATAGACCTGGTCAATCGGTTGATGGAGCTCCTCCCCAAAAAACAGTAAAAATTAGGAAAAATCTTGCGAAGAATTACATATCACGAAATGGAGAAGTAAAAATTGATCCCGGAACAACGATAGTATATATCGATAAAGACGCCTTTAATGGGAATGAGCATATCAAATCAATAGTATTTCCCGAAAGCGTAAAGAAAATAGTGTTTGATGAGCGGTGCCTTACCGGTTCTAGCATAGAGAAATTAGAGCTCCCGCAACATTTAGAAGAAATTATATTCAAACAAAGTTCATTTTATAAAACAAATAAGATTAAATCAATAGTTTTCCCGGATAGTGTAAAACAAATAGTATTTAGTGCATTTTCATTCTCGGAATCTAGTATAAACACTATTGTACCTTCTAAAAATTTAGATAATTTAATCCTAGGTGTAAGCTGTTTTCAAAATACGAAGAGTCTACAGGAATTTGATTTATCACAAACAAAATTAAAAAAAATATAGACTTCCCTTTTCAGTGCTTTTGCTCATCAGGCATAACAAAACTAGCTCTCCCGCCAAATTTAGAATGTGTTACCTTTGGTCAGGCTTCATTCAATTTAACTACGAATCTCACAGCCCCACTTAATTTCACTAACGTAGATAACGTAAATTTCGGACCAATATCGTTTAGTGAGTCCTCGGTACCGGAGGTTAACTTTGTCGGTTCCTCAAGTAAAATACTTTTTGGAGAGAAATCATTTTCTGAATCTAAGATATCGAAACTAATATTTCCTAAAAATTTAAAAGAACTTAACTTCGGTAAATGCTCATTCGATTGTACTCGTGATCTAAAAAATCCGCTTAATTTACAAGACCCGGATGTAGTAGTTTTTGGTGGAGCCTCATTTAGTAGTTCCTCTGTGCCTGCAATTAATTTCAGCGGTTCTTCAAGTAAGATCTCTTTTGGAATATATTCATTTACCCAATCCAATATATCATCATTAATATTTCCCCAGCATCTAGGTGAGGTGAAATTCGAAGAATCCTCATTTGCAAAATCAAACATTGAAAACATGATTATACCAATTGGAACAAAAGTAGATACCATTGCAGAATCTGCGTTCGCATTAACACTCAAATTAAAAACATTTGATTTGTCTCAGGCAGAAACATCTGGATCACTAAAAATTAACGAATCAGCATTTATCTGTTCTTCTGTGAAAAATTTGAAACTACCAAATGCAAAAGCTATATGTTTTGGGGAAGAATGTCTATATCACGTAGGTATTTCTGATCTCATAATCCCTGAATGCACAAGAGATATTATTTTTGGGAAGAATTGTTTTAAAAATAGTGTAATAGGAGAAATAAAATTTTTGTCAGAGAGCGAATACACGGAAGATGATGGATGTCCCAGGGGAACAAAAATAAAATTTATGGAGGGTTCTTTTTCCGGCTGTGATATTTTGGTTAGAGAAATACATTTCCCAAAAAATCTTTATGGCCTGGATATTGACAAAAACGCATTTTGCTTTGATAACCCAATAAGAATTCCACTGGGAATTAACGTATTTGATTTATCAGGAACAAAGATAAAACAACTAAATATTTCTGAGAAAGCCTTTTTTGGATCTCTTATAGAAAAATTTCTCCTCCCGGAGTCCCTAACAAATTTAATTATCGGTCCTAATGCTTTCGAAAAGTCCAGAATAGAGGAGTTTGTATTTTCCGGTGATGGCAAAAATCTTCGAGATTTCGCCATTAGAAAGGGGGCCTTTGCTAACACGTCCTACTTTGACGGATTTAATTTGCAGCCTTCAACATGCTTAGCTAAATTTTCCTGTGGCTCATTTGCGTTTTCTCAATCTAAAGCCCAAAATATGACTTTGCCAAACAATATAAAAGATATCACTTTAGAGATTTGTGCGTTTTGCAATTCAAAAATACAGGATTTAGATGTATCAAATTTATCTGGAAAACTGTTTATGTATCCAGGTATATTTAAAAATTCTGCCATTCACAAAATCAGTTTGCCCCATACATCGAAAATCGAATTTAGAAATAAAACGGCTAACCTATCTGAGATCGATTTTTTGGGATGCGGCAATGATGTAGAAATATCTAAAAGCTCTGATTTTATCTTAGATGTACCTGAAATGGACTTCCTAGATGAGCTTGAGGAAGAAGATTACAACGATGATAACGATAATAACATACAAGGATTCAACCTTGACAAAAATGAACTTATGAACATACTTACGAAAAAATATCCACTTTTCGCGCAGTATATTGATCCTCAAATAGATGCCAACAAGGCAGCTGCTGAAGAACAATCTCTTCAAAAAATATATCACACCACATTCAGAGAACTCTCTAAAGAACGTGCGGAAATAATAGCAAATACTGCTATTTTACTCGATAAGAATGATTATCCTACCAAGGGACATATCGCAGACAGCACTAACTGTCAGACATATCAACTCAGGGACAACGATATCCTAAGAAAAGAAGGACTTGAATATTATCCAACTATTTCAAGTTTGAAGGAAGACGGAAGTTACACCACGACAGCTCCGTCGGCATACAATGATAGAATCGTTGTGACAAATTATGGCGTATATCTAAAACAGCACCATTATCATCTGCCTGAATCCTTACTATGTTTGTTTGGTAAGCACAAGGGTAAAATCAGACTGTGTGTATCGTTCGAAAATAGACAAAATTTCCGTTGGGCCAGAGAGTATAAAGGTTAAGAAATATTTTAACAAATAAGTTTTTTCAAGATCTCCAGTGACCATTTCCGGTTACCGGGGGTTTTTTCTTTTAAATATTCCTTAATCATGTTTTTCGTTCCGGGATTTACAACGGGTTTATCCTTGTATAGTAACCGTAGTTAAAAAGACTGCTATTTACGTTCAGTATCTATACAGTAATACAGTAATTTTACCAAACTTTTAATTTTTCGGAGTACATATATCTTTATTTAAACTGCGTTCACTATAACATCAGAGACGTTTTTAGAATAGGTCGAAAGTTAAAAAAATTAAAAATATATTTTATTTTCGTGAAACTTGCCTTCTTTATATCAACATAATAAGGAATTTCCCTATATGTTGAGAATAAACATCAAGGGAGAGATAGCAAGTGAAGAATTTTGAAAAGAAAAACCTCACCCAGCGGGAAAAACAATTCTGTTATCACTACATAAACACTGGAAATTTACGTGAGGCAGCATCTCTGGCAGGATATGACAGAGACCCTGAAAAGAGGGGTATACATCTTTTATCCAAAAAGGAGATTAATGAAGAAATTGAAATGCTTTACAATAGCAAAAAGAAAAATCTTCTGTATAAAACTTGTATAGGTTATGAAAGATTGGCATTTGGGAGCGTTGCAGATGCAGTAAGACTCCTTTATACCGATAAGCTGGACAAGAATACTTTGGAGAAAATGGATCTATTTAATATTTCAGAGATAAAACGTCCTAAAGAAGGTGCTGTGGAAATAAAATTTTTCGACAGAATGAGAGCTCTGGAAAAGCTTGAACAGATAGACGAAGAACAAAGAGCAGATATTAATCCATTTTACCACGCTATGGAAGAAGGAATTAAAGCCATAGAAGAAAGCAGTAAGCCCTCACAGGAGGAACAAAGTGAAAATTAAGCCCTTTTCAAAAAAACAGACGTTAGCTTTAACTTGGTGGTGTTCTTCAAGTCCTTATAAAAACTATGACGCAGTTATTTGCGACGGTGCAATCAGAAGCGGTAAAACAGTTTGTTTGATAATCTCTTTTATTTTGTGGTCGTTCTACAGATTTAACGGCTCAACATTTGCAATATGCGGTAAAACCATCCGTTCGCTGAGAAGAAATGCAGTATTACCTATTATCCCCATTTTATCAAGTATGGGATTTGTATGCCGACAAAAAATTTCAGAAAATATACTTGAAATAAAAATAAGAAACCGTAAAAACATTTTCTACCTCTTCGGCGGCAAGGATGAATCTTCAGCCTCTTTAATTCAGGGTATGACACTTTCCGGAATCCTCTTCGATGAGGTCGCTCTCATGCCAAAATCATTTGTTGACCAAGCTCTAGCCAGATGTTCAGTCGAAGAAGCTAAATTCTGGTTTAATTGCAATCCTGAATATCCTCAGCATTGGTTCTATAAAGAGTGGATTTTAATGAAAAAACAAAAAAATGCTTTTTATATCCACTTTACTATGGATGATAACCCTTCACTCTCAAAAGAAACTGTCGAGCGTTATAAAAGACTTTATATAGGCTCTTTTTATCAGCGTTTTATTGAGGGTAAATGGATCGCAGCCGAAGGTCTGGTGTATCCGTATATGTGCAAAGACAGTGCTTTTATAGAAAAACCCTGCGCAAATTTCAATCAATATGCTGTTTCTTGTGACTATGGAATAGTAAATCCTATGTCATGCGGTCTGTGGGGAGAGTTAAATGGTGTTTGGTACAGAATCGATGAATATTATTTCGATTCCAGAGCGCAGCACGACACACGCACTGATGAAGAACATTTTATTGCACTACAGGAAATGATAAATAACCGTCCTATAAGCTGTATAACCGTAGACCCTTCTGCAACAAGCTTCATAACTTTAATACGAAGAAAAAGTAACTACCCGGTCAGACCCGCCAAAAATAACGTAATTGATGGTATAAAAGAGGTATCTGTGGCACTGAAAAAAGGTGATATAAAAATTTGTAACAACTGTAAGGCCACAATAAAAGAATTTTCCCTGTATAAGTGGGGAACCGGAACAAGCAGAGATGCACCTGTCAAAGAAAACGACCACGCCATGGATGATATAAGGTATTTTGTGAGTACGGTCTTGGCTGACAGTGACGACAATTTCTTTGCGATGGCTGCCAAGAGATAAAGGAGTGAGAAAATGAATCTTTTCGGTAAAAAAAAGAAGTGCACTATCCCTATGGTACAAACGGTACCGGCAAAACAAAAAAACGACTGTTTATTTACATCGCTAAGGGGATTTAGTCCAAACCCCCAATCCCTGTTTACCCTTTACAGTTCAATTCGTGAATCAGTACCCATAATAGACGCAGCTATATCAAAAATAGTCAGACTGCTGGGGGATTTTGATATCGAGTGTGAAGATAATGACATAAAAGAGGAAATATCTGAGTTTTTATCAGAAGTACACGTGAATGCCTGCGGCAGAGGAATCGGTGAGTTTATAAATTCTTATCTCAATCAGATAATTACCTATGGTACCGCAGTCGGAGAAATCGTTTTTGACGAAGAAAGACAACAAATTATCGCTCTCTACAATGCAAATCTGATGGACGTACAGCTCAGAAGTGATACAAATCCCTTAGAATTAGCCGTTTACAGTAGGGATGAACATGGAGAATTTATCCCAATAAAATACCCGGACAACATACTTGTATCCGCACTCAACCCTGACCCCGGACAAATATATGGAAACTCAATCCTTCGTGGACTTCCCTTTATAAGCGATATACTTATGAAAATTTACAGCACAATAGGAATTAATTGGCAACGAGTCGGTAATGTTAGATTCGCCGTAACGTATAAACCATCCGGTGACTCTAACGAAAGAGCTTATGCAAAAGAGCGTGCCTCACAAATAGCCTCTGAATGGAGCCGTGCTATGAAGGATATTCACCATCCGAGTGACTTCATCGCAGTTGGAGACGTCAATATCAAGGTTATAGGTGCTGACAATCAGATTTTAGACAGTCAAATTCCTGTAAGACAAATGCTCGAACAAATTATAAGCAAACTCTCAATACCGCCGTTCTTATTGGGACTATCCTGGTCAACAACAGAGACAATGTCAACCCAGCAGTCTGACATACTCACCAGCGAGCTCGATGGTTACAGACGTATGCTCGACCCTGTTATCTGTAAAATATGCCAAACTTGGCTCAGACTTAAAGGATACAACATCGCTGTCAAAGTAAATTGGAACAGTATAAGTTTAAAAGATGAACTGAGAATCGCAAATACAAGACTTACTTTAGCTAGAGCCAAAGAGATAGAAAAAAGACTAGATCAAGAATAATCTTTTACGGGGAGGAAAAGATGTTGGAAAAAAATAAACTCAAAATTATTTCTAAATCCTTGAGCATTGAGGACAATACAAACGGTATCAGAGAAGGTGAAATCGATTTAATAAACAACTTTACAAGAAGAAAATTTACAAGTGAAGAAGTCTACGTTTTTTCGGTGATCCTATGCGATAACGAAGTAGACAGACAAAATGAACGTTTCTCAGATGACGCTTTAGAAAAACTCAGTAGGCTTTTTATAGGAAAAACAGGAATAATGGATCATGATGTTAAAACTAATAATCAAACCGCTAGAATTTTTTATACCCAGGTGCGTACATACAGAAACAAATTAACCTCTGCAGGTAGTATCTATAAATGCCTTACCGCAAGAGCTTACATACCAAAAACCGAGAAAAATAAAGAAATTATTACAGCAATAGATTCCGGGATTAAAAAGGAGGTGAGTATTAATTGTGCAGTTGAGACCGTCAAATGCTCTATATGCGGTTCAGACATAAAAATAAATCCCTGTAAACATATCAAAGGTAAGACTTATAAAAAGGACGATCGTCAAATTTTATGTCATTATATCTTACAAAACCCTGTTGATGCATATGAATGGTCTTTTGTTGTTGTCCCGGCACAGAGAAAAGCCGGCGTCATAAAAGCATTTAATTTTGCAGAAAAAGGAGGTGAGAAAAATATTATGGATATATTTAAAAAATTGAGCCTTGCACAACCTGTTGACTTAACTACTTCTGAGTCCGGCAAGCTCTATCAAATGATTAAGTCTCTAAAGGAAAAAGCCCAAATAGGCGAAGAGTATTTTAAAGAGCTCAAAAATGAAGTTGTTAAACTTTCAACTATGCTGCAGCCCGATATCGACCCGGGAATAATGACAAGTATTGCAGAAAAAATGTCTATACAGGAACTAAAAACACTCAGGGACGCTTATAAAAAAGGACTCCTCAAAAAGAGCTGTGTAAAACCTCAGCTTAGCCCTTATCCGGTTAGGAATTCAATCAATTCAGAGTTTAAAATATAAAAATATCAAATTTTAGGAGGAATTTTAATATGTCATTTTATGAGAATATAAAATTGGAAAAAGGAATGTATACTGTCGGGGGGA
Organism: uncultured Eubacteriales bacterium; assembly: GCA_949422855.1. Taxonomy (GTDB): domain Bacteria; phylum Bacillota; class Clostridia; order Oscillospirales; family Acutalibacteraceae; genus CASPLG01. The sequence goes on along the minus strand of CASPLG010000004.1, from coordinate 56,779 downwards.
AAAATTTTACTGCCGTTTTGGAAGAAATGGACCCTTCTGAAAATTATAAGGGTACCGATCTCGAGGGATTGGATGCTTATCAAAGACAGCTTAAACGTTTTAACATCAGAGTAGGCGGAAGTGGATGCGATAAAGTAGAAAAATTTTTTAGTTCACCGGACTGCGCTGTATTGTTCCCGGAGTACATGAGAAGAGCCGTTATGCAAGGAATAAAAGCATCTGATATACTTGACTCCGTTACCGCAGTAAAAACTACCATAGATGCCATAGACTACAGGGCAATCACTTCTGATACACAAAACGCAACAGGTGATGCCATCGCAGAAGCAGCTCAAATGCCTAATGTAAACGTTACAAATAAAACTTCACTTGTGTCTCTTGCAAAGCACGGAAGAGTGTTTTCTTCAAGTTACGAAGCCCTAAGATTTCAAAATCTGGATGTTCTGACCGTAGTCCTCGGCAAAATAGGTGAGGACATCGCAGCAGAACAATTTGCCGATGCCGTAAATGCACTAATGTTGGGGGACGGAAGCGCTAATGATAAAGCAGACGAAGTTACAGCTCAAGGTGAACTTTCATATACACACTTACTGCAACTATGGGAGGCTCTGGGCAGCTACAAGTTAAACACTATGATAGCCTCTGCTCCAACTATAAAAGAGATTTTAAGCCTATCCGAAATGAAAGACGCAAATGCCGGGCTGAATTTCCAAGGAACAGGAAATATCGTAACCCCCATCGGCGCAAAACTTATCAAATCTGCAAAAGTTGCTGATAAGAAAATCCTCGGCTTCGATAAAAATAAAGCTCTCCAGATGATTCAATACGGAGATGTGGTTGTGGACTATGACAAGGTTATAGACAGACAATTGGAAAGAGCTGCCATAAGCTTGACAGCAGGCTTTACAAGGATATTTAAAGACGCTGTGAAAATTTTGGACTACTCCGCATAGAATATTACTGCTTTTGGAGAGATTTTATATGGATATTAAGAAAATTGTAGGGAGATTCTCCGTTTTGGCAAATATATCCCTCAATGATGCATCTAAATGGTTTAATCTGTGTAGGGAATCGGCTGACGAAATAAAAAGTCAGCTGAGAGAGGGTATAAATGAAAAAAATTATGAGGATAGGCTAAATGCAGCCGCAGCGGTACTTTCTTTTTACAAATATATTTTGTGTACAGCGTCGAAGATTACGTCTGTTTCTATAACAACTGGAACCAATTCTGCGGCATCCGGAATTGCTGACAGAAAAAATATGATTGAAGCAGCAAATTTAATGTGGAAAAATACTCGAGCAAGTATTTCAGATATATTAAAAGACCCGGATTTTATTTTTAAGGGTGTAAAATAGCCCGGAACTAAACTATTTTTAATTTAAACCGTCTTGTGTATAATAGGGAAGATTTAGAAATTTACAAAAAGTGTGTTTCAGTTCGTAGAATTTACTCGTGAATAATCAATTAAATAACTGAGAATATTCAAAACGTACCCCCGGTACAATGTATAAAAAATCTCCCCTGAATAAGACTTTTACATAAATTATCCGAACAGTCAACAGACTATTCGGATATCTTTTTGCTGTCTTATATCACAGCTTTCCACGCAAAACAAACCGACCCTATTTGTCTTCCGAACCAAATCCCATGCTAATCCCAGGACTCTTCTTCCCTAACCCTAAACTGTCATCCAGCGACCCCATACGCGATGACTCACTACTGACCGCTTCAGTTCCTTTAAAATTAAATGAAATAGCAAGATCCCGAATCTCATCGTCTCTCATATTAAACCCCAATCCTTTAACTATCTCACTGAGCTTTGGCCCCATAAGATTCTGATAATTGCCACAGAGAGCAATGCCATACCCACTAAAAAAATTATCTTGGTAATAAGTCCTTAAATCTATAGCACCAGCAATAGCTTTAAACAGCTCAGGACGGTCGCTCTCTGATACCCGTAAATTATCGCAGGAATAACAACAGATGTTCGCTCTAGATTTTATCTCAAGAAGTTTTTGGCACTCCTCGTCACGAACCCACAAACGAGCAAATTTCTTCTCTCCACCCGAAAGATAGTATCCTACCCCTAAATAGTATTTTTGAGCATTAAAACTACTAAAAAATATACTAAATATTCCCATAACCAGAACACTCAACAAATATTTCCTAAACCTCTTAATCATTTAAACAATCTCCTTTAATTTTTTCTCTTCGCATATATTGTATTATTATTTAAATGATATGTCAAGATTATAAACTGATTCGACATGTATAATTAAAACTGAAAATTCTTTTGATTTTGTGAGTTATGACAATACTTTTTGATTTTTATAGTACCTTTATACAAAAGATAGCTTCACTCGGGAATATACTTTTATAACCGCCTATCTAATTCAAGCTCATTCCCGCATAGGCATTCAAATCTAAACCGGATGTATTCCCCCCGCAAGTAAACTCATAATAACCCTGCGAACCTACCATTGCTGCGTTATCTGAACAAAATTTTAAGTCCGGTAAAAATAATTCCCAGCCCGATTTATCACATATCCGCCTAAGCTCTCTTCTCAGCAGTGAATTTGCAGACACTCCTCCGGCTATTGCGATTTTTTTATAGTGAAGCTGCTTTGCTGCCTCTGTTAAGTTATTTACCATGTATGACACAATCGATTTCCTAAGCGATGCACAGATGTCCTCAAGCGGGATATCTATATTTTTTTGTTTCAGTGTATGTATTTTGTTTATAACCGAAGTTTTGAGCCCTGAAAAACTGAAATCATATGCACTGTCTTTAACATTGGGAATTGGAAATTCAAAAGCATCTTCATCTCCTTTTTGAGCAAGCTTATCTATATGTACACCTCCCGGGTAAGCTACCCCCATACACCTCGCCGCTTTATCAAATGTCTCTCCGGCAGCATCATCTCTGGTTTTTCCGATTGTTCTCATCTCAGTGTAGCTTTTTACCTCCACTATGTTCGTGTGACCGCCGGACGCAATCAAACATATAAAAGGCGGCTTAAGATTTTTATTGGATATATAGTTAGCCGCAACATGGGATTTTAAATGATGAACAGCAATAAGCGGCAAATCAAGAGCAAGCGATATCCCTTTTGCAAAACTCACCCCAACCAGCAAAGAGCCTATCAAACCCGGTGCATATGTAACGGCAACCGCAGAAAGATTTTCTTTTTTTAAACCTGATTCTTCCAAAGTTACTTTCGCAAGCCCGGCAATTGCCTCCAAATGACATCTCGATGCAACCTCCGGTACAACCCCTCCGAATATCTCATGCCTTTTTGTTTGCGAGAAAACCTCTGATGCAAGAACTTCTCTTCCATCCCTGACAATAGCCACAGCTGTATCGTCGCACGATGACTCTATTGCAAGTATATCCATAATATGCACTCCCATTTAAAAGTATTTCGTCATAATTAATGCGTCCTCTTGGGGATTTCTATAAAAATTTCTCCTCATCCCCGCCTCGCAAAAACCCTTATTTTTATATAGCTTTATGGCTCTATAATTAGACTTTCTCACTTCAAGAGATAAAAATTCAAGTTTTTTCTCTTTGCAAAACCCTATCATATTTTCTATAATCCTGCCTCCCACCCCCAAATTCCTAAAATCAGACTTCACTGCTATATTGTACATATACCCCTCACCCAATGCAAAATACATGCCCGCATATCCGACAATTTCCCCATCTACCTCAGATACTATGAAATAGCTGTTTCGGTTTATAAGGCTGTCTCTAAGGGCCTTTTCCGACCACGGGTCAGAAAAACATTCTTTTTCAATCTCAGAAACTTCAGGTGCATCCTCAAAATCCATCCTGCGAAATAAAATATTCTCAGTCTTTTGCATCATACCACGTCTTCCCAGATGATATGTTAACCGTGAGCGGTACTCTCAACTTTACCGCATTCTCCATATTTTCTTTTAAAATCCTCTTTACCTGCATTACTTCATCTGTCGGGGTCTCTACTATTAATTCGTCGTGAACCTGCAGAATTATACGTGCTTTAAATCCACCCTCTTTTAGTTTATTATTGACCTTTATCATTGCTATTTTTATTATGTCGGCAGCGGTCCCCTGTATAGGCATGTTTCTAGCCACCCTCTCCCCAAACGACCGAAGATTGAAATTAGATGAACTAAGCTCCGGTAAATACCGCCTTCTATTAAACATAGTCTCAGCATAACCGTTCGATTTAGCATTTTCAACCATAACTTTTAAATATTCATCCACACCCTTATACTTCTGAAGATATGCTTTTATGTAACCATCCGCTTCTGCCCTGCTTATCCCTAAATCCTGCGACAGCGAAAACGCACCTATGCCGTATATAATCCCGAAATTCACCGATTTAGCCCTCGTCCTTGCTTCACTCCCAATCATTGACACCGGAATATTAAATATCTTAGATGCGGTAAGAGTATGAATATCCTCGTTACTGTTAAATGCGTCAATCATGTTTTTGTCGTCCGAAAGATGTGCTAAAATTCGCAGTTCTATTTGAGAATAGTCCGCATCTACCAAAACGCAGCTATCATCCGCACAAAAATATTTCCTTAATTTTCTGCCGGCCTGCGTCCTAACCGGAATATTTTGCAAATTCGGATCTGTACAGCTTATTCTCCCCGTGCGTGTTTCTATCTGGTTAAAATATGCATGAATTCTGCCGTCACTTGGATTTATAAGTTTAATCATCCCGTCGCAATATGTGGATTTTAACTTGGAAAGAGCCCTAAACTGCAAAATCATAGCTATTGCCGGGTGATAATTTATCAAACTCTCCAAAACCTGTGCACTTGTAGAGTATCCTGTTTTGTTCTTTTTCCTCTTCGGCAGTCCAAGATCCTCAAACAGTGCAATACCTAACTGTTTAGGGGAATTTATGTTAAACTCAAACCCCATACTTTTATAGATTTGTGCTTGGATTTCAGATATTTTATCCGACAGTACCCCATCATACTCTGAAAGTCCCTCTTTATCCACCCTAAACCCCGCAATTTCCATATCCGCCAGGACATATGAGAGAGGCAGCTCTATTTTCGACAACAAATCTTCTTGATGATTCTTTATCAGTTCATTCGACAGTATTTTTTCCAACCTGCTAATTAAAACTACACTCTTCAGTGTACTCAGCTGCGAATCACTGTAGCATTGTGCATCCTCAATATCGGCATTATCAATTCTGTATTCCTCACAAAGTCTTCCCAAACCATAATTACTTGCAGAGGGGTTCAAAATATAGGCAGACAGCATAATATCAGATGAAACACCCTTTATTTTGATATCTGCTTTGTTTAAACCGTTAATCATGCCTTTTAAATCATAAACTACTTTATTTATATTTTCGTTTTCTAAGAAGTTTTTTATAGGTTCACCTAAATTATTGTTAATGTTATCAATATAGTAAAGCTTGTCTGCCCCGCACAGCGCCATAAAACTAATTTTATCTTCTTTAAATTCCATAAGAACGGAAACCTTACAGCCGGTTTTTTCCACATCTTTTATTAAATCGTCAAACTTTGAGATTTTTTCTGCCTTAATTTTCTCTTTGGGCTTATCTGAACTGTTCGGAATTTCATCCTTTGGCTTGTTCGGACAAACCTTATCTATGAGAGAATAAAATTCAAGCTCGGTCATCAAAGCCCTTGCATCTTTTGAATCAGGCTTGGCAGGAATATATAAATTTATATCCGTCTCTATGGGTACGCTTGTACATATAGTGCCGAGTTTTTTGCTCATGTAGGCATTGTCCTTACCTTCAATGAGCTTTTTCTTAACACTTTCTCTTATGTCCGGCGAATCTATGTTATCATATATATTATCAATACTTTTATAGTTTTGTATCAGAGACTCTGCGGTCTTCTGCCCTATCCCCTTTACACCCGGAATATTATCGGAAGTGTCCCCCTGAAGTGCTTTTATTTCTATTAATTCCTTCGGCGAAACACCATATACTTCTTTTATCCTGCCAACGTCATATAAGGTGGACTCCGCTTTGCCGTGCTTTGTTGAGGCTATTCTAACTAAAGTATTCTCTGAAACAAGCTGTAAACTGTCTCTATCCCCCGTGGCAATCAGAGTTAAATGACCTTGTTCGGAAAAGCTCACGGAAAGCGTGCCTAAAATATCATCGGCCTCATATCCGCTGCACTGCACAATCTTATATCCTAGCAATTTCAGAAGTCTTTTTAAAATAGGCATCTGTGATGCAAGTTCATCCGGCATACCCTTCCTTTGGGCCTTATATTCTGTAAAAATATCTTTTCTGAAGGTCGGTCCCGGCATGTCAAACGCAACTGCAACTGCATCGGGACTGAACTCATCTTTTATCTTTTGAAATGTCGTTAAAAAACCGTAAATTGCATTTGTATACTGCCCTTTTTTGTTCGAGAGAAGCTTTATCCCGTAAAACGAACGGTTAAGAACACTGTTACCGTCTATAATCAAAGCCTTCACGCTCAATCACACCTTGTCCTAAATAATAATTATTTAAATTATACTACCTCTTTGCTTATTATTCTACTGTATTTTACCCTACCGAGTAAATAGATATGGTAAACAGGCTCCAAAAAAGGTAAATTTAAAGAGTTTAAAATATTTTCTAATTTTTTTATTCATTTTATTGTATCACAAAAATCAATAACAAAACATTTCCAAAAGTAATTTCAGTCACTCTTGGATTTTTTGCCTAACAAAACAATCCTTCCTCCCTTAATTACGTTATTTATCGTTTACCATACATTGAAAATATGTTCTAAATCATATAGAATATATAGTGATTACCGATTCAATTAGTTAAAAACCTAAAATATTAATTATTTTTTAAATAGCTATTGACATCGTTAGACTTTTACAATACAATCATAGGTAGTTTAGAGGGAGGTGAGCATGATTAAAAAACTTCTAAAAATAGCAGCAGCGTTTTTGTTTCTATTTCAGATTTTACTAAATGTAGACGTCGCCTTGGCCGGTGATAACGATGATGACCCAAATGGTATGGTAGTTTATTTGTATAAAGTAAATGGTAGGTGTACAAAACTAAAGGTTCTTCCGGAGATGAAAATTTCTAAGTTAGATCAGCTTTTTGGAGAAAATACAGAATATATTTATTCAGGAAGAGTTTTGGGCAAGGATTCCGATTTTGGAGCGCTCGAAAATGGTACCAAGATAGTTGCCGTCACTGCCAGCTGTGCAAATTTCATTCCCAAGTGGTTAAAACTTACTCAAAGACAAGATTCTGATGATGTGATTATGAGACATTTTATGGATTCTAAGAATAAAGGGCGCACAGGTGAAAAAGCTAGAATAGTAGACATGCGCCGTATGAGAAGAGAGAGTAGCAGAAAAGGATTCAAAAAAATGTGTTGTAAGGCGATGTATTATGGTTCGCAGAAAGATAAGTTAGGAGAATTATATGTAGACTCTCCTACCGTAATTCCTGAGAGACCGCAAGATATACCCACGGAGCCGCTGCCAATATTGCGGTAGGTGAATACCGTCCGCTACGGATGGCTCGAAAGAATCCTGAATTATAGATAAAAATTTCTTTTAAAGAGGGGGCTTTTGCCCCTTTTTTTGTGGGTAATAGGAAATACTTAACAAAATAGCAACGCAAAAACGCTGCCTTAGAAATACCAATCTATTTTTTTATTTTTGTATGCCGTCTCAAAATCAGGGTACTGAGGCGGATCTACTCCCCTACTTTGATACCACGCCTCGGGCATCAGAGGATTAGAGACTTTTTTGGCACTGCTTACATTTTCAAACTCGTCCTCGCCAGCTCTCAGTTTTCTTACAACTAAAACCGTCCTAAAGTCCTCCATTTCGTAGGAGCATGTGGACATCGTTATAATCTGGTCAGTGTCGGTGACATTTACACCTGTGTCAATTAAAGAACGAATCTTAACATTATACATATACTCTAAAAAGCTCTTGTTGTCGGGGAACGACGTAACAAGATAATTAAAAACTTTACCTTGGTCGGGTCGAGTGTTCGTTTTGAAGATAGAAAATATTTTCCATTTAATGTCCTGCTCCGGCGTATTGAAGTTTATTATGGGATTCTCTTTATAAAACCCTAAATCTGAAAATTTCAGCAAGCCCGCAAACATTTGTCCGTCTTTCATGTGATGTCCATGCAGAAGTATATTTTTTGAGTCCACACCGTTTTCGCAGGCGGCATCAATAAATATACTCCCATATCTCGACTGCTCTTTTTTATAATTGTGGTCCAGATAAAAAGTCGGATCATCAGCCGTCGCCTGTACCACGGGATAATCTATCACCGTATTATCGATTTTAATCCAGGCTTTTATGTCGTCATTTATCAGCGACAGACCCTCAAACGGACTTTGCGTATCTTGCTGCTCGGTCTTTTTGTAATATATCTCCTGAGCCTCCTGAGCCGCCCTTTTCGAAACAGACGGGTCCACTACGGTAAGCTTAATCAAAACACCGCTCGAACCAATAAAAACAAGCAAAGATAAAATAAATATAGCTTTTCTCAACCACTTTTTCACAATATCACATCCGGAAAAAATATTACTGCTCTACATACATAACCTTTGAATTTATAACAGCCGATTTTATCATCTCATCCCAATCGAATTTATTCTCGGCATCCTCGATATCACACAAATTCGGCTTCGTTTTGGGGTGCTTCGGGACAAATACAGTACAGCAATCCTCAAAGGGCTGGATTGAAATATCAAATGTATCGATGCGCCTGGCAATAGCGATAATTTCATCCTTGTCCATCCCGATTAGAGGGCGAAATACCGGCATGGATACTGCGGCATCAGTGCACGATATAGCCTGTAGGGTCTGACTGGCAACTTGTCCAAGGCTCTCTCCGGTAATAAGAGCCTTACAATTTCCATCCAAAGCTATCTTTTCCGATATCCTCATCATCATTCTTCGCATAATTAAAGTAAATAATTCCTCCGGACAATATCTTTTTATGTGCTCTTGTATCTGTGTGAACGGAACAACAAATAATTTAATTCCGCCTGCGTATTCAGACATCTTTTCTACCAGTTCGATAACCTTTTTCTCCGAACGTGCACTTGTATACGGCGGACTCGCAAAATGAACGGCTGTTAATGCAATCCCTCTCTTTGCCATCATAAACCCTGCAACCGGACTATCTATACCGCCGGAAATCATCAGTGCTGCTCTTCCACCGCTTGAAACCGGCAGACCCCCGGCTCCCGGCTCGTCTCCCAGCCTGATAAAAGCATTAAAGGTTCTTATTTCTACCGTTATTACTATGTCGGGGTTATGTACATCAACCGCCAGATTGGGGAACTGTTCTAAAATAAATCCTCCTACTTCCTCCGATATCCGGGGAGAAGTCATATGAAATTTCTTATCCGCACGCTTAGACTCAACCTTAAATGTCTTAACCGAAATCAAAGTTGAGCCTAGGCTGTCTTTTATGGTTTCCTTTATACTGTCAATGCTTTTCTGCGTTACAATGGCCTTTGAAAGTCTCGCTATACCGAAAACTTTCTTAATTTCCGGAAATATATCGTCTATATTGGAGGTCTCATTCAAAGAAGAGATTGTTATAGTGGACTGCGAAATCTTAATTTCAAACTCTCCGTATTTTTTAATTCGATTTCTTATGTTCTTTATAAGCTGATTTTCAAAATTCCTCTTATTTAACCCCTTTAGTACTATTTCACCGACTTTAATTAATATTACTTCATTCATTTTTATTCTCCTCAGAATTTTATAAGTTTATCTATTCCCTCATTCAGATATTTTATGAAATAATCTACATCTTCTCTCGTATTAAACCTCGAAAAACTCACCCTTATTGATGAATCTATCATATCGGCAGGCAGACCCATCGCACTCAAAACATGACTGCGGTTCCCTTTTGAACACGCCGACCCGTTTGAAACATATATGTTATTTGAAGATAAGAAATTAGTCATAGTCTCTGACTTAATCCTCTTAACCGATATATTGAGTATGTAAGGAAGTCCATTTTTAGGCGAATTAATTCTTACATTTTCGTTATTGGCGAGCCTCTCCCTACAATAATTATTTAAATCTGCTATTTTTGCATATACATTTTTAGATTTACTCAGTTCCAACAAAGCCCCTTTGAACCCGGCAATAGCAGGCATAGGCTCGGTTCCCGGACTCATATCATGTTCTTGTCCCCCACCGAATGTAATGGGATTTATTTTTACGTTCTTAGATATATATAATGCTCCCACACCTTTAGAACCATGTATTTTATGTGCACTCATGCTTAATAAGTCAATCCCCATGCGTTTCACATTTATAGGGAGCTTCCCAAAAGCTTGGACGGCGTCGGTGTGGAAAATTGCTTTTGAATTTTTTGCTCTTATGATATTTTTTATGTCACCTATGGGCATTATGGAACCTACTTCATTATTTACACACATGACACTTACCAGTATCGTATTATTATCAATAGCGTTCATAAGCTGATTCTTTGAAATTGTCCCAAATAAATCCGGTTTTAAATATACTACTTCAAATCCCCGGTTTTCAAGCTGCTCCATAACCCTCAAAACAGATGAATGTTCTATCGCAGTCGTCACAATTTTGTTTCCCAGTTTTCGTCTGTGCTCTGCACTTCCGAAAATTGCAATATTATTGGACTCTGTCCCGCCGGATGTGAAAAACAGTTCTTTAGGCTCGCATCCTATTACTTTGGAAACTACTTTTCTTGATTCATCCAGAACATTTTCCGCTCGAATTCCCAGTGCGTGTCCGGAAGAAGGATTCCCATAATTTTGCACCATAGTTGTTACCGCCTCTTTTACTGCGGTATCGCAGACTTTAGTAGTAGCACTGTTATCTAAATATACCTCTCTCAATTCATTATCCCTCCTTTATAAAAGTCTACCCTACATTATATGTAAATGAGACGGCAAACGGGAAAGCTCTTTTTAAAAATAAGAGTTATCCCGTTTATTTTACCAAATATTGCGCTAAAGGCAAAGTAAATTATCTCTCATCATCATTACTTGAACTGCTCTGCTCAAACGAAAATTCGTCATCATCGGAATCACCAAATACACGCTCGGAATCACTAAACACACTATCCATATTGCCGTCAGAAGAAGAAACATTTATATCCCGGCTTGGCTCCGGATTTCGATAAGTACATTTTATTTCTAAAGTGTGACCGCATTTATTACAGTAAAGTGAATCAGAATTGTTCACTGAACCGCAAGCCTTACATACAATTTTATTTTTAAGACCCGCAATTTCTTTCTCCAGAGCCTCTATCTTAAAATATAAATTGTCAATCTCTTTTATCTCTGCCTCTACGGATTCACTTTTAAAATCTCCGTTTTTAATCGAACCATACAGTATTTTGCCGATATTTTCAAACTTTGAACTCAAGTCGGATTTCGTCTCAGCCAGCTCCAGCTTCAGTTTAGATACATCAACTATCTTTACCGCTTTTGAACCTAAGTTGTTAGCAGTATCCTTCGCCTTTAAAAGTATATCTTCAAACAGTCCCATAAAAAATCTCCTCCCTGTTTCTATGATTTTATGTTTATTATATAACATAGGTTCCCAAAAGTAAAACCTTATTTTTCGTAAATACTTTCCCCTATGAATTCCCTTAGCATAGAATTTTTAGGAACATATTCCGTCGAAATTGGAGTAAAACGTTCAAGCTGCGATGTGAGAGCAAGTGCATATTCATATACGGGACTGTCCTTCTTAATTCTCCCCAGAAGAGGTATAGCAACATTTCTCATTGCACACAGCTCATACAAATGCAAAGAGTTAACAGTTATATCGCTCGTTCTTTTAAACGGATATATAAATGCAGCCTGACCCCTGCAAACTTCCTCCCACATCATAAGCGTATTTTCCGGGTCCGATTTTCTTTTGTCATGATCCCTCACCAGCCGTCTGATAAGCCTTATCTCTCTATTGGATATTATCCTGGAATCACAATTATTTATTCCCTGCTTTACGCTTATATATATCCTAACAATACTTTCCTCAGGCAAACTCTGCGTAAAAACAGGATTTAATCCATGTATTCCCTCGATTATCGCAACCCCGTCTTCCCTGAGCTCGATGGAATTTTTGTACGGCTCACACTTCCTATTTATAAAATTGAATTTGGGAATTTCACAAAATCCATCCCTAAGCAAACTTTTCATACAGTCTTTGAACTGCCCTATATTCAGTGCCTGCGGGGATTCATAACTTAAATCCTCGTTTTCTATACGCTCCTTGTAAAAGTCATCCAGAGAAATCAATGCTACTCCGACACCAAGCTGTTTTAATTTTTCTTTCAGCATCAATGCAGTTGTCGTTTTCCCACTCGCAGAAGGCCCCGATATCATCACTATTACCCTGCTGCGCTTCAAACCAAGAATATATTCGGCGATTTTTAAAAGCTGCTCATTATAATAATCTTCTATATCCTGTATAAATTCAGATAAATGATTCCGTGCAGCATAATTTATTTCGTCCAGCCCTAGGACAAACCTCTGATAGGAATTACTGAAATTCTTCATAAAAATTCGTTACCTGACCTTTCCTTTCAATTATTTCATTAAATCTAGAGATATATTCATATGCAAATTTGAAATTGAAAATTCGTTTTATCTGAAAATTAAAGGGATTTTTAAGTTTGGTAACAGCTCCCGCTCCGCACGCAAGTATTGTATGTGTTTCGTCCATAATATAAATATTATACAGTCCATTTAGATTGCCCTTTGCCCAACCGGTGTTTTCCATATTGTCAACCATCTTGCTCTGTCTGTACAAATAATAAGGGTGATATCCGGCACTTGAAAGAGAAGAATATGCCTTTTCCAGCATCTTTTCAACAGATAAACTATTCTGCGGTATGTCGGTGCGATTTTTAACTATATTAGATGCCCTCTTTACAGCCAGTGTATGAATCGTCACAAAACTAGGGTTAAGAGCAATTGTTTTTTTAATTGTGTCGCAAAAACTCCGGTAGCTATCCCCAGGCAGACCCGCAATCAAATCCATATTAATATTGCTTATCCCTGCATTTTTTGCCAGTTCAACAGCTCTGAAAGTATCATTTGCCGTATGTTTGCGTCCAATAATCTGCAGTACCGAATCATTAAACGTTTGGGGATTGATACTGACCCTTATATTTTCAAAACTGCTCAGCATATCAATTTTTTCTTTATCTAAAGTATCAGGTCTGCCCGCCTCTACGGTAAATTCCCTGCACGATGAAGTATCAAAATTCTCCACAATCACATTAATTAGACTTCTTAAATCATCACAACTTAAAACCGTCGGAGTTCCGCCGCCTATGTAAATCGTCTCTAACCTCAAACTTAAATCTTCTGCGATTTTTGCGGTATACTTTATCTCTTTGGTAAGCAGATTTAAATAATCCGGGATGAGCTTTATGGATTTTTCTACAGACTGTGAAACAAATGAACAATATGCACATCTGGATGGACAAAATGGAATCGAAACATATAAACTAAAGGAGTTTTTCTTGGAAAGTTCTATTACTTTCTGTTCGTATGAGTTAACTTTTGCAGCAAGCTCTATTTTTTGCGGGTCTGCAAGAAATTTATTCTTAAAATAATCTGTACAGTACTTAACTGTATGCCCCTTTAAAACCGACCTGAATAGCTTTACCGGTCTCACACCCGTAATTATACCCCATTTTGGATGTACTTTCGTTATTTCAGATAAAATTTTAAACAGCATACCGGATATTTCCAGTTCTATGTCTCTGTCAAACGTGTTATCCCCATCAAGGGCTAACTTACTCTCCTTTTTTATACCATTTAAATATACCCGTACTATCAGTATTAGTCCAAGAGCTTGGGTCTTGTCCACTTTTATATATATATAATTTTCATCACTTAAACTTACAGTGTCAGTGTCCGATTCCCAAAAATCTATTTTGTAATATGGCAAAAATAACCTCACCAGATTTTCTATTTCGTATAAAAAATCGTTGTTTATCAGAAATATCTTAATTTTACCTTTGTTAAGGCTCTGTGTGCATTCTGCGTTCATCATTAAGTGTGGTGTCAAGCCCGTGACCCGGGTAAACCACATAATCACCCTCCATTTTAAATAGTCTCTGTAAAGATATTTTTAGTTTGTCCTCTTCCCCCGTCGGCAAATCTGTCCGCCCCACGTCGCCTTTAAATAAAGTGTCTCCCGTGAAGATAAGATTATCTATTAAATAACATACGCTCCCACCGGTGTGCCCCGGCGTATGAATAACTTCTATGTTTTTGTCCGCAAACTTTAATTTATCCCCATCGTTTACCAATATATCCGAACAAAATTTCTCTAATTTCGTCCGCTTGAACCTGCCCGACAAATTCAGTTTATTGTCACCGGTAAATTCTGAATCATTCTCACCTATAACGATTTTTGCATCAGTGACGTTTCTGTAATAATCCGCTGCCAAAATGTGGTCAAAATGCCCGTGTGTCAATAATATGTAATCTATTTTGGTGCACTCCCGTATATCACCCGTCAACTGAGAGTTTTCCTTACCCGGGTCAATAATTACCCCGCAGCCGGACTTCGTATCTCTTACTAAATAGCAGTTCGCCCTCATTATGCCTACAATATAACTCTTTACCTCCAACACTTAATCTCAAACGCCCCTTTTATTCTTATTATTCTAGTTTACAAATGCCCGTTTTATCGATATTACACCCGAAACTTTGGAAAGCGTACTCACTATGGCATTTAACTGCTCCGGACTCCTAATCGAAACAGTGACAATTGTTATAATCTTATTGGTATCTATGTTTCTAGAGCTCATTTCTTGAATTTTAGTGTTTAAGTGAAATAATTGGGACGTTAAATCAGACAGCAGCGTATTTTTATTTTCAGATATAATCTCAAGCGAGCTCAAAAATACTGCACTGTACCTCCCGCTCCAATTCGCTTTTATCCACCGCCCAAAATTCTCATCGTCTCTTATATGCTTAGGGACATTTTTACAGTCCGTCCTGTGTATAGTAACCCCGCTGCCCCTCGTTACAAACCCGATAATATCATCTTGCGGAAGCGGGTGACAGCAATTACCCAGTTTTACCAGACAATTTGTAACACCGTCAAGCTCTATCCCAAAGTGCCCCTTTGTGTTATTACCGCTATCAGAAGATCTCTCGCCGCCTTCTGTGCAGTTGGTCTGCGCCCTGAGCTTTAATAATTTCTCTTTTATAACGTTTATAACCTTGGAAACCATTATTCCGCCGTAACCTATCGCCGCATAAAAATCATCCAAACCGGAATAAGTCCCACGTCTGAAATACGGCTCAATTAATTTAATAAGCTCTTCCTCATTCAAGGAGATATTATTCCTCTTTAATTCCTTCTCCATAACCATACGGCCCGTTATAATATTACTCCCGCGCTTTTCACGTTTGAACCACTGTTTTATTTTATTCCTAGCCTCACTCGTTCTTACAATTTTGAGCCAATCCCTACTAGGACCCCTCCCCGTTTCTTTAGTGGTGATTATCTCAATAATTTCCCCGGTTTTCACCCTGTAATCAATAGGAACAATCCTTTTATCAACTTTTGCTCCTATCATTCTGTGACCAATCTCTGTATGAATCGCATAGGCAAAGTCTATAACGGTAGCACCTGTAGGCAGTGCTATTGGCTCACCTTTAGGAGTTAAAGCAAAAACCTCCTCCGGTGCAAGGTCTAACTTTATATTCCTTACAATATCAGATAAATCTTCGTTTTCGTTCTCATCATCTACCAATTTCTTGACCCACGATAAACATTTTTCAAGAGCATCCTTATTCTCAAGAGACTTTAATTTATATTTCCAATGTGCCGCTATTCCATATTCGGAAGTCTTGTGCATATCAAAGGTTCTTATCTGCACCTCAAACGGAATACCCTGCGTACCCAGAACTGTAGTATGAAGCGATTGATACATGTTAGGCTTCGGCATCGAAATATAGTCCTTAAAACGGTTCGGTATGGGGTTGAACATCTCATGTATTATACCGAGGACATTGTAACAATCATTCACGGTATCGACAATAACCCTAACAGCATAAATATCATAAACCTCTTCCATTGTGCGTCCCTTGAGAAATACCTTGCGATAAATTCCGTTTGCACTTTTTATCCTGCCCTCTATATGGATGTGCGGAAAAAGCGGACCCAATTTTTTCATCAGTTCATCTTTTATGCTCTGCAGAAATTTTTCTCTGTCATCTTTATTCAGTTCGAGCGACTGTTCAATTTCTTTATATGCAGCGGGGTCGAGATATTTAAAAGATAAATCCTCAAGCTCCTCCTTTATCGAGCGGATACCTAACCTGTGAGCAATGGGTACAAACAACTCCATATTTTCCAGGGATTTTTTTCTGCGTTTGTGGTCGGGCATACATTCGATAGTCCGCATGTTATTAAGGCGATCCGCAAGCTTTATGATAATAACTCTTATGTCCTGGGACATCGCAATCAGCATTTTGCGCACACTTCTCGTATGCTGTTCTTCCTCAGATGAATCAATAATCTTGAATTTCGTCACACCATCAACTAAATTCGCAATCTCTTCACCAAATTCATTTCTGATTTCGCTTTTCCCGGTTGAGGTATCCTCAAGTATATCATGCATAAGTGCCGCAGCGATAGACTGACTGTCCATACCGAGTTCGGCAAGTATGTATGCCACTGAGATTGGATGAAGTATGTATGGTATACCGGATACACGTCTTTGCTCTCCATGGGAAGTCTTCGCCTTAATAAATGCCCTTTTTATCAGTTCCGTATCATATTCTTTATCCGAACTGCCAAGTAAATTCATTAAATCTTCAAACGTTTTATATTCCGACTTATCAGTCATGAGAGCCCTCCTCAAGCGCGGCAAGAGAATTTAGTCTTTGAAATGTAGGCGATTTATTCATATCCCTCTTTTCGTCTGTAAACTTTAATTTCACCGCAAAACAGTCGCATTTTATATCAACGTCTGCAATGCCAAGTTCTGTAATTATATCAAGCACGGCGTAAATTTTGGCCGAGCTCAGTGAGGGACTCTTTATCCTTGCCATTATAACATCTACCCTATGTAGCAAACCTCGATATTTGCCAAAGTATCTGTACACACATGCCACGTCGTCTCTCGACGGAATTAAATTCTTCAATTCACCATAAGTAAGGGGTTTTCCAAGCCTGAATTTTTCGTATATCCTCTGCCCTGTCAAGGCCTCTCTTTGGTCAGAGTCAGAAAGTTTAACGTCTGATATATAAAGAGAAACTCCATTGGACCACAAAAACGTATTTTCATGCAGTGAGGCCGCTAAATCTAAAACTTCTCCCGGGTTGTACAGAAATTCAGACGGGGGTTTTCCAAAGTACATGGCATCAATACAGACATCTCCCCTTCGCAGAATCAATTTTAAATGTTTTCCGCCTCCAATTACCCTGATGGTTTCCAATCTTAAGGAATATATGCCGAAAACCGGCTCGGGATTCCCGCTCCCAAAGGGTTTTAGTTTGACAAGCTGGTCAATCATACCTGCTGAAATAGCTGCGGGATTTAATTTGCAGTCTAAATTTAAACAAGGAAAAGGAAACTCACCAAAAGACTCCGCATAACTTAAAATCGCCTTTTTAAATTTCCCAATGTTCTCTGTTTTTAAATTTATTCCGGCAGCCATGGGATGTCCACCGAATCTCTCCAGATATTCCGAACAAGACGATATGGCGTCATGGATAGAAAATCCCTCCACACTGCGGCAGGAACCCTTTGCATTTTCGTTGTCAAAAGTCATAAGTATACAAGGTTTTCCGTACTTTTTGACCATCCTGGAAGCTACGATCCCTAAAACCCCTTGATGCCAATTTTCTCCCTCTACGATGATTATCTTTTCATATTTACGCCACGGCTCATCCCTGAGCTGCTGCTCTATACATTTGTAAATCTCCAATTCCGTATTTCTTCTGGTATGATTTTTCTCGTTTATCTCCCTGAATATCTCCGACGCATCATGGGTATTATCCGAAAGGAGCAATTCTACGGATTTATCCGCCCGGTCGATTCTCCCGCTTACGTTTATTCTGGGCACAATGCCGAAAACTATATTTGCAGTATCGAGTTGTTTTTTGTATATTCCCATATTTTCCAGTATAACCCTTATTCCCGGACGATTGGTGTTTGAAATGATTTTTAAACCCCTTCTTACAATATCTCTGGTTTCTCCCGTAAGCTCTATAAAATCCCCGATTGTCCCGATTGTAACTAAATCTGCATATTTACAGATAAGTTCTTCCAAACTTGAACGTCCTTTTTCCAAAGCACATACCGCTTTAAAAGCAACTCCCACACCCGAAAAACACTTAAATTTACTGGTGCAGTCTTTCCTATAGGGATTCACGACTGCTGAAGCATCAGGTATGATGTCCGGCGGACGGTGGTGGTCGGTAATAACGCAGTCAATGCCAAGAGTTTTTGCGTATTGTACCTCTTCATAAGCAGAAATTCCGTTGTCGACCGTAAAAACTAGTTTTACTCCTTCTTTGCTCAGCTTGTCCAAGATGTTTTTACTGAGCCCATAACCGTCACCTTCCCTCCTGGGTATAAAATACATTACATCTGCCCCACGCTTCTTCATATACGAATACACAAGCGCCGCAGCAGTTACGCCGTCTGCATCGTAATCCCCGTATATACATATCTTCTCACGGGATTTTATGGCTTTTTCAACTCTGTTTTTCAGTTTGTCCATATCAACAAAACTAAATGGGTCAGAAAAATTATTATATCCGTGAAGGAACTTGTGAGCCTCATTTCTGTTTGTGAGCTTTCTCACATCAAGCAGTACCGCCAAAAAGAAAGATATCTTCCACTTTTTAGACATCTGCTCAGCTTTCTCTCTATCCAAATCAGCTATTTTCCATTCTTTTATACTCATAATTCACCGCCTTTTATACACTGTTTAAAGTTCAATTAAATCTCTCACTACCTCACCGGCTATTATTATTCCCGCCGCGGCCGGGACAAATGCCATGCTCCCCGGTACAGGCTTTCCGCAATTTTGTTCGCACTTATTCCCGAACCGTAACTTAATCGGTACCTCCCTGGAATAAACAACTTTAACATCTGATATTTCCCGTTTCCTGAGTTCATGCCTCATAACCCTTGCCAAAGGACACACCGATGTATTATAAATATCGCTTACCTCCAAACGGGTAGGGTCAAGTTTATTGCCTGTCCCCATCGAACTTATGATTTTGGTTTTTGCCTGTTTTGCATTTACAATGATTTCTACTTTGGAAGAAACTGTATCAATAGCGTCAATAATATAGTCATACTCGCAAAAATCAAATCTATCTGAATTATCCTTTGAATAAAAACAACAGTTTGTATGTACATTTGCGTCGGGATTTATATCCAGTATCCTTTTTTTCATTACATCAACTTTATTAATCCCCAAGGTACTGCCCAGTGCGATAATTTGACGGTTTATATTAGTAACTCCTACAGTGTCGTTATCAAAAATAGAAATATTTCCTATCCCCGAGCGCACCAGGCACTCCGCAGCATAACATCCAACCCCGCCGATTCCAAAAACAGCAACGTGCATCGATTTGAGCCTATCTAAATTCTTCCTGCCGATTAACATCTGGGTCCTTAAAAATATGCCGTCCAAACAAATCTCCCTTCTGACGCAAAACAAAACCCGTCCATAATCCAAAAAATAAATCCCTTTTATTATAAACCCATTCTCGGTTATATTCAACACCTTAAAAATGCAAAAACAAATTCTTTTTGAATATTTTAGAATTCATTTCATTCTAAAATAGGCATAAAAAATAGAGTTTCTGAGAATTTAAAGTAATGCCGCAGTAAAATCTTCTTGACTTTTACATTAAGCTCGTGCTATGATATTTGTTATGCTATTATTTTAGCAAAATTATTATGAAGGTGTGTGTTTTTTTGAAAATTAAATTCCTGCGTAAACTGACAATTTGTGTACCGATGGCGTTAATGATCGGATGTTTTTGTTTTAAAAGCCCGTGTGCTCTTAGAATAGAAGGCACTGAATTATTAATGCTGCGTAATCCGGCCTTGCTAAGCTGTATCAATCAGTTTGGTGAAAAACTCGATGAACTGGGAGAAAAGCATCCCGAGCTCACGCCCGTGATCCAAAACATTGCAAGAGGTCTTGTGGGTGCACTGCTTGGACTGCAGTCCCAACCGTACCATATGGCAGACAACAATTCTCAAGCTATAGAAGTTGCCGTAAGGATGCTGCTGGCAAAAAACAATAACGTAATAGACCTTGATACACAGGCAGGTCAAGATTTTATGACAACTCTGTTCGGCGGCTCGGATGAAGATAGGGTTTCAGAACATTTCTTTAAAAGCTGCGGAGCCGGATCTTTCAATCTTCTGGGGAAAGGTAATATTAAAGGGAATATTAAATTCATGAATTCGATGCTTGCACCTATTTCTAAAAAACCAAACGATATGATTCTCTCAACGGTAACCAAAAACAAAGACGGCTCGTTCTATGACGATATGTTCAACAAAAAATTTACACCAGCGGAAATTCCCGAGCCGAAATCCGAATCCGGCAGAGGATTTGCATTACATTCATTACAGATTACGATGGCTCCGATTATGTTTGACATGCTGGGCAATTTTCACGATGGAGTCTCCTCCCTTCTAGCAGCGTCTAGACACGGCAACGAGGAGGCAGAAGAAAACAAGCCGAAAGAAAAAGCATTTGAGGTTGACCGCCCACTAGGGAATTCACCCAAACAGCAACATGAATTGCCGCCTCCGGTGCACCTGTGGGATATCTACAAAAATAATGAGAAAGACAGCACCTGGGTCCCGGCAATTACAAAAGACAACGCCTGGACACCGGCAATTACAAAAGACAACGCCTGGACACCGGCAATTACAGAGTAAAATCTAAGAGCCCGCATTCCCAAAAATTAATAATATAATTTCTCTCTGTACAATACTAAAAAGTACAGAGAGCTTCTTTATTCCCTTTAATAAAATAAGAAATACCCCTCAATTGCTTTTACTCACCCTTTAAGGTCTCCCGCAAACGGCAGAGATTCGATCAATTCAGTAGCTTTAATTTGATTCCAATCAAGCAAATAAGCGTCCGATAGGTAGCCATATCCCCCAATCTTTTTTATCAATGTCAGCAACTTATCATTACGATACTTTAGAACTTTATATCCATTGGTGAGATAATCAAATTCACTCCTAGCTAAATTACTGAAGACAAACTTACCTGTTGGATTATTTTTAGTTTCACTATACACATCCCATACAGTAGCATTGCCCTTAACCTTTTTTCCATCACTAAGTTCAAATCTTACAGTACCATCGTCATCCGACGTGCGGTAAAACACCTTTGTGACACTCATCCACCAATACGCTCCCGTAATATCTCTCCACAAATCGTTCAGTAAACCGAATTCATCTTTGCTAAAATGCTTCTTCAGATCCATATTCTCTTCTTTTCTATCTGTGTATATTTCGAATGTTCCCGGCTCCCCTATGGTAAGATTACTCTTCATATCCGTAACAGCACACGGCTCAGCTTCACTGCCGGAGCGGCTAATTAACAGCTTAAATCCTTCACCCCTAATGTAGTTTATGGTAGGGATGGCTAAAAGTATTAGCAATGTAGACCCAAACGTACCGACCGCGCATCCTAAAGCCATACCTTTTTCCACTTATTATGCACCTCCTTCCAATTAACCCAAAACAATACCCCGCTTACTATTTTTCTAAACATTACTTTAGCTCGGGTAACTCCTCGGGCAACTCCATATCCGCGATTAAGAGGTCATCATGAGCGATATCCCGCCTGTACTTAATGAAATCATCCAAAACACGTACATGATCAGACACATAATCAGGAGGTATAAATCCAATTTTATCCTCAAGCCCTGCAAGCCGGCCATAAATATATTTTAAAGTTTTGGCACGACCAGCTTGGTGACTATTTCCATGACAAACGCCCTGCCAGATCTGCTCAGCGTTCTCAGTTCTCCAGCGATCATCATCTTTAAAACGCCCAGAGAAATCAAAACTATCCATTCCTCTGTTTTCACATAATTTAATAAGTTCCAATACACTTAAATGCTGTCCGCCCTCGCCGCTGTCAGGAGCAAACATACCTATCTTGCCATTGCTGCTGTTTTCATACTGTGTATAGTAAATCCCGGTATCTCCATGCACACACCTGATATATTCCAGCCTAAGCCATTCTACCGCCTCACGGAAGCCTAAACGCTCATCGGAGGTGAAAACATTGGCAGTTCCATTCTTCGACTTATCTTTACCCGTTTTTGCAGAACCGCTAATCAACAGCTTAAACCCATTACCTTCAACATAGTTTATGGTGGGAATGCCCAAAAGCGGCACTGCCATACAAGCTAGTCCGGTTAAAACATACCCTCCAATTGATACTTTTCCCATTAATCCTCTTCCCTTTCTGTAAACTAAATTAATTGACACGGTCATTACTAATAAAAAGCACAGATACTCATAATTAAAAACGCCTTATATTTTTATTATATCACAAGAAACGCACGCCGACAAGTTTTTTTGCAGAAATAAAATCTTTCAACATACGTTGAAAACCTTCATTTTTTGTGTTATTATGTTTAATTACTGTTTTTATTAAAAACTCTATTCTTGCGGAGGTAATCTTATTGTATGAAATCCTTTAATGAAGCTTGGCAAATAATTTGCGACTACTGTAAAAACTCAATAACCGACGTTGCTTACAAAACCTGGATAAGCCGTATAGAGCCCATAAAACTCGATTTTGAAAAAGGTGCTGCCGTTTTAATGGTGCCAAATGAATTCCACCGTCAGACCTTGAACCGGTGCTACATAAAACTTCTAAATGAAGCTTTTGATCAGATTTTCGGGGCCGGTATCGAAATTTGCCTGAAAACCCCTGAAGAGCTCGACAGCAAAAACAATTTGTTAAAACAACATCTTGCAATTAATTCAGAATATGAGTTCACTTTTGATACTTATATTGTCGGCTCATCCAATAAATTTGCACATGCCGCAGCATTAGCAGTCGCAGCAAACCCCGCCGGAGCATATAATCCACTGTTTATTTACGGAAATTCCGGTCTCGGAAAAACTCATCTCTTGTACGCTATATGCAATGACATTAAAAAAAACAACCCCAATATGACCACTCTCTACATAAAAGGTGATGATTTTACAAATGAACTCATTGAATCGATTCAAAACAATTCTACAAGCCAGTTTCATCAGAAATACCGCAAAACAGATATCCTCTTGGTAGACGACATACAATTCATTGCCGGTAAGGACTCTACTCAAGAAGAATTTTTCCATACGTTTAATTCCCTCTACGAAGCAAATAAACAAATTGTACTAACGTCCGACAGACCTCCCAAAGAGATTCAAACTTTGGAAGACAGACTGCGTACACGTTTTGAATGGGGCTTGATTGCAGATATCCAACCCCCGGATTTCGAAACAAGAATAGCAATTGTAAACAGAAAAGCCGAAAAACTCGATATTAAAATGCCGCCGGAAGTATGCCATTACCTTGCAAAGCACTTAAAGACGAATATACGCCAGCTGGAAGGCGCCGTCAAAAAAATGAAGGCACACAATCTGCTGGGCGGAGAGCCTATGGGCATACAAACCGCTCAGGCCGCTATATCAGATATCCTGAATAACGACCAGCCGCCCCCGGTAACAGTCGAAAAGATAATAGAGGAAGTTGCCAGAACTTTTGATGTAACAAGCGAAGATATACGCTCCTCCAAACGAAATGCCAATGTTTCAAATGCACGCCAGATTTCCATATATGCAATAAGGGAAATTACCCAAATGTCACTCTCGGCAATAGGAGATGAGTTCGGTGGGCGTGACCATTCTACTATAGTATATGCATTGCAGCAGGCCGAAAAGAACATAAATAAAGACAAGAAAATGAGAGCAATGGTTGAAGATATAATAAAAAATATACGTGACAGATAATAATATTATGAATCAATTTTTACCTATCGGGTCACTGAAACTTGTAATGGGAGGTGCTTTTTTGATGTCAGAAATTGTAAATTTTTTGCATCATTTATAATAAAAAGTTTTAAGTGTAGAGGTTAAAATTTGTTTATATAAAACAATATTCATTATGTAAATTTTTAAACAAGTTTTCAACTTTCAACACAAAGTTTTCAACACAATTGTGGAAACCGCAAAAACAGGGCATTTTTTTCCACACCATTCCACAATCGTTCCACAAAATCTCACGGGAGGCAATTTTAGATTTTTTCTGGTTTTACACCGGTTTTCCACGTTTTCAACGCCCCCTACTACTACTGCTAAAAATATATTTACTATACTCTACTAAAAAAGGATGATTATTTTGAAAATTACTTGCGAAAGAAGTAAACTTGTTGAAAAGTTGTCGAATGTGCAAAGAGCTGTGTCTCCAAAATCAAACTTAGCAGCCCTCGAAGGAATATACATAAATGCTCAAAACGGTCAACTGGAACTCTGCGGTTATAATACCGAACTTGCAATAAAGACAACTCTTAAAGCCGATGTAATCAGTGAAGGAAAGATTGTGCTGGGAGCTAGACTTTTTACAGATATAGTAAGAAGACTTCCCTCTCAAAACGTTACCCTTGAAGTACAAGATAACCTTATGGTACTAATAAAAAGCGGATCCAGTGAATTTTCTCTCGCCGGAATAGATGCCGATGAATTCCCGGAAATACCTAAAATAGATAAACCGGACTCTATAGAGCTGCCCTGCATAACAGCTAAAAGTATGATAAAACAAACCTTGTTCGCAGTGGCAGACACTGACACAAAACCCATCCATACCGGAACACTTTTCGACATTAAAAAGCACGAAATAGCGCTGGTATCAGTCGATGGCTACAGAATGGCAATAAGAAAGGAAAAAATTAAGGAAGAACTGGATATAAAATTTGTCGTGCCGGGGAAAACCTTAGGAGAAGTATTAAAACTCCTGCCGGATGATGAAGACCAAGAATTAAAAATCTTAGCAGGTCAAAGACACATACTCTTTGACACAAAGGAATACTGCATAATCTCAAGACTTCTCGACGGAGAATTTTTAGATTATAAAATGTCTATCCCCGAGTCTTTTAAAACAAAAGTAAACGTGAATACCAAAGAAATGCTCGAAAGTGTTGAAAGAGTTTCACTCATTATCACCGAGAGATTTAAAAGCCCTGTCAGATGTATTATATCCGCCGGAATTACCAGACTTTCTTGCCTTACCTCTATAGGGAAAGCTTATGACGAATTTCCCGTCTCAATAAATGGTGAAGATGTTGAAATAGGGTTCAATAATAAGTATATGACGGATGCCTTGAAAAATTCAGATACAGATGAAGTTATTATAGAATTAAACGGTTCGCTCAGTCCTATAAAAATACTGCCCAAAAATGGAGACTCATTCCTGTTTCTGGTCCTCCCTGTCCGCCTGCATGAATAATAATAAATTAAAGCTAAAATTAAGGTTAAATTGGTTTTATGTTTTAGAAATTTTGTCCGTGAAATGTCAAAAAAATACGTAAAGGCGTGCATTAATGAAGGTACTCAGACTCTATGTTAAAAATTATAGAAACTTAATGGATGAAATTATAAGCTTTGATAGTAAAATTAACGTCTTCTACGGCGAAAATGCACAGGGTAAAACAAATATCCTGGAAGCTCTATGGATGCTTAGCGGTGCAAGGTCTTTCAGAGGAACCAAAGACTTAAGTTTAGTCGCTTTTGGTCAAGATAATGCCCAAATCTTAGGTGATGTGGAGTTCTCTGACAGAATAAACCAAATTGAAATAAAGTTCTCTCAGGGAAAAAGATTGGCTTGCGTCAACGAAGTGGACAGAGGCAATGCAACATCTATTATTGGTCTATTTAAAGCTGTTGTGTTCTCGCCGGAACACCTCTGTCTGATAAAAGGGGGGCCGGATAATCGAAGAAGACTCATCGATGCTGCAATATGTCAACTAAAACCGACATTTCCTGCTCTGCTTGTCAGATATAATAAAACTTTGAGACAGCGAAATGTTCTGCTTAAAAATATCAGAAAATCTCCATCCTTAGAGAAAACCCTCGACGTGTGGGACAGTGCCGCTGCTTCATATTCCTCAGAGATTGTTTGCCAAAGAATAAAATATATAAATATGCTCAGCAGTCGTGCCAAGTCCTTCTATTATGAACTCTCTCAGGGCGAAACGCTTGATGTTTCTTACCTCAATTGGCAGAATTTCAGTCACACCGATAAAACAAAAGTCTTCGATGCAATACTGAAAAAATTACGCCAAAACACAAAAACCGACATAACCAGAGGTTTTACATCAGCCGGCGCACACAGAGATGAACTCGATATTAAGATAAATAACAAATCAGCAAGAATTTTCGCCTCGCAAGGACAGCAACGGTCGGCAGTTATAGCCCTTAAGCTCGCAGAGGCAGAAATAATATCCAATATAACCGGAGAAACCCCGGTAATCCTTCTGGATGATATCTTGAGTGAACTTGATTTGAACCGTCAAAAATACATGCTCACAAGCCTTACTGCCTCACAGACCATTATAACCGGCTGTGTGCAGCCCCGTTTTAAAAATAGTTACAAGAGTTTTTTGGTCAAAAACGGAAAAATAGTTCACGGTTAAATTTTTACACAATCTTTGATACAATAGAGTTTCGAGGAGGAACTAATTTTGTACCTGCACTTGGGAAACAATATTATAGTTAGATTTTGCGATATTGTCGGCATTTTCGATTTGGATAGGTCAACTGTATCAAAAACATGCAGAAAGTATTTGTCAAACAAAGAGAATAATAGTAAAATAATATATATAAATCAAAAGCTTCCAAAGTCTTTTGTTGTCTGTATGCAAAATGGCAAGGAAAAAATTTATATAAGTCAGTTGACATCCGAAACTCTTTTTAAAAGAATTAAAAGTATTAAAAGTATTAGGAGCCGTAAAGTACCCCTCTGACAGATGCATCCTCTCCCGGAATTACGGCGGATTATCTGTATAAGGGCCCTTTATGTCCCCGCAGTTAAGGAGGGAGTTTACAATAAAAGTTTTCTACCGCCCGCACTGTCCGTTTTGTGGAGTCGGGCTAGGACGTTTAGAAGCATTTATCGTTAAAAATAGATCGCTTTACAAATGCAGAGCATGTGGAAATCTATCTGCGGTGGCACTTAGGTCGAATGTATATTGGCTTTTGTGGGCAGTCCAGATTTTTTCCGTTGTGGTGTTTATAACAGCACTGTTCTTGGGAGAGGGCTTCTATCTATTGGGATTAATCGTTATGATGACGGTGTTTTGCGGCTTTTATTGGTTCTCCCCCTCTATGATAAAGCTGCAAAAACCTAAGTATATTACAAGGTCTATCCCTTGGTATAAAAAGATTTTTAGACCTAGAGCTAAAAATAACGTCAGGGGAAATAAAACCGGTTATCAGGATACTCAAGATGACGGAGGAAGCGATGATGATATAAAAGAAATATTCAGCAATTAATCTTTTTAAGTTTCGTTGAAGGAGGACTTTTGCTTGGATAACGATAGTTTAAATACAATGGATGGCGAACATTACGGTGCCGGCGAAATACAGGTTCTTGAAGGGCTCGAAGCAGTCAGAAAAAGACCCGGAATGTATATTGGTTCAACCGGACCTAAGGGTCTGCATCATCTTGTGTATGAGATAGTCGATAATGCAATAGATGAGGCCCTTGCAGGATACTGCGATTCCATAGAAGTCGAAATACTCAAGGACAATGTGATTAGAGTCAAAGATAACGGCAGAGGTATCCCGGTCGGAAAACATCCTAAAATGGGTATCCCGGCAGTTACTGTGGTGTTTACCATACTGCATGCCGGCGGTAAGTTCGGTGGAAGCGGATATAAAGTTTCAGGCGGTCTGCATGGTGTAGGTGCTTCGGTTGTAAATGCCCTCTCTCAATGGCTCAAAGTCGATGTCTACAATGGTCAGCATATATTTGAGCAGACGTTTGAGAGGGGCGAGCCTACAACAGATTTGAAAATTATCGGCGATACATCCCAAAAAGGCACGGTTATTACATTTAAAGCCGACCCCAAAATATTTAAAGAGTCTGTCGATTATGATTATAATGTATTGGAAACCCGCCTTAGAGAACAAGCCTTTTTAAATGCCGGAGTTCGTATAGTGCTTAGGGATTTGCGTGATAATGAGAATGTAGTGGAAAGCAGCTTTAAATATGACGGCGGAGTGTCTAGTTTTGTTGACTTTATACATAAAAAAAGAGGCGTCGAAGTCATACATCCGGAAGTTATAGACTTTTTCGGAACTCTCCCCGATAAATCAGCAAGTGTCGAAATCGCAATGCAGTACAACGATACCTACAATGACCTTATTATCTCCTTTGCGAACAACATCAGAACCGTTGACGGCGGTACACATGAAGAAGGCTTTAAAAGAGCTCTTACCAGGGTCATGAATGACTATGCAAGAAAGTTTAATATCCTCAAGGATAATGACAAAAATCTTTCCGGAGAGGATGTAAGAGAAGGCCTTACTGCGGTAATCAGTGTGAAGCTCAGAAATGCTCAGTTCGAAGGACAGACTAAAACTAAACTCGGTAACACCGAAATAAGAGGTCTTGTCGATAATATTGTCAGTTCTAAATTAATGACCTATCTGGAGGAAAATCCCGCCGTAGCCAAAACTATC
Source organism: uncultured Eubacteriales bacterium (assembly GCA_949422855.1). Taxonomy (GTDB): domain Bacteria; phylum Bacillota; class Clostridia; order Oscillospirales; family Acutalibacteraceae; genus CASPLG01. Next base: position 28,018 of record CASPLG010000004.1, on the reverse strand, counting down.
CTCGAAAAAGCTTTGTCCGCATCCAGAGCCAGGGATGCCGCCAGAAAAGCAAGGGATTTAGTCAGAAGAAAATCCGCTCTGGAAACAGCCTCCCTCCCCGGAAAATTGTCAGACTGCCAATCAAAAGACATGAGCGAAACTGAAATTTACATCGTTGAGGGAGATTCGGCCGGCGGTTCGGCAAAAAGCGGCAGAGACCGTAAATTTCAAGCAATACTTCCTCTGTGGGGCAAGATGCTTAACGTCGAAAAGGCTCGGCTTGACAGGGTTTACGGGAACGATAAGCTAATGCCGGTTATAACGGCTCTGGGGTGCGGAATCGGAGACGAATTTAATTTAGAGAAACTTCGCTACGGAAAAGTAATTATTATGGCTGATGCCGATGTTGACGGTTCACATATCAGAACACTTTTGTTAACCTTCTTTTTTAGATTTATGCGTCCGCTGGTCGAAAATGGTCATATTTATATCGCTCAACCCCCTCTCTTCAGGATATCCAGAAATAAAAATCATAGATATGCTTTCTCCGACAGGGAAAGAGACAGTATTTTGGCTCAGGTGGGTCAGGGTGCAGAAGTTCAGCGATATAAAGGTCTCGGTGAAATGGATGCCGAACAGCTTTGGGAAACTACCATGGATCCAAAAACCAGAACCATGCTCAGAGTCTCTATGGATGATGCCGCTGCTGCCGATGAAGTCTTTACAATACTTATGGGCGATAAGGTCGAACCTAGAAGAGAATTTATAGAGAAAAATGCAAAGTATGTACAAAATCTGGATGTTTAAAATAAAATACATCTTTAATTTTAATAGTAAAAGGGGATTAGTTATGCAGGATAACTTAAGTACGGGTAATAATGATGAAAGTTTTCAGGATGAATCTGAAAGTTCAAACTGGCAGAGTGATGAAAGCGATACACAGTCGGACAGCAGTGATGATGAGGTGCTGTGGGATGGTTCTGAGGCTGAATTGATTGTGGATGATGACGGTGAAGAGTACGAAGAAGAGCAAACCGGTGTGAAATTTAAATATACACTTTCCGAAGATGAGATTTATGAGATTTTTAAAAGTACCGATAATTATAGGAAAAATAATATCATGATGAGAAATCAGATGATTATCCAAGGTGTTGTGATTATTATTTTGCTTGTGCTGTGGCTGTGTTTCGGTAATGCTTATTATGGTTTTTTCATTGCTTTCCCCATTTTGTGCTTGGGCATAATTGCAATCGTTCCCGTTCTCGCTATGAAAAAACTTGCAAAACAGTTTTTCTCCGGCGAGGAAATACATACTGAAATTTATCCCGATAAACTTGTAGTGCAGGTGCGGGGAAAAGAACGTGAAATTCCCTTAAATGGTACTGCTCAGTATCAGGAATTGGCAGGTCAGATTATTATATATCCACCCGATGGCGGTACTGTAATTATTCCGGTCAGAGCCATTGAACCGGAGTTTTTGCCCGACGTACAAGCAATGCTCGTTGCCGGAACTCATCCAAGAGAGAATGACTAAGACAAGGGAGTGAAAATAATGGAAAATGACGAAAGCTTAATAACCGAATCTAAAGTGATAGATGTCGATATCGAAAAAGAAATGAAAAAGTCCTTTTTGGATTATTCTATGTCGGTTATTGTATCACGTGCACTTCCGGATGTAAGAGATGGTCTTAAACCCGTCCACAGAAGAATCCTTTATACCATGTTTGAGGACGGTCTCACGCCAGATAAAGCCTATAGAAAATGTGCGACAACCGTAGGGTCTGTTCTAGGAAGATATCATCCGCATGGAGATGCCTCTGTATATGATGCCCTCGTTCGTCTGGCTCAGGACTTCTCTATGAGATATTTGCTTGTTGATGGTCACGGTAACTTCGGCTCCGTCGACGGCGACCCACCGGCGGCATATAGGTACACTGAAGCCAGAATGAGTAAAACTGCCGTCGAAATGCTGACGGATATTGGTAAAGATACCGTGGATTTTGCCCCAAACTATGATGACCATTTAAAAGAACCTACTGTTTTGCCCTCTAAACTCCCTAACCTTCTGGTTAACGGGTCAACGGGGATTGCAGTCGGTATGGCTACAAATATACCGCCTCACAATATGAATGAAGTTATAGATGCTATCTGCTTATTAATAGATAATCCCGGAGCCGAACTTGCCGACATAATGCAGTGCATAAAAGGTCCGGACTTCCCGACAGGCGGCATAATAATGGGAAAATCGGGAATAAAAGCTGCTTATGCTACGGGGCGTGGTAAGATAACCGTCAGATCTAAGGCTCAAATTGAAGAGGAGAAAAACGGAAGATTTAAAATTATTGTGACTGAGCTGCCTTATCAAGTCAATAAAGCAAGGCTTATTGAACATATTGCAGACATGGTCAAGGAAAAACGATTGGACGGTATATCAAATATAGACGACCATTCAGATAGAGACGGTATGCGTATAGAAATTACCGTGAAAAAAGATGCCTCTGCAAATATCGTCCTGAATAAACTGTATTCGTTTACTCAGATGCAGATAACTTTCGGCGTTATAATGCTCGCTATTGTCGATGGCGAACCTAAAATCCTAACCCTTAAGGATTGCCTCGTTAAATATATAGTGTTCCAGGAGGAAGTCGTCACCAGAAGAATAAAATTCGACCTCAAAAAGGCAGAACAACGAGCACATATCTTAGAGGGGCTCAAAACTGCGATCGATTTTATCGATGAAGTAATCACAATTTTAAGGTCGTCCCACTCTATTACAGAGGGCAAACAAAGACTTTGTGAAAGATTCGGATTGGATGATGTGCAGGCTCAAGCTATTGTCCAGATGCCTTTGGGCAGACTTACCGGACTTGAACGCAGCAAAATAGAACAGGAAATCGAAGCTTTACATGGTAAAATCGCTGAATATAAGGAAATACTCTCGGATAAACTTAAACTTTTGGCAATTGTCAAAGAGGAAATCCTCGATATAAAAAGGCGTTTCGGCGACGAAAGAAGAACCCAAATAGAATCTGTCAGCGGAGAAGTTGATATTGAGGATTTAATACCTAAAGAAGAGTGCGTACTGACGATAACCGACAGAGGATATGTAAAAAGGCAGAATCTCGAAACATATAAACTGCAAAGGCGGGGCGGTCGTGGCGTCTCGGGCATGAGCAGACGTGAAGAGGATATTGCCGACGAAATGCTTATCATAAATACGCATGATTATGTACTGTTCTTTACCAATATGGGCAGAGCATACAAACTTAAATGTTATGAAGTGCCGGAAGGGTCAAGGACTTCCAAGGGTATGAATGTTTCAAATTTGATAGCTCTGGAGCCTGATGAAAAAGTTACTTCTCTAATAAGAGTTCCCGAGTTTGAAGAGAATAAATTTTTAGTTATGCTCACCGGGAGAGGCGTTATAAAAAGAGTTTCGCTTGGTGTGTTTAGTAATACCAGAAAAAATGGCCTCATAGCATTGGAACTCGATGAGGATGATGAACTTAAATGGGTTAAACTCACCGAGGGGAATAAAGAAATTATAGTCGCAACAAAAAAAGGTAAGGCAATTAGGTTTAAAGAGACTGATGTTAGGGCTATGGGACGTCAGGCAAGAGGAGTTAAAGCCCTGACCCTAAGAGGTAATGATGAGGTCGCCGGTATGCTCATTGTTGAAGATGATAAAAAGATTTTGACTTTGTCTGAAAACGGCTATGGCAGATTATCAGATGTCTCTGATTATAGGGTTCAGTCCAGGGGCGGCAGCGGTATTATAAATTACCATAGCGAAAAATACGGTGATGTTGCAGTTATTGCTTCTGTAGGGATGGATGAGGATATTATAATTATTTCTACAGATGGTGTTATTATCAGAATAGCAGTGGATTCAATCAGACTTTGCTCAAGACCCTCTAAGGGGGTAAAAGTTATGAAAGTTTCGCCGGGTAATAAAATCGTTGCAGCGGCGAGAGTCCCCCACGAGCAAGATATGAACGAAGATTTGACTGCGGACACAGATGAAAATTTTGAGCAGTAATAAGTCTTGGAAGTGATTTATTTGTTGCCGGTTTAAAATATCAATAATTTGTACACTGATTGTAATTTGGTTTCATATAATTTTGCCGACAGATTCTGTCTAATATATTTTTAAGGGGATTGTTTTATGATGAATGGTAAATTTAAAAAGGTTTTTAGCAGGGCGATTTGTGCTTGTCTGATTCTGGCTTCGACTGTCAGCGGTTTTAATGCAAATATATTTAAAATCCTATTGAAATCAATGAAAACTCCCGGTCAACATGGGTATGTTATTGGTCAGCAAGGCGAGGGGCATTTGAGAATCATTCCGAACGGTCTGAAGGGCAAATATACGGATGAGGATAAAGACGGGATTAAACGTGATGTTAAGACGCTGGCGGAAATATGGTATAATAGTATGGGATTTAAACCGGATGCCGAAGATGCGAAAAAAGCTGAGTATAAAAATGATTTTATAGAGAACTCTTTGGGAAGAGACAATGAGGGTAAATTCCTGAGTTATGAGAGGTCTAAGTTTAGAATACAGTACAAAATTTGCGATGAGCAAAATGAAACCGTGGGGTTTCTTGAGGCAAGGCTCGTGGGGATTGTTAGAGACTATGATTTGATTGGTGCGCAGTGCATGATTAAAACTTTCGTGAATCGTGAGCATCAGGGTACGGGTAAAAAGAAAGAGGCAATTAAGAAATTTATAAATTTCTGTGAGGAAAACAAGGAAGATGGAGAAATTGTGAGATATTTTTTCTCCGTAAATGATGAGAATAGACAGGATGTGGCGATGCTTGAGGGGATATTTCAGGATTTAGGTGCAGGGTTCTCCTTGCAGGATAGTGAAGTAATAAGTACAAGTGGTGAGCTATTCCATAGTTATACCCTAGAAAAAATACAAAACCCGGATTACTATGAGGTATAATCTGACTGTGTTTTTGAGAATATTCTCAATCCGGACTGTGAGAAATCTCCCCCTTACTTAAAAAATCAAAAATTATTAAAAGCAAACCTCCTGAAAATGAAGGTTTGTGTTATGTGTAAAATAAATTATAAAAGCAGTGCCACATGCGTAGATATAACAGGGTTAAATATGAAAAATAAGTTCTATAAAATTTGTATTTAAAGCTGTTTTACGCCGGAGTAATTGCCGTATTTCTACCAATCTCCCAATACTATATCCTCTGTTATGGCACTGCTTTAGAAAATTTCCTCTTGATAAATATATTGGTTTATGGTAAAATATAAAGTGAGACTACAACTGTGGGGGTATAGCTCAGCTGGGAGAGCGCTTGAATGGCATTCAAGAGGTCAGCGGTTCGATCCCGCTTATCTCCACCAAGCCTTAAAACCGTATAAGTACTTAGGTTTAAAGTATTTGTGCGGTTTTTGGTTCTGCCTCTAGGATAATTTGTATAAAGTGAATCTTTATTTAGGAAAATCTTCAAAATCATGTTTTTATGAAATCCCTTCAAATCTATAATTATAATCAAAATTTATGGGGAAGCTCTAAAGTACAAATTATAAAAAATAAGCCTAGACAGGGGTGGACTGCCAATTTAGTTGACCGGAGCTGATTTTCTACCACATTTTTTCCGCGGCTGCCTCTTTTTTGAACCGTATATAATATGACATTAAAATGAAAATGTGTTAAAATAGACCTCGTGGCAGAGGAGGAGTCAGTTTTGAACAAAAGAGTCCAGCCAATCGGCGGGGATATGAAGATTGTTATATCTGATGAAGTGAATTTCACAACCGATTCTGTACTGCTAGCCAATTTTTCCTCGCCATCTCCTAAGACAAATGTTATGGAAATAGGGTCAGGGTGTGGAATTATACCGCTTTTGTGGTGCAGAAACAAAAAACTAAATAAAATTACTGCCGTTGAGATAAATAAAGTCCCTTTTGAGATGATGTGTGAATCAATCAAACTTAACAATCTGGAGGATAGAATTTTGGCTCTGAACGAAGATATAAAAGTTCTGGCGAGCTCACGCAGCATCTATGGGAGGTTTGATATGGTGGTCTGTAATCCGCCCTATTTTCCGGTCGGCTCCTGCAAAACACTAAATCGCAGTCTATCACGCCATGAAAATACCATCACGCTCGAGGAAATAATCAAAATATCAAGCCTATTTCTAAAGTACGGGGGTAAACTGTGCCTTTGCTGCAGAACCGACAGACTGTGTGATATCGTGTTTTTTATGAGAAAATTCGGCATAGAACCTAAACTTTTGAGGTTCGTAGAGTATAAACAGGGAAAATCCGCAGAACTGTTTTTAATAAAGGGACAAAAGGGTGCCAAAACAGGTCTTATTCTTAAGAATAACCTGGTTGTGCAAATGAAAAACGGTGTGTACTCCGATGAGGTAAATGAAATATATAATAATTATTAAATAACTATAGAAAGCTTGATTGATATGACAGGAACTTTATTTATTGTGGGAACCCCGATTGGAAACCTGGAGGATATAACCCTAAGAGCAGTTAGAACTCTAAGGGAAGTCGATTTTATTGCTGCGGAGGATACGAGAGTAACCGCAAAGCTTCTCAATCACTTTGCAATAAAAAAACCTATGATTAGTTATTTCGAACATAACAAAAAACAGCGCGGCGAATTGATCTGCGATAAAATCTTAGACGGTCAAAACTGTGCTTTAGTATCCGATGCCGGTATGCCGTCTATTTCTGACCCGGGAGAAGAACTTGTCAGACAGTGCAGAGAACATAATATAGATATACGCGTCGTCCCGGGGCCGAGTGCATCAATTTCAGCACTGTGTTTATCAGGCTTCCCGGCAGGAAGGTTCACTTTTGAAGGGTTTCTCAGCATGAATAAAAAAAACCGTTTAAAACATCTTGACTCTTTGAAAAATGAATCACGAACAATGCTTTTTTATGAGTCGCCGCACAAGCTCCCCGGCACACTAAAGGATTTTTACGAGTGCTTTGGTGACAGAAATATAGCTATCGCACGTGAACTGACTAAAATACATGAAGAGTTGAAAATAATGAAAATCAGCACCGCAATACAGGCGTATTCGGACGGTGCGAAAGGTGAGTTTGTTATAATAATTCCGGGGAAAGAACATTCAGAAGAAGAGGCTTCTTATACCCCGGAAGATGCCGTAGACTTAGCACTTTCTTATGTAGAATCGGGGGAGAGTAAGTCTGAATCGGCAAAAAAAGCGTCGAAAATTACCGGTATCAAAAAGAGTGACATTTATAAAATGTTAATATAGAGTGTTTAGTTTAGAAAATGGTTCCGGGTATCGATTTGGTTATTTAAGAAATGTAACAAGGGAGAACTCATCCCCCTTGTTATACTTATTATTTAATTAATTTAGTAGTTGTAAAACAATGAGCCGGAGCTTACCCGGAACATTTTCATGGAGATTTTAAGGGTGAAGCACAAAATCCTTGGTTCAGATGTTTTTGGCTCTTTTTGTCTGAGTGATAAAAACGGACGAAGGTATTAGGGGAAGTAAAAATGATGAGCAAAACTTACTGCGTAGTCTCTTTTTATGCTACTTATTGGACAGTTTTTTCATCCTCTCTTTAAGAAAGTTTTTAACGGCATCTTCTATTTCAGACTCTGCCTCTTTTGTGTTAGATGGAGGCGGTGGAGGTGGTGGAGGCGGCGGTGGAGGTATAGTATTCACATCTTCTTTTCCGGCGCCGGGTTGAGAAGAGGCGCTTTGAGATGATTTTTGCTGTGCTGCCAAGTCCGTTTGTTCGCCTGTCGAGGAAACTTTTTGCTGCCTTAGAGAGCCATCTGAGTTTTCTGTTTTAACAGCGGAGGTTTCACTTGTGCCGCCCGATGAAGACGAGGGGGATGATGAAAGAGGTGCAGATGTATTTTTACTGTCTATAACCTTTAATTCGATTATATCGTCATTTTTTAATTCTTTATCTATAGCATTTTTATCTATTACCGTATCAGCTCCCTCTTGGTTACTGTGGTTCTTTATATAACTTATGAGCTTATCTAGTATTTCTATGCGTTTGCTTAATTCCTCTATTTCTTTCTTATTATCTTTTTTGTTAATAATCATTGCCATTTTGTAAATCAACTCCTTATCCAAATTTTGACGCTACCTCTAATTAGCTTGCTTTTCCAACGCTTCCCTTAAACTTTCCAATTCTTTTTTCTTATCCTCTATTGCTTCAATCAATCTGGCAGATTTGATTTTTCCATTTATTATATTTTCCGGCGCAATTTCAATATTAGTTTTTCTTATTTCCTGCTCTACTGCCTGCTTAATCCTTCTTGTAGTTTCAGATGGTACGTTTGCCCGTTGATTTGCAGTGGCACCTAAATTACCGGATGTCTCTGGAGAAGCATTTTGCATCGGTTTTGTTTCTGTTTGCTTCTTAGGTTCTGCCGGTTTTGCGTGTGGTATGTCATTTTCTACGGAAACCTCTCTGTTTTTTTCGTCTCTCTCAATGTGCTTCCTGCCGGATGCCACCCTGTCCTTCTTACTGTGAGGGGTAGCATAGCTCAAAATCTGAGTATCGCTTAGCTGCTGGACTACCAACAAAAGAGACTGTTTGAAATTTTCTAATTCTGACTCATTATCCACACTTATCTTACTGTCTAAATTGCCTCCCTTAACAAGGTTTGTAAGAGTCTGAACATTAAATGAGTTTATGAAATAGAGAAGCATACTTTTTATTTGTTTTGCGTCTTTTTTATCTACCAGCTCTTTAATAATACCCTTGGAAATTTTATTAAAGCCTAAGAACAGTACATGCTCCCAAACGGACTGAGGTATATGGGTAGCATCCTCACTGGACAAATTTGAGCGGATATCCTCCTCTGCGGCATTAGCTGTAACGCCTATGATTTTAATTATGTCTTCATTGCTCATAACCATAAAAATGTAGTTTGCAACATTGTTTATATATTTTTCTCTCTCGTCATCGTCGGAGATCCTGGATGGAATCCTTTTCTTTAAATTCTCCCTGGATTTTTCGGAGAACGTATTTACAAACCTACGAAGTTCCTTTTTGAGCTGTTTCTTTTGCAACTGTTCGGTGCTTAATAAAAATTTTATTACAGTAGGCGAAACCTGCTTTTTCCATGCGATGATGACAAGTCTTGCCAGTTCAAATAATATAGAACCGTCTAATTTCTTGAGCTCATCGTCAAAGGTAATTTCTTGCTCATTTTTAGGGTCTTTGATCTTGTCGGAACCTTCTAAAATCTTTAATATTTCGTCAGCGGATAAACCTGAAATAGCCTTGGGCAGATAATGAAAATAACTTTCTGAGCGGCTTTTTTCTTTCTCAGGGATAAATTTACTTAAATCCTCCTTCAATTTTGCAGTCGGATTGGAGCAAGTGCTGTACAAGACGTCTTTTATTACGTCACCTTGATTGGTCTGCTTACATGTTTTTATCAAATCTAGGCTACCCTGCATATCTTTCCATAGCAAAATCGCTTCATGAGCTAGCTTATTCATCAAATTCCCATCTAACTCTTTTTCATCAACTATTTTCTCGTTCCCGGTCTGCCCCCTATCTGCACTGCCCGTGCTGTTTAGACTATTTGTACTGCTCGCGTTATTTGGATTATTCGAACCGTTAGAGTTGTTCTTCATATTATTTGGAGTGCTTCCGGCATTGGGTACGGGCGGTAAATTCAGTTTATTTCTGAGCAGAGCGCTTTTTGCCTGTGAGCTTGCCTGTGAAAAATCTTCAGCAGCCCTCTTTTTTTCGTTTTCCCTGCGGCGTCGATCTTCGTCTGATTCTTTACCGTCGGAGCTGGAATTATTATTGTCCTTTTTATCCACTTTGGTTTCAGTATTACCGGGTGCAGCTTTATCTTTATCATCTTGAGTATTGCCGTCAGCGCTGCCATTACCCTTTTCTTTCGAGAGTTTTTCTCTGAGATTGGGAATCGAAGTTTCTAACTTGACCCCTAATTGCCGTAAGGTACTTTCGAAACCGCTTCCTACTATATTATCATTAACCATATTGATTGTATTTTTTAATAATCGATCATAAATACGCAAACTCCCATCGACCTGGCCCTTTATAATGTCAAGTTGAATATCAAGATCGGGGTTCCAACTTGGGCGATGGAGAACACCTGACAGTGTATGCATAAATGTTGTAGAGGCAACGATCCAAGAGTAAAAAAATGTTCCTTTTGCCTTTTCCAATAATGCCTTGCGCGTCTGCTTATCAGTCGGGTCAGTGCCGAAGTACTCTGCCATAGCCCTCGCAAATTCATCTGCCTTTTTTTTAATTTCGTTTTTCCGCAGGATTCTGCGATCTGAGCTGGCTATCCTCTTAAAAGAATATAGTATATCTTTATTATAATCCAGAGATCTTAGAATACTAGAGGAGAGTGACCCACCGGCAAAATCCCGGAAAAAACTCACCTTGTTTTTGTCACCAAAGTCCTGAACTAGTTCCAATGAGGTCTCTACAATCGGCCTACCCAGCGCATGAGGCTTCAGGCTTTTGTCTAGTTCTTTAAGGTCTGCTTCTATTTTTTCTAGCGTGTCAAGTTCTGTTAAGTTTGCTTGAGTTATGTCTTTAAAAAAATCTGCCATGATAAATTATCATCTCCTCTTTAGAATTTCCTGTTGTGGAATATATTGTAATATATTTTTTTGAAAATATCAATAGTTTTAGTGAGTTTTTTCTGAAATTAAATAATTTATTGGATAATTGTCCATTTGGAGATGATTTTTATGTGGATATTTCAATATAACCCTTTTAGTCAATACTAATTGACATACTGCTTTTCTCGTTTTATCATCATATTTGTAAATCAATTAAACAGGAGGAATTTTTAATGGATAAATTTATTTGTACGGTATGTGGATATATATACGACCCTGAAAAAGGTGACCCCGATAATGGTATAGAGCCCGGTACGGCGTTTGAAGATTTGCCCGATGATTGGGTTTGTCCTTTGTGCGGTGTGGGTAAAGATTTGTTTGAAGAAGCGTAAGCCTCAAATTTTATGCCATATTTTATTTAAGGAGAGAATTTATAATTGAGTATAGAGAGAATATCAGAAAACAGCTACTCTATCGGCATCATGAATCCTTCGCTTCGGGTGTTTGACATTGTGATGCAGGCTAAATACGGAACATCATATAATTCTTACTTCATCAGCGGTCAAAAAAATGTGGTTATAGATACGTGCCATGGTAATTTTTTTGATGAATATATGAATAATCTGCGCAGCATAACGGATATTGATAAAATAGACTATGTTATTGTCAACCATACTGAGCCTGACCATTCCGGGAGTTTGAAAAAACTTCTCGATTTAAATCCTAAAATTAAAATTGTCTGTACCGCAATCGCTAGCAAGTACCTAAAACAAATAACCAATCTGGATTTAGATTGTATATGCGTAAAAGACGGCGATAGTTTAGATATCGGCGGGAGGACACTTAAATTTATCGTTGCTCCGATGCTGCATTGGCCGGATTCAATGATGACTTGGTTCGAGGATGAAAAAATTTTGTTTTCATGTGATTTCCTTGGCTCACACTTTTGTGAACCTACCGTTTTTGACGTCTCCATACATGATAAAGACGCTTATTTGGCTGAATTTGAATATTATTACAACTGTATCTTCGGACCGTTTAAGAAATTTGTGCTGTCAGGTCTGGATAAAATAAAAGATTTAAATCCCGAAGCGATATGTCCCGGTCATGGTCCTGTGCTTACAGAGACAATACAAAAGCGTATGTCTGATTATTATAAATGGAGCAAAACTGAAACTCCTCAGGATAAATTTGTAGCCGTTTTGTATGCTTCAGCTTATGGCTGCACAAAGAAACTCGCTAAAGCTGCCGTCGATTCTATAAATAATTCGCACGGGAATATATACGCTGAGCTGATTGACGTGGTTTCAACTCCCGCGCAGGACATTTCCAGTAAAATATCACGTGCATCGGGGATTATGGTTGGGTCGTGCACGATAAACCGTGATGCTCCTAAAATTATATGGGATGCTCTCTCTTCGATTGATGCGATTAATTCCAGAGGTAAACCCGCCGGGTGTTTTGGTTCATATGGATGGAGCGGTGAAGCTGTAGGGATGATCCAGGAGCGTCTCAGAAGTTTAGGGTTTAAGGTTAGTGATGAAGTGGTTAAGGTAAACTTTATGCCGACAGATGAAGATATACGCAGTATAGAAAATTATGCCCATGAGATTATATCGGCTATAAAATAGTTTGAAAAAGCTGCTTTTCCGTGAATATTTACATGTAATAAATGCCAAAAAGGTCACGCAAGCAGATGTGTGACCTTTTCTATAACGTTTAAATATAAATTAATTACTCTTACTAAATAATCCGCTTTCACGTGCCATATACTCGTCTATATGCTCCTCCAAAAACGCCTGCGAAGAGTCTTTGCTAAGAATATTCAAGTTTATATCCAGTCTTAGTTTTTTTGCCACGGAGTAACATATAAAACTTAAAGTTACCTCATTCTCAAGGTTAAAAATCTGACTATTACGTCTGTCTGCGTTAAAAAAACTTATGACTTTATCTCGCTGAGTAGGATCTATCCAGGCGGAAAAACCCGGAATGAGCATACTGAATATCCCCACAGACGCAATGGCTGAGTCCAAAAATTTCCCAAACTTCATATATGATATTCCCCTTTTAAAATTAGAAAATACTTTAACCGATTTATCTTCTTATAACCAGGACATAAATAATAAAGGCTATCTAAACATATTAACTGATATGTGGGTATTATATTAACATATATTTATTGCTTGGTCAAGCTGAAAATAAAATTCACGTGGCTATTAAATTCTGTTATAGCTATTTAGGCTTTTGGTTTATATATTTAATGTTCATTTTATGGAAAATTTTCTTATACAAAAAATAAGTTTAATGATGCGAAATTCCGTAAAAATTCAATAAGGTGTTGATTTTAGCGAAAAATGAGATTATAATATGCTCGTGTCAGTTACAAGTAACTTATTTTAGGAGGGATTTTTACCATGGCAGTTGATTTTAAAACAAGCAATACCCGTGTGAATTTGATGAAGGCTTTTGCCGGGGAAAGTCAGGCACGCAACAGATATACTTTTTCGGCATCCCAGGCTAAAAAAGAGGGTCTGCAGGTGATTGAAAAGGTCTTTACTTTCACGGCGAATCAGGAAAAGGAACATGCTGAGATATTTTATAAGCATTTGAAAAATCTTGCCGGAAGTACTGTGGATATTCAAGGCGGGTATCCCATAGATATCTATGACAGTTCTCTTGATTTACTTAAAAGTGCACAGCACAATGAGTACGAAGAAAATGACCCTATATATAAAACTTTCAGTCAAGAGGCTAAAAATGAAGGCTTTAATGATGTAGCAGCGTCTTTTAGCATGATAGCCGAAATAGAAAAGGTTCATGGGGATAGGTTCGGAAAATTTGCCGATTTGCTTCAGAACAATAAACTCTTTATATCCGATGTTGAGACAGGGTGGATTTGCTTGAATTGTGGATATGTTTATACCGGAAAAGAAGTTCCGGAGGTTTGTCCGGTATGCAAGCACGACAGAGGATATTTTGTAAGAGTAGAGATGATGATGTTATAAAAGCCGGGAGAGTTTCCTAAGGAGAGAGTATTTTGGATTACACCTACTTACTTGTTAAGGCTGCACTTGACGCTCGCAAAAATGCATATGCTCCTTACTCTAAATTTAAAGTCGGGGCATCTATTATTACGTCGGATAATAGGATTTATCCCGGGTTTAATATTGAGTGTGCATCGTATTCGCCATCTAACTGTGCAGAGCGGACGGCTTTATTCCGTGCCGTCTACGAAGGACACCGTGAATTTAAAGCTATTGCCGTAGTCGGGGGGAACGAAAATGAAAATGAGACGTTATCTGATTATTGCCCTCCATGTGGGGTGTGCCGCCAGACACTTAGGGAGTTTTGTAATCCGGAGAGTTTTAAAGTTATTCTGGCCAAAAATGCCGAGAATATAAATGACTGTAAAATCTTTACGCTCGAGAGACTGCTCCCCCTTAGTTTTGGCCCTCAGAATTTAGGGTAGAAGTATTTTATGCGTTGTTTAATATGGACGCCTGATTGAGCACAAAATTTGTTGTATGGCTAGGTAAATATTGATTTTTAGGAAGAGGGTGAAATTTATGTCTCCAAAGAGCATAACGGTTAAAATCAGACAGGGTGAGGCGTGGTGGTGCCAATTTGCATGTCTTCTTTCAATAGCTGCCAGTAATGAAAGCACTAAAACATATCTGACAACAACTGCCAAATTAAATTTGGATGCGTCACTGACGGATGACAGAAATACAGATTTTCGTAGATGGTTAGCTAAAGTGCTTAATCTCAGTGATCTACCCAAAACTCCGGGAGGAAGCTATCGTGCTATAGATGGGTATTTTGACAAATTATTGAAAAGGCTGCAAAGGGAAACTTTGAAGCCAAATGAAAAGTGTTATGTGTCATTTACCAACAGGATATCGCTTCAGTTAGAGGAGCTGCCTATGTTGTTGCGAAGGGGTTCTACATATGTAATGTTCAAATTTAAGACTGTTTGTGATGACACAAGTTTTGCAAAAAGACATTTTTGCGTATACTCCGGAGTAAATCGTTATTGGGATCCAAACGGCAGCGATAGGGATTTTTTGGTTCTCACAGATCGGAATTTGCCTCAAAATAAAAAGCGAAGCTGGTTGGCATGGAGTGGGAACCCAGAATTTTATTTGGTTGGATATTATAAATTATGGTAGCGAGGGAGTATACAATGAAATTAAAATATAAATGTTTATTTGCCGTGATATTTGGTTTGGGTATATTACTGTGCGGCGGCTTTTCTGCAAGTGCGGGGAAAGTGTATGACTGTCGGCAATTAAGAAATAAACGTGTGGTGGAATGCGTAAAGTCATATATCAATACTAAGAAGTTCAAAAAAAATTATAATGAGTTTTTTAATAGGCGTTCCGTCAATGCTAAAGAGACTTGCTATGATACACAGAATATGGTTTTTACGCTTTTTGACAATACTAATAACGGTCATATTCTTGTTCCTGTTGTTAACAATAAAAGAGATATTGTAGGGAGTGTCTGCATTGGTATGAGGCTGGGAACCGATAATGTGGATAAAAACTTAAACTTTTTGTCCCTAGACACTGAGGACGAAAATGGAAATAAGTTTGAATTAGACATCCCGTCATTTGAATATTACTCTTGTGCTAATCCACCTATATATCAAGCTTTAGAATTATTTAAATTACGAGAAAATAAAGAATCGTCAAGATTGTATTTGATTGAGGGCTACAAAGGAAAGTTTGCTCGTTTGGTGCAGGAAGATATTAATGGCAACAAAGATTTTTATTTGTGTTATTAAATGGGTGCCGAGAATATAAATGACTGTAAAATCTTTACGCTCGAGAGACTGCTCCCCCTTAGTTTTGGCCCTCAGAATTTGGGGTAGTTTATATTAAATACAACTGCACAGGTGCTTTTTAACACTATTTTGGGCTATATTTTTTAGTGGGTACTCAGTTTGAGTGCCTTTTTGTTGGTAAACAATAAATTATGCCATCGCTTCCAAAGGATATATAGACTAAAACATATGTTTATATTGACATGCTTTTAGACACTTAATACAATAATATTGTAGTTGATGTTTTTCGGAAACGGAGGAGTAATTTGTGAAGGAAAATCTAAATAAGAATAGTCATGCCCAAAAGTTAGACGAGGAAACACTGGATAAAATATCTGCAGCAGGTAATTGTGATCATTATAAAATAGGCTCGGTTCAGATAAGCCGGGGAACCGGTAAAGACAAAAAGTATTTTACAGTGTCATATCCCCAAAAAGGGTCCGGATTTCGGGTCGTGGGAGTTCCTGATGAATACATTAAAAAGCTAGAGAATCTAAAAAGCAGAACAGAGAAGCTCATTGGGGATGGTGTAAGTCAAGATTTGATAGATAAGTATAGCGAGGCTACAGGTGATACAGAAACCTTTTCTCCGGATGATTATGTAAAATAAGAGAGGGTGAATTAAAAATGGATAAGAACCAAGATAAAAATACAAATATTCAGATGTTGGATGAAGGAGATACTGCTAAAGTTACAGGAGGCTTTATAGGTCCTAACAAATATTCGGATGATGAATATAAGGCAGCCGGGATAAAAGTCTGTCCTCATGTGCTAAAAAAAGATGAGTTTTTAATTATTAAGACCAATAGAAAAATCAGCAAGTCAGATGCTAACAAAATTGTGGAATTAAAGAGGTTAAAAGACGACACTGTGCAGCTCGAAAAAAGCATTAAGTCTCACGTACGTGGGCAGATAAATAATGGCAGTTTTGAAACCGATTTTTCCTCTTATGATGCGTAGCCTTACGGCTGTGTTTACCAAAATTTTATTTTAGTTAGTTTAGAGGTTTTATATTATGGATTTGAATTTAAAATGTAAACAAATAAGAAAAGATATATTATCCGAAATAGCCTCGATTGGTTCGGGGCATGTCGGAGGGTCGCTTTCTATCGTGGAACTGCTTGTGGTTCTCTATTATAAACATATGAATATTGACCCCAAACATCCTTTAATGCACGGGCGAGACCGACTTGTAGTATCGAAAGGACATAGCGGCCCGGCTGTGTATGCTGTTCTGAGCGACGTGGGTTATTTTGATAAAGGCTGGCTTTATACCCTCAACAAACCCGGGACAAATTTACCAAGCCACTGTGATATGAATAAAACTCCGGGCATTGATATGACTACCGGCTCTTTAGGACAGGGGTTTTCTTGTGCTGTGGGGATTGCTATGGCGTCAAAACTAAAAAAAGACGGGGCAAATATATATGCTGTTGTTGGAGACGGGGAATCACAGGAGGGACAGATTTGGGAGGCTGCTATGTTGGCTGCGCAGTGGAAACTCGATAACCTAATAGCTTTTACAGATTATAATAAACTTCAGCTTGATGGCAGTTTAGAGGATATATGCGATTTAGCACCCCTAGACGATAAATGGAAGGCCTTTGGGTGGAATGTTATAACGGTAGAAAGAGGCAACGATTGTGATTGTATTGATGCAGCGATTAGTGCAGCGAAGGTTTCTGACAGACCCACCATGATAATTCTTAATACCGTAAAGGGGTATGGGGTATCGTTTGCTGAAAAGGCCGGCTGTGCCAATCACAGTATGGCCGTAACCGAGGATATCCTTGATGAAGCATTAAAAGAATTGGATGGTGCTGTATGATGGAAATGAGACAGGTTTTATCACAGGAATTAGAGGCTTTGATTCAGAAAAATGACAATATAGTCGTGCTTAATGCCGACCTTGCAAAGCCTAATGGTCTGGGCGAATTAATCCAAAAATATCCTAAAAGGGTATTTAATGCGGGTATTGCAGAACAAAATATGGCATCTGTTGCCGCCGGAATGAGCAGCTATGGTTTTATTCCGTTTATCGTAACGTTTACCCCCTTTGCTACCAGGAGAATATGCGACCAAATAGCAATATCGATATGCTATGCTAAACAAAATGTTAAAATTATAGGTTCTGACCCCGGAATAACTGCTGAACTCAATGGCGGTACTCATATGAGTGTAGAAGATATAGGCGTTTTGAGAAGTATACCCGGGATTGTTATTTTCGAGCCCGCTGACACTACAGAACTTAAAAAAGCTATTCCTCAGATTGTGGACTACAAGGGGGCACTCTATATGAGAATGCCAAGAAAAACTGTCCCCCGTGTTTATGATGACTCGTATGAATTCGAAATTTCTAAAGCCGATGTACTGCGAGAGGGCAGTGATGTAAGCATATTTTGCTGCGGAATTATGGTTCATGAGTCGCTGTGTGCCGCAGATGAACTGAGAGAAAAAGGCGTATCCGCAGAAGTTGTAAATGTTCATACAATAAAGCCTATCGACAGAGAGACAATTATTAAATCAGCGAAAAAAACAGGCAGGGTCATTACTGCTGAAAATCATAACATAATAGGCGGTCTGCACTCTGCTGTTTGTGAGGTCTTAGCTGAAGATTTCCCGGTCTCGGTGGGGGCAATCGGAATAAATGATGTCTTCGGTCAGGTTGGTAAATTACCGTATTTAAAAGAAACCTATAAAATGAGATGCCGGGATATTGTGGATTTGGTTCTTGAAAAATTTTAAGTCAGATTTTTTGCAGCCCTAATTTTAGTTAATTTCATTAAGAATGCCATTTTAAAAAGTTTTGCTTGCCCCAAGAGAGCCAACGTTTACGCTAAATAAATAACACTTAGGTATCTACCGAGTGCTTTTACCCCAATTTGTAATTTTTTTAGAGTCAATGTATCTTTTTTAAGCTGTGTTGGCTATAGTCAGCTGATTTGTTAATTATTGAGGCTTACGGTTTTTTGTTAATTTATCTCAATCCCACCGTGCATTACTGTTTTTTAATAGGTACCGTAATCGTTTTGTCCAAATCGCAAAAAACAATACAGAATTTTTGATGTAATAAAGCTCCTTGGTGAGGCATAGTTATAAATAAAATGCTCATGAGGGAGATTTATTTTTATGAAAACCCTATTTGACAGGCTTAGAGGAAGAGGCTATCATTCAGGTGAGTTTGCTCAGGATATACGGGAGTTGGCATGTGACATAAGGCTGATAAGCGATGAAATAGACAAGACAGAGATGTGGTTTGAAAATGAAAAAGATCCGGATTTAATAGATGCATGTTTGTATCAAAAGGAACTTCTTCAAGCAAGGTATCGCTACCTTTTAAAGAAAGCAAAGAGGCTCTGCTCATGCAAAAATACTAAAGATATGGGGCAGAGTCGTTAAATGGTGTATTTTAAAGCGTATTTATATCCAATGATAATGGTATTTTCCGTAGTGCTTTGCTTGTTCGTTCTCTATAAAATGCTGAGCTCATCAAGACCGCTTTGTAATGCTGTTAAATCGTCGCTTAGCGGGATAATTATATTGTTCGGCGTTAATTTGATATCGGATTTTACAAGCGTATATCTGCCTATGAGCATTATGAATATAGGAATTTCATCCCTTGCAGGAGTTCCTGGCGTGTGTATGCTTATAATTTTAAATATGATTTTTTCTTAGAAGAGATTATCCCGCTAAATGTGAGGTTTATCCTAAAACCGTGTTATGAGCGGAGATTATACGACCCCTGAATTAACAGTTATGAGAATGAAAATTGTAAGATCAGCACCGGTCTTAGCCGCATAAACCAAGACTTGGTGCTTCTTCATTCGCTTGTCCTTTGGTTATCTCGTCCGGTTGGGATGCAAAACCCACAATACAACAATGAAAATTGTAAAATCAGCACCGGTCTTAGCCGCATAAACTAAGACTCGGTGCTTCCCTGGCCCGCTCGGAGGGATTTGAACCCCCGTCCTTCAGAATCGGAATCTGCTGCGATATCCAGCTTCGCCACGAGCGGTCAACAATACATCTCCCACTAATAATTTTACCCTAAATATATTTTTTTTCAATAGTTTTTTTAGTACCCAAAGCCCCAAAAAGTAAAAATTTTTATTTGTTAAAAATATATGTGAATAATTTCTTGACATGGATATATTCTTGATGGTATAATTTTGGAGAAATTATATGTTTTACGGCGTAATATCTAAGCTTCGGCTTGTCTGATTTATGCGTGTATTCAGAAAGGAGATTTATCATGAAAAGAACGTATCAACCGAGTGTCATTCACATGAAGAGAACACATGGATTTAGAAGCAGAATGTCAACCAAAAACGGAAGAAAAGTTTTAGCGTCACGCAGAGCTAAGGGAAGAAAAAAACTTTGTGCGTAATCTAAAAAGATGAGTGTTTTATGAGCAAAATAGTTAGTATTAATAGAAAATCAGAGTTTCGCAGAGCTTATGCTCGTGGGAGGTCTTATGTCTCCCCTACGCTTGTTACCTATGTCTTCAGAAACAGAAGTAAAACTAAAAAATTAGGTATCACTACCAGTAAAAAAATAGGAAAAGCTGTTCAGAGAAATAGGGCCCGCAGAGTTATTAAAGAGGCGTACAGACTGATTTATGACAGAATTGTGCCCGGATACAATTTGGTATTTGTCGCAAGAGGTAAGACTCCGTTTGTGAAAATGGGGGTCGTACAGAAAGATATGATTTTTCATCTCAGAAAAGCGGGGATCTTATTGTGAAAAAGTTTTTGCTTGCAGTGATTCACTTTTACCGTCGGTGTGTTTCTGTGTACACTCGTCCGCACTGCAGATTTATTCCGGTTTGCTCGTCGTATGCGCTCGAAGCCATTGAAAAATACGGTGCGTTTAAGGGTGCTCTTCTCGCGTGCAAGAGAATTTTAAAGTGTAATCCGTTTTGTAAGGGCGGTTACGACCCTGTACCATAATCTTGTGTTGATTTGTACCTTCTATCCAATAAATTAAGTTAGGGAGCGTAAAATTTTGGGATTCATTTTCGATTTTTTAGGTAGTATTTTTGGTTATATATTGTGGTTCTTCTTCCATGCTACCGGTAATTATGCCATTGCTATTTTTTTGTTTGCTGTCGTCATTAACATTATTCTGTTCCCTACCGCCGTGAAAAGACAAAAAACAATGGCCGTTAATGCACGTCTGAGCGAAAAACAAAAAGAAATTCAGAAGAGATTCGGTAAGGATAAGCAGAGATACAACGAAGAATTAGCCAAATTATACCAACAAGAAGGTGCAAGCCCTCTGAGCGGGTGCTTTTCATCCATGATTTTACCGCTTGTCCTTTGGGGTGGGATTTTCGGCGCTATAACCAAGCCTTTGCAAAATACTCTGCACATACCCCAAAATAAAATATCCGAAGCTGTAACCGTGATTTCAGCTTTGCCGGATATGAAGGATAAAATCAGTTCCGGGTATGAGCAGCTTCAGATAGTTAGATTTTTCGGCGAGGTTAAGCCATATTTGACCATGTTTAACAGCAGCGAACTTGCAGATATTGAAGAATATAGTTCCGGGTTTAATTTAATAGGCCTTAACCTTCTCAATCGCCCTAACGCTGTGCCGTTCTCCGATATGTTGTGGATTATCCCCGTTTTGTGCTTTGTTGTGTCGGTCGCTTCTATGTATGTTACACAAAAAATGAGCGGCGGTAATGCTCAGGTCGAGGGTGCTATGAAGTTTGTACCATACATGATGTTCATTTTTACCGCATACATAGCTTACACTATACCCGGTGCTGTCGGACTTTATTGGATTCTAAACTCTATTATCGGCTTGATTCAAAATCTCATACTTAACAAGTATTATAACCTCTTTACGCTCAATGCCAGAGATGAAGCCGCTAGATTTGCCTCCCTCGTGGAGCACGACGAAAAAGCAGTACAGATTAATACCCCTGAAAATGTTCTTTTGGCGGACAAAGTTGTCCCGTTTAACAGGAAAAAAAATAAAAAAGATAAATGATTTTTGCCCCGAGCTTTAGGTTGTTGGGAGGAAAGTGTTGTGATTAAAGAGGCTTTCGCCGTTGAAGAAACTATTGCTCTCGCTAAAAGAAAGGCTTGCGAGATTTTAAATGCTGATGAAAGTATTGTCAGTTTTGAAGTTATTCAGTCCCCACAAAAGAAAAAATTGGGTATTTTTGGTGGCAAAATGGCTCAGGTAAGAGCTTTTATTAAGGATTCTCCTGCCGAAAGGGCGAAAAATTATATAAAAGAATTGCTTTATTATATGGGAATGGATTCTTTGAATGTCGAAATTGAACTTCAAGAAAAGGATTTATGCGTCATAAAAATAACGGGCAAAGATATAAAGTATATCGTCGGACGCCACGGGGAGACGCTCGATGCAATACAGTATTTAGCCGGGTTTGCCGCCAACAATCTAGAAGAACCCTACTGTAAAGTTAGAGTTGAGGCCGGAGAGTATAGAGAAAAACGTAAAAAATCCCTTGAGGCTTATGCCAGAAGAATGGCTCATGATGCTATAAAAAATGGAAATCGTATCGAGCTCGAACCAATGCGATCCTATGAAAGAAAACTTATTCACTCTGCAATACAGTCTGTAGCCGGTGCGGATTCGTGGTCCGAGGGCGAAAATGATAACCGCCATGTCGTCATTGCACCAGAAATAAACTAAATTTGCACCTTTTTAGTTGGTTTATCTAAAAAAATATTCCCGTCATTAACTATTCTTCAAGTGTTTTGAGTTGCCGTTAAATGGGAGTGTTTTTTTGCGTGAACCGCTATTTTTATTACGAAAGGATTTTATTATGCACACAATTGCTGCCATTTCTACCGCTCTGGCTCCGGGTGGAATCGGTATAATTAGAATATCGGGAGACTCAGCCATCAGCGTCGCAGATTCTATATTTAAATCGTTCGACGGAACAAAGTTAGCCGACTTGAATGGGTATTGTGCTAAATTCGGAAGAATATTTTATAACCGTTCTGTCGTTGATAGAGTGATTGCCTTAGTCTTCAGGGCACCACACAGCTATACCGGCGAGAATGTTGTTGAAATATCTTGTCATGGGGGAGTTTATATTGTGCAAAAAATACTAGATATAGTTTTGAAAAATGGTGCCGTGCTCGCTCAGCCAGGTGAATTTACTAAGCGTGCTTTCCTCAATGGTAAAATGGATTTATCAGAAGCTGAATCTGTTATGAACTTAATATCTGCTCAGGGAGAAAAAGCTGAAAAAATCGCCGTGAGCGGTATGGAAGGAAAGATAAATAAAAAAATTATACAAATTAAAACTTCCCTTGTGGATATTATGGCGGGCTTGTCCGCTTGGTCAGATTTTCCTGACGAAGATATTCCACAAGTTGATAGAAATTTGTTGAAAACTAAGCTGGATGCAATATTAGCAGACTTAATTTCACTTAACAGCACTTTCTTCGCAACACGTGCTCTCATCAATGGCCTTAAAATCGCAGTCACAGGATGTCCTAATGTCGGAAAATCTTCGCTTTTGAATCTATTAATGGGTTATCAGCGTGCGATTGTATCCGATATCGCCGGTACAACCAGAGATGTCGTCGAGGGCACTACTATGATAGGTGACATACCTGTGACACTATTTGATACTGCCGGAATAAGAGATACTGTTGATATTGTTGAAAAACTCGGCGTCCAAAGAGCGAAAGAATGTTTGGCTGACGCAGATATAATTTTTGTGCTGTTCGACTCTTCCAGGACACTGTGCGAGAACGATAGAGAGGTAATAAGTTTAATCGATTTGAGTAAATCTGTCGCTGTATTAAATAAATCCGATTTGCAGCTCTCCTTGGATTTAGACGAAATAAATAAATATTTTAGTCGATATGTGCGTATATCCGCCAAAAATAGTGCGGGAATTGATGAACTTAAAAATCTTGTTTATGATTTTGTCGGTATGGACAAATTGGGAGGCAGTGAAGTGTTTATATCCGGACAACGCCAGTTTGATATCATTAATAGGACAATTTCTATTTTGAAAGAAGCTCAGTGTGCTCTGGATAACGGTATGACTTTAGATGCTATAACCGTTTTAATCCAAAATTCACTGGACGTGCTCGCTCAGCTTACAGGCGAAAATGCCACAGATGAAGTCATTAATGCCGTGTTTTCAAAGTTTTGTTTGGGGAAATAAAGGAGGTATTTTGTTTTGGACTTTATTGCCGGAAATTATGATGTTTTAGTGGTCGGTGCAGGCCATGCAGGTATCGAAGCTGCCTTAGCCGCTGCCAGAATTGGGTGCAAAACAGCCGTTATTACCATGAATTTGGATGCTATAGGTAACTGCCCTTGCAATCCTTCTATCGGGGGAACGGCTAAGGGTCATTTGGTTAGGGAAATTGATGCTCTGGGCGGCGAAATCGCTAAAACCGCTGATGAGTGCTTTTTACAGAGCAGAATGCTCAATAAAGGAAAAGGTCCCGCTGTACACTCCCTGCGTGTACAAATTGACAGAAATAAATACAGCCGTGTTATGAAACGTAAACTCGAATTGCAACAGAATTTAGATGTTAAACAGGCCGAAATAATCGACAT
The DNA here is from genome assembly GCA_949422855.1 of uncultured Eubacteriales bacterium. GTDB lineage: Bacteria > Bacillota > Clostridia > Oscillospirales > Acutalibacteraceae > CASPLG01. Next base: position 4,048 of record CASPLG010000004.1, on the reverse strand, counting down.
TTTTAAAAAAGATGCTCTCTGGTGCCTAAAAACTAGATTAAATGCCCTCTATTTAGCCGAATGTGTTGTCATTTGTACCGGAACATATCTCGATGGCACAATCCATGTCGGCGAGGTTTCATATCAAAGCGGTCCTGATAATATGTTCTCCTCAAGACTGCTTACGGCCTCCCTGAAAAAATTGGGGCTCCCATTGAGGAAATTTAAAACCGGCACCCCTGCCAGAGTATTAAGGTCTAGTATCGATTTTTCTAAACTGGAAAAACAGTTAGGTGACAAAAATATTGTCCCTTTCTCTTATAGCTCGGGAAATTTAGGGGATAATAAAATAGCTTGCTATGTCGCTTGGACAAATGAGCAGACTAAAAAGGTGATCCTGGATAATATAAACAGATCCCCTATGTATAGCGGTAAAATCGATGGCATAGGCCCTAGATATTGCCCTAGTATTGAGGATAAAATGGTAAGATTCTCTGATAAACAACGGCATCAGATGTTTATCGAACCTTGCGGAATCGATACTGAGGAAATGTATTTACAGGGAATGTCTTCCTCTTTGCCGGAAGATGTCCAAATTGAATTTTATCGCACTATAGATGGTCTACAAAATGTAAAAATTATGAGACCCGCTTATGCAATAGAGTACGCTTGTGTCGACCCCCTCGAACTCCTCCCCTCTCTGGAGTTTAAAAATTTTTCGGGTCTATTTGGTGCAGGTCAATTTAATGGCAGTTCCGGATACGAAGAGGCCGCTGCTCAGGGATTTATCGCCGGTGTCAATGCCGCTTTGAAGGTTAAACGAAAATCACCTCTTATCTTGGATAGGGCAAGCTCGTACATTGGTACGCTGATAGATGACTTGGTCTCAAAAGGTACTCATGAGCCCTATCGGATGATGACCTCACGCTCCGAATATAGACTTGTGCTGCGTCAGGATAATGCCGATGAAAGATTGATGCCCTTAGGAAAAGACCTCGGACTGGTGACGGATGAACAATGGTATAGGTTCCTTGACCGACAAAAAAGAAAGTCAGATGAACTAAAAAGAGCCAGAAGTACAGTAATTTCGCCATCTGAAGCCTTAAATAGAGAAATTGTTTCACGTGGAACATCTCCCATCGCCTCCGGAGTTCATCTTGCAGACCTTCTTAAACGTCCCCAACTCAATTATAATGTGCTAAAGCCTTTTGACCCCACAAGGGCTGAGCATGATGATAATATTTTGGAATGCACCGAGATAGAAATAAAATATCAGGGGTATATAGATAAACAAAATAGACAAATCCAGGAAATGCGAAGATTAGAATGCCAAGTAATACCTGCCGACATAGAATATGAAAAATTGGCAGGATTAAGACTCGAAGCTAGAGAAAAATTAAAGAAAATCAGACCTTTGAACATGGGACAAGCATCAAGAATTTCTGGAGTGAGCCCTGCTGATATGTCGGTTTTGGCAATATGGATAGCTAAGTGGCACAGAGAAAAGGAGAAACTGCAATGAATAATTTCGAAAATACATTAATAAATGGTGCAGAAAAGTTAGGTATGGAAATAAAACCTACCCAGGTACAACAATTTAAGATTTATGCTGACTATCTACTCGATTACAATAAACATACCAATTTAACATCAATAACTGAACCCTCCAGCATCGCTATAAAACATTTTTTAGACAGTCTTTTGCTTTCTAAGGTGATGGGAAATTTTGAAATTAAAATGATAGATATAGGAACAGGTGCAGGGTTTCCAGGAATGCCTATAAAAATTGCTCACCCGGAAACAGAAATCACACTTGTAGATAGCCTTAATAAGCGTATAAGCTTTTTGAATGGTTTATCCCAAAAACTAAATTTAAAGGTTAACATTTTTCATAAGAGAGCTGAAGAATTATCAAAAAATAAGGCTTACAGAGATAACTTTGATGTTTCCGTTTCAAGAGCTGTTGCATCGCTGAATATTTTATCTGAGTATTGTATGCCTTTTGTAAGAAAAAATGGACTGTTTATAGCTATGAAGGGTCCGCAGCCTGAGGAGGAAATAAAAAATGCGAAAAATGCAGTCACTGCTCTGGGTGGAAGAGTTGAAAAAATCGAAAAATTAGAACTGCCCGATGGAAATGGAAGCAGAAGTATTATAGTAATAAGAAAAATTAGCCCCACCCCGGAAGAGTACCCAAGGCAAAGTGCAAAAATAATAAAAAAACCACTGTAAATGTTCCACGTGGAACATTTTTTATGTGTTTCACAATAATGATGTTATAAAAAATTCGCAAAAATAATTACGTAGGTTTATGATGGGGATAATTTTAAAAAATAGTCATAAAAGACTTTTAATTAGTGACTTTTAGTGTTATAATCTTAGGCATAAGGGGGTGAATGGGGTCAAGTGGCAAAAGTAATTTCTATCTCCAATCAGAAGGGAGGGGTCGGAAAAACAACAACGGCAGTAAATTTATCGGCGTCTATGGGATTGAACAATAAAAAAACGCTTATTATAGACGTAGACCCTCAAGGAAATACTACAAGCGGTTTGGGGTTTGACAGAAGAGAAATATCTTTATCGTCATATGATTTGCTTGTAAACGATGCCTTGGCTGAGGAGGCAATCCGGGAGACATCTTTTAAAAATTTAGATATAATTCCATCAAATATGAACCTCGCAGCAGCTGAGCTAGAGCTAATAGATGTTAATCAGAGAGAATCAAGGCTAAAGAGTAAACTGTCACGCATAAAAGAGAATTATTCATATGTAATAATAGACTGCCCGCCGTCACTGGGACTGGTAACAACAAATGCTGCGTGTGCAAGTGATACAGTTTTAATCCCTATGCAATGCGAGTATTATGCACTCGAGGGATTATCACAGCTGGTAAACACCATAAAAAGACTGAAAAAGTTCAATGCAAGGCTGGGAATAGAAGGCGTATTGATGACAATGTACGACAGCCGACTGAAGGTTACAGAACAGGTTGTAAATGAAGTAAAGAAATTTTTCCCAAACAAGGTTTTTCATACGGTAATTCACAGAGGCGTTAGATTATCTGAGGCTCCGAGCTTTGGGAAACCGGTATATTACTATGATAAATCCAGTAAAGGTGCCAAAGAGTATATTGCATTAGCGAAAGAGATTATAAAGAATGATAAAATTAAAGGGGGATAATGGACTTTGGCGATAAAAATAGGAGGTTTGGGGAAAGGATTAGATGCGATATTTAAAGAAAATGATTTAATGCCGGAAAATTGCGGAGAAATATCGCTTATTAGGATATCAGAAATAGAACCGAATAAGAAACAACCGCGAAGTTCATTTGATGAGACCGCCTTATCTGAACTTGCTGATTCAATAGCTTCAAAGGGAGTTTTGCAGCCGCTGCTTGTAAGACCGATTGATGATAACAGGTATCAGATTGTCGCAGGAGAACGCCGGTGGAGAGCAGCGAGAATGGCAGGACTTACGGAATTGCCGGTAATAATAAGGGACTTAGAAGACTCAGAAGCCATGGAGATAGCACTTATAGAGAATCTTCAACGTGAAGATTTGTCTGTTATAGAAGAGGCAAAGGGATACGAAGTGCTGATGGAGAAATATAATTTGACTCAGGAGGATATCTCACAAGCGGTGGGAAAATCGAGGTCTGCAATAGCAAATTCTCTAAGACTTTTGAAATTGCCTAAAAATATAGTAGACATGTTGGAGTCAGGCAGTATTACAGCGGGACATGCGAAGGCGTTGCTTTCCCTTGGATCACCTACAGATATGGATATGTTCGCACAGGAAATATTAAAAGGGCATCTGTCAGTCAGGCAGCTTGAAAAAATGATTCAGAACGCATTGAAAAATAAAAAAAGAAAATATAAGGGATACAGCAGGGAAAGCATATACGATGAAGTTGAGATTTCTTTAAAAGAATATCTGGGAAGGAAAGTTAGGGTTACAGGAAACAAAGATAAAAAGGGTATTCTTCAGATAGAATTTTTCAGTGAAGACGATTTAATGAACTTAGTGAGGGTTCTAGAGGCTTAAAGGTGGTTTTTAGATTAATTTACTG